>JBKQTR010000204.1:0-6849 GCA_052143095.1 Allostellaceae bacterium
AGCTGTCTCTCAGAGACGGCTGGCTCTTCGTTTGCCCCGCCGGCGAGGTGGCTTTCGCGCAGGCCCCCGGCGGAAGCCCCCTCCTCCTCCTGCGCCGCGATCTCGACGATGCGATGGATCGACTTGCCGATCAGCCGGCTGCTGTCGCACAGCGCTGGATTGGTCGCAATGGCTGCTTCGAGCAGCCGCTCCGCCTCGGCGCCGTCATCCGCCGTCACCTCGACATCGAAATAGGTCGTGCGCGCGCATGTCAGGCGAAACTTTCGCGGCATGCGGGACCTCCCTCTTTCTGAGCATACCCATCCGTCTTCGGCATGGCGCGGGTACAGCGCCGATCTAGCGGGGGTACAGCGCCGATAGTATTCCTCCCCGCCGCTGAGGCAAGCGCTGCTTTGGCGCAAGACGGGACGCCATTTCGCGCGACGCGCATGCCTTTGTGACGCAGAGAGGCGCGCCGCGGCAGGGCGGTCAGGGCTCGCGCTCGGGCTGCGGCCCTCTGAACTTGTTGCGCCAGAAGCGGATCGGGCGGATGACGCGACGGCGATAGAGGATCGGGAAAGGGTTGCGCGTCTGCGGCGCCGCATAGGCCCGCGCATTGTCGATGACGGCGGCGCCCATGGTATCGAGCGCGATGTAGCCCGCGACGTCGTCGGCGCGCGGAATCCGCCGCGTGCCGCGCACGACGACGGCGAGATTGCCGCCGCGCCGGGCCAGCCGGCCGATCACGTCGAACATGGTGTCGCCCGGACGCGCCAGCGCGAAATCGGTACGCGCGACGTCGCCGAGCGTCATGCCGGGCTCGCGCGCTTGCCACAGCTTGAAGCCGGGATCGAGGCGGACATAGCCTTTGATGCGCGCGCCATCGGCCACCATGAGGAAGAACGGCTTGCCGGTCTCCTCCAGCGACGCGATCACCTCGTCGAGCGGCTCGCTCGCCTGGCGCAGTTCGAAATCGGTCGCCATCGCCTTGTCGGCATGGCGGATGCGGTACGTATTCGCCTGCAGCGCGTCGGGCACTTCGTGGCCTTTCTTGACGAGCTTCAGCGTATAGACGCTCTCCGGCAGCACGGCGCGGCGCACGGCCAGCGCCAGGGTCACGCCCAGGATCATCGGCACGATAACGTTGTAGTCGCGCGTCAGCTCGAACACCATGACGATGGCGGTGATCGCCGCGCCGGTGGTGCCGCCGAGCATGCCGGCCATGCCGACGATGCAGAAATCGGTGACGTCGAGGCCGAGGCTCGGCGCGACCATCGTCGTGGCCGTGCCCACCACCCCGCCGAAAGCCGCGCCGATGACCAGCGAGGCCGAGAAGACGCCGCCGCTGCCGCCGGAGCCGAGCGTCAACACCGTGGCCAGCACCTTGGCGGCGAAGAGCAGCGCGAAGAAACCAAGGGTGGAGATGTCGCCGCGCAGCATATCCTGCAGCGCGGCGTAGCTCGGCCCGGCAACGTAGTAATGGCCGGTGGTGACCATCAGCCCATAAGCGAGCCCGCCCACCATGAGCATGCCGATCATGTGCTGGAGAAAGGGGTTCGGCGTGATCCGCGCGAATTGGCGCTCGGACCAGCCGAGGACGGCGATCATCGACCAGGCGGCGAAGCCCAGCAGGATGCCGAACAGCAGGAACGGCAACAGGCCGAGCACGCCGGCGATGCGCAGATGCGTCGCCATCACGGTCTGGACCAGGAAGGTCGGCTGCATCCCGTAGTAGAAGCGCGTGACGAAGGTGCTGGCGCCGGTGGCGATGGTAACCGGCAGCAGCGTGCGCGCGCTGATCTCGGGCATCATCAACTCGATGGCGAAGACGATCGAGCCGAGCGGCGCGTTGAAGGCGCCGGCGAGCCCGGCGGCGGCGCCGGCGGCGACGAGCGTCATGCGCTGCCATTGCGCGAGGTTGAGCAGCCGCGAGATGCGCGAGGCGAGCGCGGCGCCGATCTGCACGATCGCCGCCTCGCGCCCGACCGAGCCGCCGCTGCCGCTTTGCACTCCCGCCGCCAGCGATTTGGCGAAGGCCGAGACGGTGCGCACGCGGCCCTCGCGATAATAGATGGCATCGATGATGTCGGAGACGCCTTGCCCACGGCGGTCGGCCGGCAGCGCCCGCATCAGCATGACCACGGCGATGCCGCCGATGGCCGGAGACAGGATCACCAGCGGTCCGAGCCAGCTCGAGGGCGTATGCAGGTTCGGGTCGTAGTAGAACGAGAGCGTGCCGAGGAAAAACAGATTGTGGATGGCCGCGACCAGCGCGCGGAACAGCACCGACGAGCCGCCGGCCAGCACACCGATCAGCAGCGCGACGAGCGATAGTCCCGCCAGCGCGACCGGCCGCCCTTCATGCCCGTGCTCGCCCTCGCCCACCATGCGTCTCGAAACCCTTTTCCGTCGCCGACCACGACAGCAGAGCCGCCCCCGCAGAAGCGGCCGGCCGGTCTCGCCGGTATCCGGTATATGGCGATGATGCCGGGCCGTCCAGGCCGCGCACCACTCCCCCGAAAAGATTAAAGCATCTGCAATGTGGCAAGATTGCGTTGGCGAGGGTGCATCCGCCGCGACGCGCGGTCGCACGGCCGCCGACTCGGCGGGGCAGCGGCGCCGCTCGGCCGGTCCGGACGATCGTCCCGGATTTTTCCGCGCGGCTTCGAGAAACCTGCGCCGCCATCGCTGCCGAGCTGCGGCAGCGGCGCGGCGGCATGCCTTGTCGGTGCTGAAACCTCTGCGGCGCAGCGACTTCTTCGCGTTCCGTCATCGCCGGAGAGAGCGCGGGATGCCGCCGCCGCCGATCGATCATCGCCCCGCGAGATCGCCCCGCGCGCGAGGCCTAGGACGACAATGCGCTTTCGCGTAGCGTTTTTTTTCGAGGATCGATATTATTGTGTCGCTGCTGTATGCGCTCTGCGCGACCGGCAGCTGTGCAACCAAACCGACGAAACCGGGGGCCGCTCAGAAATGAGCGGCCCCTTGTTGCTCGGCGCGGGCGCGCGATCGATCCCATCACTCCGTTCCAGTCCAGCGCGACCAGGCCGCGCGCGCCGATGCCACGGCCTGCCTCGCGTCACGCACCTCCCGATCGCCGATGGCAAAGGAGCGCGGCGCGTCGGCTCCGCCGCGCGCGCAGCTGCGCCGCCGTTCATGGCGCGCGACAAGGCCGGCGACGTGCCGGATCAACCGCGGCTGGCGCGCGCCGACGGTCGCGGCCGGCATCGGACCGAGGCGTTGGTCGCGAGCGATAACAACAACTTAGACCTGTAATTTCCCGAAAATCTATCGTTAGGAACTCGGTAAGAACTTCCATACACTCTTGTTGGCATGAGACTGGCGGGCAAGCACATGCGGGGGATGCCGCTCCTTCGGCCTTTTTTGATCGCGCTGCTCCTGGCGGCAGGTGCGCTGGGCGCGTGTACCGGGCCGCAATCCTCGACACCGCCCTCGCTGGCGCTGCAACCGCCGACGCTGCCGCCGGAGCCGTCGACGGTCTATCCGACCCTGCTGCCAAGCTTTACCCAGGTCGGCCTCGCCTCCTGGTACGGCATCGACTTCCACCGCAAAACGACCGCCAGCGGCGAGCGCTACGATATGCGTGACCTGACGGCGGCGCACCGCTCCCTGCCGCTCGACACCGTCGTGCGCGTGACCAACCTGAGCAACAACCGTTCGGTGGTGGTGCGCATCAACGACCGCGGCCCCTTCGCGCAAGGCCGCGTCATCGACGTCTCGCGCGGCGCCGCCGAGCTCCTGGGCATGACCAAGAGCGGCGTCGTCCCGGTGCGGGTCGAGGTCTTCGAGGTCGACCAGTTCAAGACCGTCGCCGAGTACCTGCGCGCCTATTGATCAGTTCGCGGTATAGCCGCCGTCGAAGACGAACTCGGCGCCGGTGACGAAGCGCGCCTCGTCGGAGACGAGATAGACCGCCATCGCCGCCAGCTCCTCCGGCGTGCCGAGCCGACCCAGCGGGATCATCGCCTTGAGCGCCTCCAGCATCTTGTCGGGCTGGCGCGATTCCGCGAGCATCTGGCCCACCATCGGCGTATCGGTATAGACGGGATGGATGGAGTTGCAGCGCACGCCGTTCTTGCGGTGCGCGCAATGCATCGCCACCGATTTGGTGAGCAGCCGCACGCCGCCCTTGCTGGCGCAATAGGCGGCGCTGTCGCGCGCACCGATGAGCCCGGCCACCGAGGAGATGTTGATGATGGCGCCGCCGCCGGCCTTGGCGATCAGCGGGATGGCGTGCTTGCAGCCGAGGAACGGGCCGTCGAGATTGACCGCATGGATGCGCCGCCACTCTTCCAGCGTGGTGTTCTCGACATTGCCGCGGGTGCCGATGCCGGCATTGTTGACGAGCGTATCGAGGCGGCCGAAAGCGCTCGCCGCCGCGCCGAGATTGCCGATCCAGTGCTCCTCGCGGGTGACGTCGTGAGCGAGGAAGATGGCCGCCGCGCCGATGCTCCGGGCGGCATCCTCGCCCCGCGCGCGGTCGATATCGGCAATGGCCACGCGCGCGCCTTCCGCGGCGAAAGCCTCCGCCATGGCGCGCCCGAGCCCCGAGGCGCCGCCGGTGATGAACGCCGCCTTGCCGTCGAGCCGTTTTGCCATCGCTTCCTCCCCAGCCCCGCTCTCTAGATCGTCGGCAGGCGGTATTCCCTGAACTGCTCGCGCAGCTTGGTCTTGAGCACCTTGCCGGTGGCGCCGTGCGGGATCTCCGGCACGATCACGACATCGTCGGGCAGCTGCCAGCGCGCGATCTTGTCGCAGAGGAAGGCGGTGATCGATTCCTTGCTCGGCTGGCGCCCCGGTTTGGGCACGACGATGAGCAGCGGCCGCTCATCCCATTTGGGATGCGGCAGGCCGATCACCGCCGCTTCGGCAATGTCGGGGTGGCCCATCGCCGCATTCTCGACGTCGATCGAGCTGATCCACTCGCCGCCGGACTTGATCACGTCCTTGCTGCGGTCGACGATGATCATGTAGCCGTCGCTGTCGATGGTCGCGACGTCGCCGGTGCGGAACCAGCCTTCCGCGTCGAAGGCCGCCGCCGTCGCCTGATCGTCGTTGAAATAGGCGCTGACGATCCAGGGGCCGCGCACCAGAAGCTCGCCGCTCGCCTTGCCGTCATGCGGCGCTATCTGGCCGTCGGCGCCGATCACCTTCATGTCGACGCCGAACAGCGGAAAGCCCTGCTTGGCCTTGATCGCCAGCAGCTCGTCCTTCGAGCGCGTCAGATGCTTCAGCTTCGGCAGCCCCAGCGAGCCCACGGGGCTCATCTCGGTCATGCCCCAGCCATGGATGCATTGGACGCCGTAGGTCTCTTCGAAGCTCTCGATCATCGTCCGCGGCACCGCCGAGCCGCCGACGGTGACGCGCTTCAGGCCGTCGAGCCGCTTGCCCGTCTGCTCGAGATAGTGCAGGAGACCGAGCCATACGGTGGGAACGCCCAGCGCCAGCGTCACCTTCTCCTCCGTGAACAGCTCGTGCAGGCTGGCGCCGTCGAGCTTCGGGCCGGGAAAGACCAGCTTCGAGCCCGACATCGCCGCGGCGTAGGGGATGCCCCAGGCATTGACGTGGAACATCGGCACCACCGGCAGAATCGAGTCGCGCATCGAGATCCCGACCGCGTTGGCCGAGCAGATGGCGAAGCTGTGCAGCAGGGTGGAACGATGGGTGTAGAGCGCGCCCTTGGGATTGCCGGTGGTGCCCGAGGTGTAGCACAGCGAAGACGCGGTATTCTCGTCGAATTCCGGCCAGACGAGATCCGCCGTCTCGCCGGCGACGAGGTCCTCATAGCAGAGTGCGCCGGGCAGGCTCGTCTGCGGCATATGCGCGCGATCGGTCATGATCACGTAGTGCCGCAGCGTCGGCCATTCGCCGGCCATCTTCTCGGCGATCGGCACGAAAGTGAGGTCGAGGAACAGCAGCTTGTCCTCGGCATGGTTGACGATGTAGCGCAACTGATCGGCGAAAAGCCGCGGATTGATCGTGTGGCAGACGGCGCCGATGCCGGAGACGGCGAAATAAAGCTCGAAATGCCGGTGAGTGTTCCAGGCGATGGTCGCCACACGGTCGCCGACCGCGATCCCCAGCCGCTTCAGCGCCTTCGCCAGCTGCTTGGCGCGGCGCTCGGCCTCGACATAGGTGTAGCGGTGGATCGGACCCTCGGTGGTCCGTGTCACGATCTCGGTGTCGCCGTGATACTCGGCGGCATATTGAATGAGCGCCCCGATGAGCATAGGGCGGTCCATCATCAATCCGCGCATCGCACTTCCCTGGCTCACTGTTGGATTTCTTGGCCGGCGGCCACGCTATAGCCGACCCGGCAGCCGGACGCCAATCAGAAAGACGAGCTGAAGCCGCCATCGACGGTGAGCACGTGGCCGTTGACGTAAGAAGCCTCGTTGGAGGCCAGGAACACGGCGGCACCGCCGATCTCCTGCGGCTGCCCCCATCGCCGCAACGGCACCCGCAGCTCGACGAAGGCGAGGAATTTGGGGTCGGCAACGCGCTCGGCATTGGTCTCGGTGGCGAAGAAGCCGGGCGCGATGGCATTGGCAGTGATGCCGTGCGGGCCGTACTCGGCGGCAAGCGCGCGGGTGAGCGCGGCAAGACCGCCCTTGGCCGCCGTATAGGCGGCGTCGCCGGCGCGCGACAGCGGTCCCGCCACCGAGGTCACCATGATGATCCGGCCCCAGCGACGCGGCAGCATCAGCGCCGCCGCCGCCTTGGCAAGGCCGAAGGGGGCGGCGAGATTGACCTCGAGCATCTCGCGCATGTCGTCGAGCGAGAGCTGATCGATGAAGCGGCGGTTGCGCAGCCCGACATTGCTGACGAGGATGTCGAGCCGGCCCCATT
>JBKQTR010000205.1:0-17094 GCA_052143095.1 Allostellaceae bacterium
CCGGCGCAACGCGTCCTGGACGGCGCGAGCACGGCGCTACAATCAAAACCACGGGCTGAAGCTTGCGGCGCCGCTGCGGGGTACCAGCCCGCAGATTCTTCTTGTTCATTGGTGGGAAGTCCTCACCTGGCCTCTCCGCCCCATTGGGGCGGAGAGGGGAAGATCGTGGCACGTCCCGGATGATGGGCTTTAGTGCCCGCGCACGCGCGCTGGCGATTCCAGCCAAACCGTCATTCCCGGCTGCAGCCCATCCGCCACCCCCGACGGGTCGGCACGGATGAGGAAGGTGTTGAGATCGTAGTCGCCGACGGCGCGCGCGGCGCGCCATGTCGCGAACTCGCCGCGCGGAATGATTTCAGTGACCTCGGCTGCGATGCGATCTTTGCCGCCGGCCGGCAGGAGCTCGACGCCGGGGCCGATGTGGAGATCCCCGAGCTGATCCTCGCGCAGGTTGAAGCTCGCCCACTGCCGGCCGGCCGGCTGCACGGTCATGACCGGCTGGCCCGGAACGATCGCTTCGCCCGGCTCGGCGACGAGGAGCGCGACGGTGGCGTCCGCGGGGGCGCGAAGCTGCAATTTGGCGACGCCCGCGGCAACGACCGACACCGCCGCCGCCGCCCTCGCCACCTCGGCGTCGGCCACCGCGCGCTGCTCGGGCGTCGGCCCGAGACGGGCGGCCTCGTATTGCTCCTGCGCGCCCAGCAGATTGGCGCGGGCCCGGCCTATTTCGGCGGTGGCCTTGTCGAGGTCCTGGCGCGAGGCGACCCCTTTCGCGGCGAGCTCGGAGGTGCGCGCGACTTGCTGTTGTGCATAGAGCAGGTTGGCCTTTGCCGTGTCGATCGAGCGCGCAAGCGTATCGACCTGCTCCTGCCGCGGGCCGGCATAAACCCGATTGCGCGCCGCGCGCGCCTCGTCGAGTTGCGCCTTGGCCAAGACCAATGCCGCTTCGCGTTCGGGGCTTGAAAGCTCGGCAAGCGCGTCGCCTTTGTGCACGCTCTGCCCCGGGGCGACCACGATGCGCGCGAGGCGGCCGCTGATCTCCGGCGCGATCTTGATCTCGGTCGCCTCGACCACGCCCGGCGCGCGTGGCGCAGGCACATGCGAGCCCAGAACCAGAAACGCCAGGATGCCGACCGCCGCCGCCAGCGCCAGCAGCACCACGAGGGTATAGCGTCGCTCCACGCTCCTAGCCGGCATCGGCCGCCTCGATCGATGCACGGCGCCGCGCTGCCGCCACGGCAAGCGCGAAATAGACTGCCGTCAGCAGCCACAAAAAGAACCAATCGGTGCGCATCTCGGCGAGGCTCGCGCCCATCTGATTGATCCGCACGAGGCCGTCGATCGCGGACTCGCTGGGAAACACGCGGCGGAGCTGGTCGAGGAGCGGCGGGACCATCTCGCGCGGCCAGGACACGCCGACGAGAAAGAATTGCGGCAAGGTGGTCGCGACGAAAATCAGCACCGCAGTCTCCCGATGCCGGAAAAAGCATCCGGCGGCCTGACCCATGAAGCTGGTGGCGAGGATCAGAGGTATCGCGAAGAGCGCCAGATCGCTCACGCGGCCGAGGGTGGAGAAGCCGTAGATCTGCGGCAGAACTACCAGGAACAGCGCCAGCGCGGGAACATACATCGTGAGATGCGCGAGCCCGCGGCCGAACAGCGCGCCGGGCCCGATCGCCGGCGGGTTGCGACGCGCGAAGGCGAGCGCGGCCAAGGTGGCGGCGCCCATCAGCAGGGTCTGCTGGATGATCAGCACGAAGGCGGCCGGCACGACATAGCTGGCATAGCCGCCGGTCGGGTTGTAGAGCGGCTCCATGAGCAGCTCGACCGGGCTCAGCACCGCCAGGGTCAGCCGCGCCAGGGCGCCGTCCGGCCGCAGCCCATGGGCGATGTCCGCGACGGTGATGTCGGCGGCGCTCTGGACGATCCCCTGCAGGGTGCGGTTGAAGACCAGGAAATAAGCCGCATCGACATAGGCCGGGAGGCGGGCGGCGTTACCCTTGAGGACTTCGCGCTCGGTGTCGCGGGGAATGTCGACGATGCCGAACACGCGGCGGTCGAACAGCGCCTGCTGCGCCACGTCGAGGGCCGGCGCGCGAACGGCCACCGAAACGGCTTCGTCGGCGTCCAAGCTTTGGATGAGGCGCCGGCTCAGCTCGGTGCGATCGTCATCGACGACGGCGATCGGGATCTTGCGCACGAGCTGGCCGAGATAGGGCTGCGGATAGTATATCCCATAAAACACCGGCGCGATGATCAGGAGGCTGAAGACGCCGCGATCGGCCAGCACCCGGCGCCACTCGCCGACAAAAGCGCTGCGCGCGCCGATCCCCGCCTCATCCTGCGGCAGGGGCGATTCTGCTTCGCGGCGGCCAGGCGACAACAGCCGCAGGCGCAGCCACGCGAGCGAAAAAAGCCCGATCGCCATACCGGCCAGGATCGCGAACGGCACCGCCGAGGCATGCACCGGCGAGCCTCGCGCGGCTTGATCGGAGAGGATCTGAAGGTACCAGCGCAACGGCAGCAATGCTCCCCAGCCGCGGGCAAAAGCGTTCATCGCCAGCACGGGAAGCCCAACCCCGGCAAAGCCGAAGGCCGGCGACGCGATGATCGCATTGAGGCTCAAGCCGAGCGCGAGGTCGCGGACGAGCAGCTGCAGCAGAGCCGCCAGCGACAGGTAGGCGGCGAGGAACAGCATAGCCGCGACCACGATCATCAAGAGGTCGCCGCGATAGGCTAGCGCGAATCCGGCGTGCAGGATCAACGCGTCGATCGCCAGCAGCACCAGGAAGACGGTGAACAACGGCAGCAGCTTGCCGACGAGCGCGTTCAGCGGGCTGCCTCCGGCGCAGCGGAGCCAGGCTCTGCGGCTGCGACGCGAGAATTCGGTTCCGACCGCATAGGCGGCGGCGATCGCGATCACAACATGGAGCGTGGTCGGCATCACCGCGCGCAACAGAAACCCGGCATAGTTGAGGGCGGGGTTGGTCAGGACATATTGCTCGACGGTGAGCGGTCCGCTGCCGATCGGCTGCAGACGCACCGTGTGAACCGGCGACAGGCTGGACGTCGCGGCGGAGATCGCGTCTCGCAATCCGCCCGCCGCGATATTTCCCGGGGTAAAATACTGCTCGTTGTAGAAGGCGACGATCTGCGGCCGGCGTCCGGCCATCAGATCCTGCTCGAAGCTCGGCGGGATGTAGACCGCGGCGATGGCCCGGCCGGAGCGGATCGCCCGGGTCGCCGCCGTCAAAGTGTCGGCGCGCTCGGCGATGCGCACGCCCGGCGCCGCCCCGATCGCCTGAATGATGTCGATCGAGACGGCGGAGCGGTCCATGTCGACGACCACGACGTCGAGCCCGCGTACCACGGCGCCGCTGAAGGTCCAGGCGAGAACCACAAAGGCGATCAGCGGGATCGCGACGATCAGGAAAAGGCCGGCCCGGTCGCGCCGGAAGAAGCGGATCTCGCGCGCCGCGACGAGCCACAGGCCGGGCGGCGGCGGCGGTCTCATGGGGAGCGCCGCGACCAGTCGGTGTAGACGCTCATTCCCGGCCGCAACCCCTCGATCTTCTCGACGGGATATGCCCGGATCGCGAAGGTCCGCAAGTCGAAATCGCCGGTCGCCCGCGTCGCCCGCCAGCCGGCATATTCGCCCTTCGCGGCGATCACGCGAATTTCGGCGGTGACGCTGCGGTTGCCGAGCGCGGGGACGCGAAGCTCGATCCGGTCGCCGGTCTTCAGGCCCGCGATCAGGTCCTCGCGCAGCGAAAGGCCGAGCCAGGTATCGCCGAGATCCACCAGCGACATCAGCGGCACCCCCGGGGTGACCACTTCGCCCTCTTCCACCGGGATCTGATAGACCTGCGCTGCGACGGGTGCGGTTATCGTCAGCTGATCGACGAGCGCCTTGATGGTTTCGATCTTCGCTGCCGCCTTGGCGACGTTCGCCTCGGCGATCTCGTGCTCCTCGGCGGTGAAGCCGCGCACCGCTTCCTGATGGGCGAGCTTCGCCTGCTCGAGCCGCCGCTGCGCCACGGTCAGCGCGTTGGTCGCCTCGTCGAGCTTGGATTGCGACGCGACCTCGTGGGCGGCGAGCTGCTGCGTGCGATTATAGGTCTGCTGCGCCAGGGTGAGCTCGGCCTCGGCGCGATCGACCTCGGCGCGGCGCAGCGCGATGATCTCGCTGCGGGTTCCGGCATTGATCCGCGCCAGTTCGGCGTCGGCGACCGTCTTTTCCGCTTCGGCCTCCTGCAATTCCGCCATCAGCTCCGGATTGTCGATCACCAGCAGCGGCGCGCCCGCCGCGACGTTCTGGCCGCGCTCCACGGCGAGCTTGGCAAGGCGGCCCGAGACCCGCGCCGCAATGTCGATGCGGGTGCTTTCCACTTCGCCCTGCACGAGCAGGGGCTCGGGGCGCGCCAGGTACCAGATCGCCAAGCCGATGACGGCGATAAAGATCACGCCGGCCACGGCCGCGCGCGGATTGAGCCGCGGCGTCGACCGCGGAACCGCCTCTGTCGAGCTGGACCGCGTCCGGTCGATGCTTGGCTGTTTCTCGCTCATTCTGGGGTCGCGATGTCCATGGTCCAAGGATGCGGCCGGGCAGCGTAGCCGCAATCCCCTCATATGCAACCATGCCTGAGCCAGGTCTCGCTCGCCTCTCGATCTCCAGCCGCAGCCGGGAGCCTGCTCTCCCGCACGAACGGGTTCGTTCTCTGATCGATTTCCGAAATCGGCAAGTCCTTTTCTGATGGAGCGCGGATTCCGGCGAGCGGGGCGCCTCTCCACGACCTCAAATAGTGAAATGGGCCGCCGGACCGCCGAAGGAGCTGCAGCCGCGCTTGAGGAACGCGCCCAGCACCTCGAGCGCCGATCCCCCGCTCGCCAGCCTCGTCGCCACGCGCCCCTCCCGTTGCTGAGCGGCACTCTAGAGCAAGTTCCGATCGGGTAGACACGACCGCCTAGAGCCCTCTCCGCCCCCGGGGGCGGAGAGGGCTGGGTGAGGTTGGGGATGATGGCAGAAACGATGGTGCGGCGGAAAGACACCTCTCCCTCCCCGTCGCTCAAGCGAGCGACGGGTCCCTTCCCTCTCCGCGCTGCGCGCAGAGAGGGACAGCAACCTGCTGGCGGCCAACTTGCCCGCTTGACGCTCAAAGTCCTCTGTGATACAGAGTTCTCTAATGAACTGAACCGCAACCCACCCGCGCAGGAGAAGCGCATGAGCATTCCGGGGAGTACGCCATGACCGATGCCAGTGCCGAGCCGGTCGTCCGGCTGCGCCAGGTGGCCAAGACCTATCGGACCGGAAGCGTCGAGGTCGCGGCGCTCAAAGGCATCAGCCTCGACATCCCGCGTCATCGCTTCTCGATGGTCGTCGGCCCCTCGGGCAGCGGCAAGACCACGCTGCTCAACCTCATCGGCTGCATCGACGCGCCGAGCGGCGGCACGGTCGAGGTCTGCGGCCAGCCGACCGCCAAGCTCAGCGACAACGCGCTGTCGGATTTCCGCGCGCGCAACATCGGCTTCATCTTTCAGGGCTTCAGCCTCGTTCCGGTGCTCTCGGCCTATGAGAATGTCGAGTATCCGCTGCTGCTGGTGGGCACCGCCGCCGCCGAGCGGCGCGAGCGCACGCTCGGCATGCTGGCGGCCGTCGGCCTCGCCGGTCAGCGCGGGCAGCGGCCGAACGAGCTCAGCGGCGGCCAGAAGCAGCGCGTCGCGGTCGCCCGCGCGCTGGTGAAACATCCCGAGCTCGTGCTCGCCGACGAGCCGACCGCCAATCTCGATACCCGCACCGGCGCCGCCATCATCGAGCTCATGCACAAGGTGCAGGCGGAGTTCGCCACCACCTTCATCTTCTCGACCCACGATCCCCAGCTCATCTCGCATGCCGACGAGACCTTCACCATCCGCGACGGCGAGCTCGTCGGACATGCCACGGGAGGCGGCCAGTGATGCTGTTCAAGATCGGCCTGCGCAACATCCTGCGCAACGGCCGCCGCTCCGCCGTCACCGGGCTCGCGGTCGCGGTCGGCGCGATGGCGCTGCTCGTCTTCGGCGCCTTCCAGGGCTATATCTTCGCGGGCTACCAGACCGGCGTCGTCCAGCGCGTGGGTCACCTCACCGTCTTCCGCAACGGCTATTTCCTCTACGGCGCCGGCAATCCCGCGGCCTACGGCATCGACGACTACAAAGCGGTGATGCAGGCGATCGGCGAGGATCCCGTGCTGAAGCCGCTGGTCGGCGTGATGACGCCGACGCTCTCGCTGTTCGGCATCGCCGGCAATTTCCAGGGCGAGAACGACGCGGCGAAGACGTTCTTCGGCGTCGGCATCGTGCCGTCCGATCGCGAGCGCATGCTGCAATGGGACGAATACGGCGCCAGCCGCCCCTACCATCCGGATTCACGGATCGCCGATGACGACGAGACGCGCGGCCTGATCGGCGTCGGCCTCGCCCGCATCCTCAATCTCTGCGCCGACCTCAAGATCGCCGATTGCCCGCCGGCGCCCGCGGCCAAGCCGCGCCAGGAGGTCGCCGCGGACGCCCCGGCGAAGGAGGATTTCAGCGATCTCGCGGGCAAGGACGTCACCGGGAACGGCGATCCCAATGCGCACCTGCCGCGCATCGACCTGCTGGCCGCGACTGCCGGCGGCGCGCCCAACGTCGTCAGCCTCTATATCGGCGGCGCCGAGTCCCAGGGGGTCAAGGATCTCGACGACAACTACATCGGCATGCATCTGACACTGGCGCAACAGTTGCTGTACGGGCGCGGCGAGCACAAGGTCACCGGCATCGAGCTGCAGCTCCACCGCAGCGAGGACATGGCGGCGGCCCGCGCGCGGCTTGCGGCGGTCTTCAAGGAGAAGGGTCTCGATCTCGAGGTGCGCGACTTCGCCGAGCGGACGCCGCTCTACGCCCAGACGCTCAACTTCTTCCACGCCATCTTCCTGTTCATCGCGGTGATCATGGGCGTCATCGTGCTGTTCGCGGTGGTGAACACCATGACCATGACGGTGATGGAGCGCACCAACGAGATCGGCACCACGCGTGCCATGGGCGTGCGGCGCAGCGGCATCCGCCGCCAGTTCCTGATCGAAGGCTGGCTGCTCGGCGCGATCGGCGCGACCGGCGGCCTGGTGCTGGCGGTGATCATCGCGATCCTGGTGAACCGCGCCGGGCTGACCTGGACGCCGCCCGGCAACGCCTCGCCCGTGCCGTTCCGGCTCTACCTCTTCACCGACCGCGCGCTGATCGTCGGCACCTGGCTCGGCCTGGTGATCGTGGCGACGATCGCCGCCCTCATCCCCGCCAACCGCGCCGCCAAGCTCCAGGTGGTCGACGCGCTGCGCCATGTCTGAGAGCAGGCCCATCCCATTTTCGAAACAGGCTCTGAGGCACTCATGACCCGACCGAAGAACAAGACGCTGCTCGCCGCGCTCGCCTTCACGCTCCTCGCCGCCGCGGCACACGCCCAGAGCGCGCAGGAGATCATCGCCGCCGCCGACCAGGTGCGCAATGCGGGCCGGCCCTTCCGCGTCACCAACACGCTCACCGAGTACATTGCCGGCACGGCGCGCAGCAGCAGCGTCATCGTCGTCTACGCCAAGGTCGATCAGGCCAACGGCCAGTTCCGCGATCTCGTCCGCTACATCGAGCCGCCGCGCGATGCCGGCAAGATGGCGCTGCTCGACGGCACGGTGCTGTGGTTCTACGACCCGGCCTCGAAGGCGAGCGTGCGCATCTCGCCGCAGCAGCGGCTGATCGGCCAAGCCTCGATCGGCGACGTGCTCACCGTCAACTTCGCGATCGACTACACCGGCACGCTGGTCGGCGCCGAGACCATCCAGGACAGCACGCGCAAGAACCGCGAGTGCTGGCATCTCGACATGAAGGCGGCGAACGATCACGCGACCTACAACCGCGTCGAGTACTGGGTCGAGAAGGACACCGCCTATCCGATCAAGATCAAGGCCTATTCCGACAGCGGGCGCCTGCTGAAGATCCTCTATTACGGCAACTATACAACGCAGCTGGGCCGCGTCCGCCCGACCGAGGCGATCATCATCGACGCCGTCGACAGCTCGCTGGTCACCCGGATCAATTTCGGCGACTTCCAGTTCCAAGAGATCCCGGAGACCTGGTTCCAGCGCGACTACCTGCCGCGGCTGCGGATCGAGTGATGCGCCCGACGCTGCGCCTGGCGCCGCTGCTGCTCGCGCTCGCCGCCGCGCCGGCACTCGCCGACGAGGACAAGGATCTCGACCTCATCCCCGACAGTGCCCGCCAGACCCAGGAGGAGCGCAACGCCGAAGCCGCTCCCACACGGGATGCGCGGCAGACGATCTATCTCGAGGATGCCTTCACGCTGGACTCGCTGCGCAGCGTCCTGGTGCCGGCGCCGCCGCCGGCGCCGCCGAACTGGCAGGAGCGGCTGTTCCTCGACGTGCGCAAGGAGTGGGCGCTGGGCGGCGATGCGAGCCTGACCTATAGCGGCAGGCTCAACCTTCTCGCCCAGGACGAGACACCCTTTCCCACGCATGAGGACGTCCGGCACGATTTCCGCGAAGGCTTCGTCACCTGGCAGGCGCTGCCCGGCGACTACCTCGATCTCGGCCGCATCAACCTCAAGAGCGGCGTCGCCGCCGGCTTCAACCCGACCGATTTCTTCAAGACGCGCACCGTGGTCGAGCCGCTGTCGATCGATCCGGCGGTGCTGCGCGAGGACCGGCTCGGCACCTTCATGCTCGAAGGCCAGCATATCGGCGCGGGCGCGTCGCTGACGCTCGCCTACGCGCCGCAGCTCTATCAGCCGAGCCCGATCTACACCGACGCGACGCTGCCGAGCTTCAACCCGATGCTCGACCGGACGAACGCGCATGACCGGATCCTGATCAAGGGCAGCGCCGAGCTCGCCGACCGCGTCAATCCGGAAGTTCTGCTCTACCACGAGGGCGAGCGCACGGAGCTCGGCGCCAATCTCGCCGAGAATGTCGGCCAGAGCACCGTGCTCTACGCGGAATGGGCCGGCGGAAGGCGGGCGAGCCTGGCCGCCGACGCGCTGCACTACGGCGTCGATACCGGCACGCTCCCCGGCAACGCACCGCCGGTGCTGCCGCTCGACACGCGCAGCTATTTCCAGAACGACCTCTCGGTCGGCGGCTCCTATACCGTGTCCGAGATCGTCTTCAATCTCGAATACCATTTCCACCAAGCGGGATTCTCACCACAAGACTGGCACAACTGGTTCGCCGTCGGCAGCGCGCACGCAGGCTTTGCGCCGATCAGCGAGGAGCTCTGGTACATCCGCTCCTACGCGCAAGACCAGCAGGAGCCGATCGCCACCCATACCGGCTTTCTCCGCGCCGACTGGCAGGACGCCTTCATCCCCAAGCTCGAGCTCACCGCCTTCACCAGCGTCGATCTCCATGACGGCTCGAGCGTGACGCAGGTCACCGCCGACTACTACCTCTCCAACGCCTGGACGGTCGGCGCGCTCGCCGAGGCCAGTCTGGGCGGACGCCGCACCGATTGGGGCAGCCTGCCGCAGGCGGCAAGCGTCATCGTCAAGCTCGCGCGCTATTTCTGAGGCTCAACCACGGAGGCCATCGATGTCAGCGCTTCTCCTCATCGTCACCAACACGCCGTGGTGGGTGTTCCTGCTGTTCGCGCTGCTCGTCTGGCTCGGCGTTCAGGCGCTCAGACCGCGAACCGTCGCCTTGCGCCGCGTTTTCATCACCCCCGCCGTCTTCATCGCCTGGGGCGCGGTCGGGCTCGCGCTCGCAGCGCGCACCGCGCCGGCGATCGTCCCGGCCTGGGGCCTCGCCGCGGCGGCGGGCTGCGCCTTGGCGCTCGTCAGCGTGCGGTTGGAGGGCCTCAGCGCCGATCGCAGCCGGGCGACGGTCCATCTCCCCGGCAGCAGGCTGCCGCTGATCCGGAACATGCTGATCTTTGCCGCGAAATACGGGCTCGCGGTGGCGATGGCGCGGCGCCCCGAACTGCGCGATCAGCTGCTGCCCTGGGACATGGCCGTCTCGGGTGCGAGCTTCGGCTACTTCCTCGGCTGGACGGCGCGCTTCGTGTTGAGCTATCGCCGCGCCGCCGCCGCGCCCGTGGTTGCGCCGAGCGGCAGCCAGCCCGCGAGCGCGCCGGCGTCGCGCCGGCTGTGATAGCTTTGGCATGAGGGCGACATCGCCCGCGGGAGCCGGAGCCATGACCATCGATCCCAAGGATGCGGCCGCGTCGCTGAGCGACATCGAGAGCGTCGAGCGCCGCACGCACCAGGCCATCACCTATGAGCACAGCAGCCGCCAATTCCTGCTGTGGGGCGGGCTCGTGGTGTGCGGCTATCTCTTCACTTTTTTCCAGCCGGAACGCGCCTATGTCGGCTGGGTCATCGTCACGGCGCTGGGATTGGGCGGCAGCTTCGCGCTTCGCCGCTGGGGCCCGCTGACGCATTCGCGCGACAGCAGGCTCGGCCGCCGCCTCGGATATGGGCAGCTCGTCCTGGTCGGCTTCGGACTGATCCTGCTCTGGCTGCTTTGGCCGATCGACCCCCGGCAACAGAGCGCCTTCTGGCCGACGCTCGTCATGTTCTGCTATGTCCTTGCGGGGCTGTGGCTCGGCACGTTCTTCATCGTCGTCGGCACCAGCGTGACGGCGCTCATCGTGATCGGCTATGCCTGGGCCGGCGCGTGGTATCCGCTCTGGCTGGCGGCGAGCGTGGGTGGCGGTCTCATCGCCAGCGGCCTCTGGCTGAGGCGGCTGAGCTGAGCGGCATGAACGGGCTTAACGAAGTCATTCACCAAGCGATGCGGCTCAAGATCATGGCCGCGCTCAACGTGCTCGACCCCGATTCCGCGCTCGAATTCACCCGGCTCAAGACGCTGGTCGCCGCCACCGACGGCAATCTCGGCGCGCATCTCGAGACGCTGGAGAAGGCGGGCTATGTCGCCATCGAGAAGCGGTTCGTCGGCAAGAAGCCGCAGACACGGATCAAGCCGACCCCGGCGGGCCGGCGCGCCTTCGCCGAGCATGTGGCCTATCTCCGCGAGATCCTCGACGGCGGTGGGCTGCGGGCGTGAGTCCTGGAACGCACCCGCTCGAGCCGCGATGTGATCGTTGCTCACCCACTCACTGCGCCCGTCGCAAGAGCGCTATGGCCTTCACACATCTCGCGCGACTGATCACCGATGCCGCAGCAGCAAGTCCTTCTCCGCCCTTCAGGGCGGAGAAGGATTTAGGATGAGGTGGGTCCGCGCGAATGCTGCCAAAGTTTGCGAGCGTTGGAGGCGATTTGGCAAGCGCTGCGGCGGCCCCACCTCACCCCGACCCTCTCCGCCCCTCGGGGCGGAGAGGGAGAAGAAGATGTGTGGCGCGCCTACCTAGTCGGGACGCGCTCTACGGCACGCACTTGTCGCTGCCGGTCGAGGCGGGAGACGGGGTGCTTGCTTTCTCCGCCTCGCTCGACGACGGCGGCGCGGCGGGGGTCGAGACCGGCGGTGCCGCGGCGACTGGGCCCGCGCCGGGCGGCGTCTCGCTTGCTGCGGGCGGCGTCGACGGCGCGTCGCTTGATGCGGCAACCGGCGGCGGTGTCGGCGCGGCCTTCGCGCTGGCCTTGTCTGCGGGCGCCTTATCTGCGCCCGTCTTGTCCTTGCCGGGGGGCGGCTCGAGCGTTGCCGAATAATCCGGCACGATGCGCGCCTGATTGCCGGTGATCACCAGCACCTTCTGCCCGATCGGCAGCGGCGTCGGTTCCTTTTGCGTCACCGACAGCAGATCGCCATTGGGCTTGCGGACGATGTACTCCCACCCCGTGGTGTCGCCGGTCATGTGCTCGACGCCGGTGCCGACGATGCCGCCGATCACGGTGCCGGCGACGGCGCCCAAAGCGGAGTTGACGCCGATGTCGCCGGATTGCGACCCCAATATGCCGCCGGCGGCGCCGCCGGATACGACGCCGACCGTGCCGCTGGCGCTGATCTCGACCTGGCGAAAGCCGACCACGACAGCGGGCTCGACCTTGTTCGCCTGCTGCACGGCGTTGCTGGCGTAGGTATTCGGCGAGTAATCGGGGGTGCAGCCGGCAAGCGCGGCAAGCACGATGGCCGGCAGGCCGAAGCTGAGGACTCGCAACACGACGACCATCCACCTGAAAGTCCGTGCGTTTCATTAGGCGATTCTGCCGGGGGTGTCACGCGGCATTTTCGTGGTCGAAATTGGGCGGGCCGTCACATTGTTCCGTGAACGGCTCAGCGCGCGCCGACCCGCCGCTTGAGCTCGGCAAGGGCGCCGCGGCGGTCGGCGCGGTAATCGCCGGCCTCCCACCATTGCTCGATTTCGGCGAGGAGGCGCCCGACCTCCTTGCCCGCCGGCACGCCCAGCGCCGTGACATCGCGGCCTCTGAGCGGAAAGGCGAGCGGCTGCCATTGCGCGGCAGAAGCGAGCAGCGCCGGCAAGCGCTCGCCCTCGCCGCCCTCGGCGGCGCGCAGCAGCACGAGATCGCGGTAGAGAGCGGCGCCGAGACGATGGAGCGCGCGGCGCTGCGTCGTTTCGTCGCCGGCGAGATCGACCGGCCAGGGCGGCGCCGCCAGCGCCAGCAGCCGCGCGCGCTGCTCGTTGGCGAGATGCAAGCGCTCGGCAAGCGCGCCGGGATCGCCGGCGACCAGCGCGCCCAGCCGGCGCAGCGGATCGGGCGTGGGCTCGAGCGGCAGCAGCGCCGCGAGAAGCTCGAGGCGCTGCCCCTCCGGCAGCAACGCCTGAAGCGCTCCGTCCTCGACCATCATGGTCAGGCTCGGCAGCGGGTCGGGCGCTGCGAGCAGCTTCAGCAGCTCCGCCGCGACGCGCTCGCCCGACAGCGTCGGCAGCAGATGCGCCAGCGCGCGGCAAGCGGCGCGCGCCGCGGCGTCGGCCTCGCCTCTGCCGTAATGCGCGTGGAAGCGGTAGAAGCGCAGCAGGCGCAGCACGTCCTCGCGGATGCGCGTCGCGGCATCGCCGACAAAGCGCACGCGCCCAGCGCGGAGATCGCCGAGACCGCCGACGGGATCGAAGACGTTGCCGTCGGCGTCGAGGAACAGCGCGTTCATGGTGAAGTCGCGCCGCGCCGCATCCGCCGCCCAATCGGCGGTGAAGGCGACACGGGCATGGCGGCCGTCGGTCTCGACATCGCGGCGCAAGGTGGTGATCTCGAAATGCCGCGGCGGCACCACCGCCGTCACCGTGCCATGGGCGAGCCCGGTCGGGACGGCCTTGATCTTCGCCGCCTCAAGCCGGCGCATCACCTCCTCGGGCGGCAGCGGCGTCGCGATGTCGATATCGCCGATGGCGCGGCCGAGCAGAGCGTCACGCACGCAGCCGCCGACAAAGCGGCCGTCGCCGCCGAGCGCCGCCAGCACCGCGCGCGTCGCGGCCTCGCTCATCCAGGGCTGCATGCCGATGCGGTCGATGGGGGCGTCGGGGGCGGGCAAGCGCGAGCCGTCAGGGCTTCGCCGCCGGCGGCACGACATGGCCGGGGACGACGTGGCCGCCGATGTATTGCGGCGGGACATAGACGCCTTGCGGCGAGCCGCCGACGCGCGTGCCGAGGAAATACAGCATCGCCGCGACGAGCACGAGGCCGATGCCGACGAGCCATGGCCAGGGCAAGGCGCGCCATTGGGCCGGCGCGGCGAGCGGCATGCGCTGCGCCGCCGCCAGCCACAGCAGGTAGAGCACGGTCGGCAGCAGCAGCGGCAGCACGACGGTGAGCAGCACGCGGATCATCGCCGCCTCACCTTGCCAGCACCTCTGCCAGATTGACCAGCATGCCGGCGGTGGCGCCCCAGATATAGCGCTGCTGATAGGGCAGCACATAGAAGGTGCGCTGGCGCCCGTTGAGCTCGCGGCTGTGACGCTGGTGGTTGACGGGATCGAGGATGAAGGCGAGCGGCACCTCGAACAGCTCGGCGACCTCGAACGGGTCGAGCTTGACCGGATAAGGCGCGCGCACCAGGCCCACCACCGGCGTCACCTCGAAGCCGGTGCTGGTGACGTAGGTGTCGAGCCGGCCGATCACCTCCACATGGTCGCGCGGCAGCCCGACCTCCTCCTCGGTCTCGCGCAACGCCGCCTCGATCGAATCGCGGTCGCTCGCCTCCTCCCGGCCGCCGGGAAACGAGATCTGCCCGGCATGGGCGGCGAGATGCTGGGTGCGCTGCGTCAACAGCACGCTGAGCCCCTCGGGCCGCATCACCAGCGGCACCAGCACCGCCGCCGCGGTCAGCGCGGTGGCCGGCGGCGCGCCGCCGGCCCCCAGCGAGTGGTCGCCGCGCATCGCCGCGATGGCCGCGGGATCGCTGGCGCGCTGGCCCGCCACCGAACGGGCAAGCCGGTCGCGCACTTCCTCGGCGGTCAAGACGCGCCGTCCAGACGGCCCAGCGGAAAGAACCGGCCCTTGCTCCATACGCCGAACAGGGTCGCGTCGCCGACCCGCTCCTCTTGCCCAATCTCCACCAGCTCGTAGAATACCGGCCGACTGAGCCGCGCTTCCAGCCCGTTCCGCACGAGGATATAGGGGTTGGGCTCGGCCGTGGCGGGATTGTCGACGACGCGCAGCGGGTGCTCGGCGTCGGCCGCCACAGTATCGTCAATATTGGTGCGGAAGATCAGCTCCTGCTGCTGCCCGTCGCCCCGCCGGGTGAGCTCGACCGCGACGAAAGGTGCGTCCTCGACGGTGATCCGACCGCGCTCGACCGGTGTTTGCAGCCAGTAGCTGCCGTCCGACTCGCGCCGCAACACGGTGCTGAACAGGCGCACAAGAGCTGGGCGGCCGATCGGAGAACCGCGATAGGACCAGGTTCCGTCGCGCGCGATGGTGAGGTCAAAATGGCCGCAATCAATGGGTTGGCGAGTCGCTGGCACGGAAGATGCAAAGAATTTGCTGGCGAGCAGATCGAGGGCCTTTGAAGGCGCCGGCTTATCCGTCATGATCTACCCCTATAAGTGGCAAAAGGAGCCGATCTCTTGAGTATCATTGAAAACCTGTCCGAGACCGGCGGTGCTGGCGACCTCGTTGCCGAGATCGATGCTCTGGGCCAACGCCTGGCGCAAGTGCGCGAGCGTATCGGCCGCGTCATCTTCGGCCAGCGCGAGGTGATCGATCAAGCGCTGATCACGCTGCTCGCCGGCGGCCATGGGTTGCTGATCGGCGTCCCCGGCCTCGCCAAGACGCGGCTGGTCGAGACGCTCGGCACGGTGCTCGGGCTCGAGGACAAGCGCATCCAATGCACCCCCGACCTGATGCCGGCGGACATCCTCGGCTCCGAGGTGCTCGAGGAGAGCGAGAGCG
Organism: Allostellaceae bacterium; assembly: GCA_052143095.1. Lineage (GTDB taxonomy): Bacteria > Pseudomonadota > Alphaproteobacteria > ATCC43930 > CGMCC-115725 > DAHUYF01. Next base: position 15,326 of record JBKQTR010000205.1, read on the forward strand.
GCCGGCGCTCCTTCCGCTTCATCCCGGGCCCCGTCTTCTGCCAGCTGCTGATGGCCGACGAGATCAACCGCGCCAGCCCGCGCACGCAATCGGCGCTGCTCCAGGCGATGCAGGAAGGCCGGGTCTCGGTCGCCGGCCAGTACCATCCGCTGCCGCGCCCGTTCCACGTCCTGGCGACGCAGAACCCGCTGGAGCAGGAAGGCACCTACCCGCTGCCCGAGGCGCAGCTCGACCGCTTCCTGCTGCAGATCGATGTCGGATATCCCGACCTCGTCGCCGAGCGGCAGATGCTCATCGCCACCACCGGCGTCGCCGAGGAGCAGATCGGCGCCGCGCTCTCCGGCGACGAGCTGCTCGCCGCCCAGCGCCTGGTGCGGCGCGTGCCGGTCGGCGAGAGCGTGGTCGAGGCGATCTTGAAGCTGGTGCGCGCCGGGCGGCCGGAGGAGACCGACCTCCCCGAGGCGCGCCAGCACGTCGCCTGGGGTCCCGGCCCGCGCGCGAGCCAGGCGCTGATGCTCGCCTGCCGCGCCCGCGCGCTGCTCGACGGCAGGCTCGCGCCGTCGATCGACGATGTCGCCGCGCTGGCGGCGCCGGTGCTGCGCCACCGCATGGCGCTCAACTTCGCGGCACGCGCCGATGGCGTCACCATGGCGCAGCTCATCGACCGCCTCGTGGCGCTGCTCGGCTGATGGCCGCAGCAGCGCTGCAACATCGGGCCGAGCAGCTCGCGGCACGCCTGCCGCCGCTGCTGGTGGCGGCCGAGCGCGTCGCCACCACCGTCGCACAAGGCGTGCACGGAAGGCGGCGCGTCGGCACCGGCGAGACCTTCTGGCAGTTCCGGCAATACCAGCCCGGCGACGCCGTGCCGCGCATCGACTGGCGCGAGAGCGCCAAGTCGATGCGGCTTTACATCCGCGAGACCGAGTGGGAGGCGGCCCAGAGCGTCTGGCTGTGGCGCGACGGCTCGGCCTCGATGGATTACGCCTCGAGCGCGGCGGCACCGACCAAGCGGGCGCGCGCCGATCTCCTGCTGCTGGCGCTGGCGGCGCTGCTGATCCGCGGCGGCGAGCGCGTGGCGCTGCTCGGCACCGGCGTCGCCCCGGCCGCTGGCCGCGCCGTGCTCAGCCGCCTGGCGCTGACCCTGGGGCGCCCGGCGCCCGGCGCCGACCTGCCCGGCTTCGAGCCGCTACCGCGCCATGGCCAGCTCGTACTGATCGGCGATCTCCTGGCGCCGCTCGAGCAGATCCAGGCGCTGGTCGGCCACTTCGCCGCCACCGGGCTGCGCGGCCATTTGCTGCAGGTGCTCGACCCCGCCGAGGAGACCTTGCCGTTTGCCGGCCGCGTGCGCTTCGAGGGGCTGGAGCAGGAATCCTCGCTGCTGATCAGCCGGGTCGAGACCGTGCGCGAGGACTACGCGCGAAAGCTCGCCGAGCATCGCGCCGGGCTTGCCGCGATTGCCCGCGCCACCGGCTGGAGCTTCGGCACGCACCGCACCGACCGGCCGCCGCATACCGCGCTGCTGGCGCTCTACGGCACGCTTGCCGAGCCGCGGCGGAGATAGCGTTATGCTGTCAGTACGCGTCCATCCTGGTTTTATTCCGCCGTTCCGGCGCAAGCGCTACGGTATGCATACTGCTCGCAGCAGCTGCGCAGCCCCTCCCCCCTTGAGGGCAGGGCAATCGCATATGCCGCGGAGAGGCTGGGCGGGAAGGATTGACCACGGAGACACGGAGGACACGGAGAAGCGAAGAATGGCGCGCTTCGCGCGC
>JBKQTR010000206.1:0-3338 GCA_052143095.1 Allostellaceae bacterium
GTCGGGGAGGTCTCGGCGCCGCGGACCGAGCAATTTTTCCCTCGCGCCGCCAAGTGACCGCCTGAACCATTCTTTGGCCATAACGGCGCTCTCCCCCCGCGCCGCTGATCCGGCAGAATTCGGGCCCCAGCCGGCCGTTTACTCTCGGTTACCATTGAGAGCCGAAGGCATGCCGAGGGGAAATGCGCCATATGCCCCCGCAAGATGAGCATCGGCTGTGAGCGGCGACCAGCGTTCCGACCCGCGCGGATCAACACCGTCGCATTCGGTCCGTCAACGGCCGCTGTGGGCGGGACTCCGGGCTTCCCCGGCAGCCCTTGAAGGCCCGTAGTCCGCCCTGAGCGGGCATTGATCGAGGCGCCGGCGGAACATCGCGAAGGGTGGATTGCGATCATCCGAAGCCGCCACTCGGGACGGCCGGAGTGCGCAAATACCGGTCGTTCGCCGACGGCGTCGCTACGTTTCCGTGTCGCTTCTTGTGATCGGCGCATGCCGGTGATGGAGGTGCTCACGGCGCGGGGGTCGCGCATGGGCCAGCGGCCGGAATCAACGTGGGCCAGAAAATCGCCGACGATGCGGTTGAACTGGTCGGGGTCCTCGATGTTGATGGCGTGGCCGCAATTCGGCATCACCGCCAGCGCCGAGGAGGGAATGGTCTCCTTCATGAGAATGCCGGGCAGCAGGCAAGGCCAGTCCTCGTCGCCAGTGAGGATCAATGTAGGCGCCCTTAGCGCCTTCATCTGGTCCTTGAGGTCATACAGCGAGGGCCGCTCGCGCTGCACGCCAAGCTGCGTGTTGGCTGAGCCGATGGCGGAATGCTCGGCGAGCTGGCGCTTGAAGTCGGCGAAGGCGCGTGGGCTTTTGTTCTCTAGCTGCACCCGCGTCGGCCCATAGGCGTAGCGCGCGGCGAACTTTTCTATGCCCTGTTCCAGCAGGTAGGTCACCGTGTTGGCGACCTTGGCGCGGAATTCCTCCCGCTTGGCGGGATCGGCCCCATAGCCGCAGCCGACGACCGTCAGCGAGCGGGCGCGCGCCGCATGCCGGAAGCCGAAATGCAGTGTGGCGAACCCGCCCCTGGAAAGGCCGACTACATCGGCCCGGTTCAGCCGCAAATGATCGAGAACGGCTGCGATGTCGTCGGCCGCGAGGTTCTGCAAATACTTCCGCACGTCCTCCGGCACGTCCGAAGGCGGGTAGCCGCGGGCGTTGTAGGCGATGGTGTGGTAGCGCTGGCCGAAATGGCACAGCTGCGCCTGCCAGCTTCTGAGGTCGCCAGATCGCCGCCGCGCAGGAAGCGCGCAAGCTGAAGGTCCAGGCCCAAGCGGCCGAGGACGCGCAGATGCTCGGCGCGGCGAGTTCGACGTCTGCCGAGGGCGACGTGGCGTTGACCGAGCGCGACTATCCGCTGGCTTCCGAGCTGTTCGCCCAAGCCGCCTCTCACGTCCCGCCTGGATATCCGGATGAACGGGGAAACTATTTGGCGAGGCAGGCTGGCGCGCTTTACCAGCAGGGCGACGAGCGCGGCGACAACGCTACGCTCAGGAGCGCCATCGAAGTCTATCAGCAGGCGCTCAAGGAGCTGACGCGCGCTCGGGTTCCGCTCGACTGGGCGGCGACGCAGATGAATCTCGGAACTGCGCTTGAGAGGCTCGGGGAGCGGGAGAGCGGGACGGCGCGGCTCGAGGAGGCGGTTGCGGCCTATCGCGCGGCGCTTCAGGAGCTGACGCGCGCTCGGGTTCCGCTCGAATGGGCAGGTTGCGATCGCGCTGTGCGGCGGGCTGCGCTGGCGGCGGGACAGGCACGTCCACAAGTGTCCAGACGTTGTTGCTCAGTCTTGGTCGCATATTCATTTCGTTTCTCCTTGCGTCAAATGTGCCAAGGCCTTTTCTCACCGTCGAATAGCCTGTCGTGCCTTCCTGCGACAGGCGCTCGGCCTCGTCCCAGTCGATCGAGAACTCGTCATCGTCCGAGTAGCGCAGGCTCTCGAGCTCGTTGAGATCGCCGCTGATGAACTGGATCAGGAGCGCGTTGCACTCGTCGAGCGACCACGCCATGATCTCGTCGCGTGACCACGCGCCGAACTCTTTGACCCACGCCTCGAACTCGTCGCGCGTCTCGTCAGTGATCCACCGCGTGTTGCCGGCCTCGGCCACGGCGTTGGCCCAGGTGATCTTGCCGGCGTTGTCGCCAAGCTCGGCGCGGCTGGCCGAGAACTCGTGCGTCTCAGCCGTGCGCACGAAGTCAGTGATGTCGATCTCCATGTCATGCCGAGTTGATCGAGTGGGCAATGCCGCTCGGGTTGCATGCGCCGGCCCAGATGGCGAGCGCGTCACTGTGTCTCTTGCTCATTTCACTTCTCCCTTTCAGAGCAGAACGACGACCGCGCCAATCACCGCAACGGCCGAGGCGACGGCGATCACGACGGCGATCACGGCGGCGACCGCGCCGACGCCGGCGGCGATGAGAGCAGTGGTGACGATAGCTGAGGTAAACATGGTTTCATTCCTTTGATGGCTAGTCAGGATGCTGACTAGGTGGACGAATGACATTGGTCCACGCTGACGCCCGCCCGGTTCACGAGGCTCGAGCCCGGCCCCTCCAGGCGGCGCGGCTTGGATCAGATCATTGAGTGCTCCTGGGTATGGCGCAACGCGGGTCGCACAGCACCGCGAGGTCCTTGGGTTCGTCAGCCCTCGGGCTTGTGAAGTGGGAGCCAGTACCATTCCTGGCCGTGAAAATGATTGAAGCCATAGCGGCGGATGAACCCGGATCTGGGCCGAGTCCGGAACCTGCTTGATGCAGACGACCATATGCATGTGCGCCTCCGCGTCGACCGTCAGCGTTGCCTACGCATAGGTCGTGCCAACACCTCGATCGCCGCGCGCCGCCAGCAATTTTCGCGGGTTCCGGCGATATCCGGCTGTTCGTCCGCGCTTTCCGACGCGGCGCTGTCGGGAACGCGACAGGCGATGGTCGGAAGGATGGGACTCGCGAACAACGAGAAAGGCTCGAGGCGCCGCCGTCGGCCGTTGTCTTCGACGCTCGAGTTCCTGCGCTCTTGGGCCGCGAAGCGGCGGCGGTTCTCTACAGTTTGAGCAACGGCGGCGGCAAGGTGCGGGCCGCGTGAGCCTAAGAGCTGGCGGGTGATGGTGCTTTCGACCGGCGAAACAACGGTTGAGGCGAAGCCTTCCGAAGAGCGCGGACACAGACCGCGGGAAGCCGGTCGTGGTCAAATTTGATGGCGGTTTGCTTTCGTCGGATGGCGGCGTTCTGGCGTTGCGCGAGGTGGAGCAACGGCTTCGCCTCGCCGACCGGCTCGCCGCCTGCATCGTAGACCC
>JBKQTR010000207.1:0-11810 GCA_052143095.1 Allostellaceae bacterium
CGGTGAGCAGGATCGGCGCCTGCGCCTTCTGCGCGTCGTAGAGCATGCCGAGCGCGTTGCCGAGCCCCGGGGCGACATGGACGTTGGCGACCGCGAGCTTGCCCGAGGCCTGGGCGTAGCCGTCCGCCATCGCCATCACCGCCGCTTCCTGCAAGGCGAGCACGTAGCGCAGCTCCGGCTCGACCGCCAGCGCGTCCATCAGCGGCAGCTCCGTGGTGCCGGGGTTGCCGAAGATGAACTCGACGCCTTCCTGCTTCAAGAGCTCTAGAAAGGCGCGTTTCCCCGAAATGACGGGCATTTCCATATCCTCCCTTTTGCCGCCATGCTATCGCAGGCGCCCGCGCCCCGCCACCGCGTCGGCGGCACGGGCGCTATCCAGGTGCAAGGGAAAATACCGTTGACCAAAGCTCAACTGCTCCCTCTCCGCCCCTTGGGGCCGGAGAGGGTCCGGGGTGAGGTGGGGCCGCCGCGACACCTGCCGAATCGTCGCCGACGCGCGCGGGCTCCGGCGGCACTCATGCCGGCACGCGAAACGCCACCGCCCGCCGCGCGCGGGGCGCGGCGGGCGGTGCGTCGAAGCGGAGCAGCGCTCGTCGGGCGAGGCGCCGTCGGCGGCGAGGCCGCGACCGGGCGCTCAGGCCCCTCGCGCGCGGCTCAGATCGATTCCTTGAGTTCCTTCGCGGCGCGGAACGCGACCTTTTTGCTTGCCTTGATCTTGATCGGCTCGCCGGTCGCGGGGTTGCGGCCCATGCGCGCGGCGCGCTTGCGCACCACCAGGATGCCGAGGCCGCCGATGCGGATCCGGTCGCCTTTCTTGAGATGCTTCACGATGAGCGCGATGGCGCTGCCGAGCACGGCCTCGCCGTGCTTCTTCGCCATCTCATGCTCCTCGGCGACCGCGGCCGCCAAGTGCTTCAGGGTCACCGTCGACGAGGCACCCGCCTTCTTCTTCACTGCCATAGGTATCGAACTCCCTCTTCCGTTCAAAGTCACAACGGCATTCGCAGGGCTACAGAATCACGGCGAGACGCGTAAAGCAAGTGTTTGCGTGCCGCAGAGCGCGGCTTTTCGCGCCCCGCGGCGTGCCCGCCCGAAACGCTAGAAATGCCCGTTTCACCGGTGTTTTCGAGTGTCCGCGACGCGGGCGCCGGACGCCGCGCCCCCGCTCCCGAGTCGGGCGCCGTACTCGCGTGATGATGACGAAGTAACCGACGATTTCGTTTCGGCGATTACCACATATTAGCCATGCGGAGACAGGGCGTAGACGGGGTGCAACACGCGCTGGACTTGAAAAACACTTGGTTCAAAAAGGATTTATTAACTTCTTGCCCCGACTCTGTGCGAGTTTAGGAACCTGTGGGAGTTACGTCGATGCGTAGAAAGAAGCATAAGACGGCGCGCAAGTCGCACCGTCGCGTCAAGTCGAAGGCCGCGCGCTCCTCGGCCGCGGTGCGCAAATCCTCGCGCGTGAAGCGCGCGAAGAAGAGCACGAAGAAGAAGAGCCATGGCCGTCGCCGCGTCGCCAAGCGCGCGGGTGCGAAGCGTCGCGTCGTGAAGCGTCGCGTCGCGCGTCGTTCGGCCAAGCGGCGGTAATCGCGTCGCAGGGCCTACCGCGGACTGCCCGGCGCCGACGCTTTCGAGCAGCGGCGCGGGGCTGTTCTTTTTCGCGCCGCCTCAGGGCGGCGCCGTCGCCAGCAGCCGGTCGAGTTGCTGCTCGCTCGGCTCGACCTGATAGAACAGCCGATAGAACGCCTTCGCCTCGTCGCGCGGATCGTCGGGATATGCGGCGGGATAGAGCAGATGCCCGGCCCAGAGCAGGCCGAGCAGACGGTTGACCGAGGGCGGCTCGTCGATCCAGCCGAACGGCGGCCGCGGCGCGGCGAAGACGCGATGCTGCGCCACCGCCGGCAGGCTCGCCCAATCCGGCGCGGCAAACGCTTTGATGTCTTCGGCGTTCGGCGCAAAGATCGCCTGCGGCTGCCAGGACAGCAACTCGTCCCGCGTCACCTCGAAGAGATCGCCCGGCCTTGCGTCGGCGACATTCTCCAATCCCAGCAGCCGCAGCACGTCGGTCGAATGCGCGCGCGAGGAGGCGGTGGCGAGCCCGTCGGCGCTGCGTGAATAATAGACGCGAAAACTGCCGGCGCGCGCGCGCAGGGCGGCGCGATCGGATGTCAGCGCGAGGATGCGCTCGGCGTCGCGCGCGAGCGTCTCGGCGCGCGCGCCCGCGCCCAGCGCCGGGCCCAGCAGGCGCAGCATCGCGGCGCTGCGCGCGAGATCGCCGTCGAAGATGACATAGGGGACGCCGATCTTCTCCTGCATCTGCTTCGCCGCCTCGACATAGCCCGGCGCCAGCGAGCCGTAATCGACGACGAGGTCGGGCTTGATCTCGCGCAGCAGCGTCTCGTTGACCTCGCCGCCGCGCAGCACCAGCGGCCCGACCTCCGGCAAGGCCCGCGCCTCCGGCGTCAGGAAACCGGCGCCGGGCCCGGCGGGCTTGCGCGGCCAGGCCAGCATCTTCTCCGGCGCCAGCACATAGACGAGAATCGCCGCCGGCTGTCCCGCCGGCAGCACGCGCGCGACGCTGTCGGGGATCTCGACGGTGCGGCCCGTCGCATCGGTGAGGCTGCGCGCCGCAGCGGGTGCTGCGAGCAGCAGGCAGGCGAGCGCGGCGGCAAGCCCCGGTCTCAGGCGGCGATGTCGCATGCGCTCCCCCTTCGCGTTATGGCATGCGAAATATAACGTCGGCCCCGGATAAAGCGAGCCTGTCGTCGAGCTACGCCGCCGCCGCGCCGCGCGCTCGCCGACGCATCCCCCGCGAGTCACGCTCGATAGGTGGTCTCGGCGACGATCTCGAGCGGCACGACCTCGACCTCGCCGCCGGCGACGCGTTTCGTCGCTTCCGTATAGCCGCGGAAGAAGTCCCGTCCTTGCAGGGTCTTGGTCGCCTCATCGTCCGCGGTCGCGGCGAGATGATAATAGTCGGCGCCGTCTCGGCGCTTCATGCAGCGATAGGCGATCTTTCCCTTCAGCGCGGGATCATGGTCCAGCGCCGCGATGAACCGGGCAATCTCCCGATGCCATTCCTCCTGCGACCCCTGCTTGAAACGATACCTGATGAGAAAATGTTTCATCTGCCGTTCCTTCGATTGGCCCTGACTAATTTGGGCAGGGAAGAGGCATTTATGCAAGTATGGACAAAAATGATACTGTGGACTTTTTCCATCCTCGTCTTATGTTGATCCCAGGTGGAAACGCGTTGGCCGCGGAGCACGAGCGATGAAGTCGACGAGGAAATCGACGATGACGTGCGGTTGCCCGGTTGCGGCATTCCAAAAGATGATCAGCGGAAAATACAAGCTCCGAATCCTGTGGGACCTCAAGGAGGGGCCGCTTCGATATGGCGAGATCAGGAGCGGTCTGCTGCGAGGAGGAGACGGGACCCGGGAGATCGCTCCGCGTGTCCTCAGCCGCGAGCTGAAGGCGCTCACCCACACCGGGCTCATCGATCGCCGGGATTACCGCGTGGTGCCGCCCAAAGTGGAGTATCGCCTGACGCGCCGGGGTCGAAGTTTCATTCCCGTCATCTCGGCCATTCGCAGATGGGGCGCGCGCCACCTGAGCGACGTTGCGCTCGGCGTCGAGGTCGACGGGATCGCGGCGGAGTAAGTGCGGCGACCGGCCTCCTAATCCGCGGCCAAGCCGAGGTCGGGCACTTCCCCGTCGGCGGTGGCGATCAGGCGCTTGGGCACCAACAACAGGGCCGGAAGAATCAGCGCGTAGACAACCGTGATCGCGATCACGCACACGGCGAAGCCGCCATAGCGGTCATAGAGCGTCGTCCCGAGAACATCGCCAAATCGCGAGGCGATGAAATAAAGCCCGCCCGACATCATGAGGGTGGTTCCCTGCAGGCCCCTGGGACAGGACCGAATGATCAGATCCAAATAGGCGGCGGTGGCGACACCGCCCATGAGGCCGATGGGTGCCGCCGCGATCAATGCCCCGGTCACCGAATGAATGAACAGCAGCGGAACCATCTGTGGAACCGCGACGACCGTCCCCCACAGGAGCAGGGTCTTCAACGGGAACCGTCGACAGAGGAAGCCGAAGACCATGAACGTCGGAATGAAGGAGGCGGCGAAGATCGCGTTCCACTGGCCCCATTGCGCATCCGTGGCGTGGAGGGTGTTCTGAAGGTAATACTGGAGCGGCGTGGCCGATCCCGGCGCGAAATTCCACAAGAGCCAGATCAACAGGGCCGGGTAGATCGGCCAATGCCTCACCAGTCTTCTTATTTCCTCCAGCGGCGGCGCGGCGGTCCCGTCTTCGGCGCGAACATTGTCGAACACGCTTCTGGGTTTCCGCGCGCCGTAGACCGCCGTCGCGGCCATGATCGCGGCGCCGACGAGGAACAGGAGGCGCGCCGCCTGGTCGGCGTTCCTGTCTTCGAGCAGGTCGCTGAGCGTGCCGCCGATGAGCAGCGCCACGATGACCGGGAGCGACGCGAAGATGTTCCACACGGCGCTGATTTGACCGGACATCACATGCTGCTGGCCGAGCGTCGAGGTCAGTCCGTTCTGGGCGCTCGAGACGAAAAGGAATGACGTCGTCAATAGCACGACCGCGACGAGGAGCGTCACGTAGGTGACGGCGGTGAAAGCGAAGACGACGTAGAGGCCGGCGCTGACGGCCCCAAACGTCACGATGAAGCCGCGATCCCTCATCCCGAAGGGATTCCAGGTGTCGCGGGCGAATCCGAAAACGCAGGACAGGTAGAGCGGCATGGCGCACACGAGCCGAAAATAGGCGACCTCGTGCGCCTCCAAGTGCAGCTTGTTCTTGAGAAAGAAGCTGATCGGCACATCGATCAAGCCGCCGAAGGGAGCGCCGAACGACACCAGCACGATCAAACCGCCGAGATAGAGAAAAATTCTCCACCGCACCGAGCGTGACAAGGTCGTGGGAGCGATGGCGACGGTCGCATTCCTCGTCGCCGGACCGTCAGTCGTCATCGCGCTCAAAGCTCTCCAGTGGAAAAAGGAGGCCCGCCGCGTCGAATAAACCGCAGGAAGGCTATTCCGCGCAAGCCGTCCAAAGCTGACATCCGAAGCGGCCCCGCCCCTATTCCCGGAAAACCGAACCGGCGGTCGAAGAGCCCCAACCCCTGCCTTTCGCTGGGCTTGTGCACGCCATCGGCTTGCCGTCAGTTATCGCAGGCTTTACGGCCTGTTTGAATCGGCGGGCAGGAAACATCGCCGTAGGAACAGAAGACGCAGCAATCTCCGGTTTTCGGCTTCAGGAGGACCCCGCAGCCCTTGCACTCGTAGAAGTATTGGCAGGCGTCGGCCGGCATGGTCTCGACCGTTGCTGTCCCGCATTCCGGGCAGGTGATGGTAGATTCCAGGATCAGTGCGACCTCACGCATAACGATAGCCGGCCCAGAGCAGTCCCGCGCCGATCAGAAGCCCGATGAGGATCATGACGCGAATGGCGGGAGGTGCACATACAGTGCCTGGCGCGCAAGTCACCGCCGCGCGCTGTTGACGCCAGAGCAGGACCCCTGCGGCAGCGAGGCAGAGCGCGCCGCCGCCGAGCAGGAGAGCGCGGTGCGGCGCGGCCAGGACGCCGACGCCGCCAAGCCACGCGGAACCAAGACCGAGGGTGGTGAGGAAGAGCGGCAGGGCGCAGCACGACGCAACGCCGAACGCGGCCACGAGGCCGCCGAGAGTGAGCAGCACGGCACCGGTCCCGCGCACGGGCCGTTCGGCCGGCGGCGCTTTCGCCCGAAGATCGGACATGGGCAGACTCCTTGTGGTTGACGCGATCGGACGTTACCGTCTGTAGCAACTACAGACTCAAGGGGTATTTTTCGGGAGCCTCACATGCTCGAACACGCGATCCCGATCGGCGAACTCTCCCGTCGCACGGGCTGCAACATAGAGACGATCCGGTATTACGAGCGCATCGGTCTCCTGCCGACCGCGCGACGATCCGGGCGCTATCGGAGCTATGGTCCAGACGACGTGGCCAGGCTCGGCTTCGTGCGGCGCGCGCGCGAACTCGGGTTCACGCTTGAGGACGTGCGCGCGCTATTCGGGTTGGCGGCGGGCGGGCGTTCATCCTGCACCGAGGCGCGCGACCTCGCCGCTTCACATCTCGGCGACGTGCGCTCTCGTATTCACGATCTCAGGCGCATGGAGCGTGTTCTCGCGGACGCCGTGCGGGCGTGCGACCTCGGAAACAACGCGCGCTGCCCGCTCATCGACGCCCTCTCTCAGGGTATCGCTGGTTCGAAATCGGGACGTTCTGCGAATGGCCGCGCCTGAACGAAACTTGACGACGGCTTCCTCCGCCACGCGATCATTTGCCCGAAAAACAGGGTCAGCAACCAGCAGGTTCAGAGTCGATTTTCTCCCGCCGACCCGCGCAGCCTCGCCGCTGGCGCCATGGGCGGTGAAGGGGATCGTTTAGGCCGCTGGCTGCCCTGGATCCAAAGCTGACATCCGAAGCGGCCCCGCCCATAATTCCTCGAGCATATGGGGGATGGGCAGTATGTCGTCCGATCGGCCAAGCGGCACGGAGGGATATGCGGATGAGGCGGAAGCGCTGATAAAGCAGTATGAGAGCCTATCGTTTGCCGAGATCCATCGGCAGTTCCTTCATCTGATCCCGGCGGCTCCGGGTCTCGTCCTGGATATCGGTTCCGGCACCGGGCGGGATGCGGCGGGCTTCGCCGCGATGGGACATCGAGTGACGGCCGTTGAGCCGACGGCCGAATTGCGCCTGAGGGCGGCGGCGCTGCATTCCGCGCCCAATATAGGATGGCTGGACGACAGCCTGCCCGATCTGGCGTCGCTCGCCGGGCGCAACGGCAGTTTCGACCTGGTGATGCTCACGGCGGTCTGGATGCATCTCGACGAGCAGCAACGCAAGCGCGCCATGCCGCGTGTCGCCGGCTTGGTGCGGCAAAGCGGGGTCATGATGCTCTCGCTGCGTCATGGCCCGGTGCCGCCTGGCCGCCGCATGTTCGAGGTCTCGGCGGACGAGACCATAGGTCTCGCGGCAGCGGAAGGTCTCAGGCCCGTGCTGGTGCTCGAGACGCAGGACGGGCTTCTTCGGCGCCCCGGCGTGAGTTGGACACGCCTGGCGTTCTCGAAGGCGGGAGACGCAATCACGTAGATGGTCCGCTCCCCACTGCTGCCGTGCGAGGTCTTTCACGATTTTGACGACTACTGGCGGCAACCTCGCGCAGCGCCGTGTCCACCAGCGCGTCGGCGACCCAGCGCGCGATGCCCGCGATCTCGCGGTCGCTCGATCCCCAGATGTCGCGCGGCCGGTGCCGCGCATTCGTCTCCTCGGGGTGCTCGGAACCGTGCTTGCGTGGAGGTACTGAATGTGCGTATGAGGTATCAATGAGACTGGTCGCATCGCCATGGCCTGGAATTCCCGGAATGACCGGGCGGAATTGCCCGGCGGATCTCGACAGAAAGCTGCGTTTCCCCATCGCACGGCAAGGAGTCACGCATGAGCGAGCTTGAGCGACGCCAACTCGGCCGCACCGGCCTGTCCGTGACCGCTCTCGGCTTCGGCGCCATGGATTTAGGTGGCCCGCCGGCGGCCAACGAAATCTCCGACGACGAGGCCGGCCGAGTGCTGAACGCCGTGCTCGACAGCGGCGTCAATTTTATCGATACCGCGGTCTGCTACGGCACCAGCGAAGCGCGCATTGGCCGCGCCATTTCTCACCGGCGCCGTGAGTTCATCCTGGCGACCAAGTGCGGCTGCGTGCCGGGTAAGCCCATGGGCACGCCGCATGTCCACACCGCAGCGAACATTCGTGCGGGTATCGAGCATAGCCTGCGCACGATGCGCACCGACTATATCGACATCGCCCAGTTCCATCACAGTCTCACCCGCAATGAGTGGGAGGCCGAGGGCGCGTTGGACGAACTCTTACGCCTGAAACAGGAAGGCAAGCTCCGCTTCATTGGCGTCTCCGGAACCCTGCCGAACCTCGCCGAGCAAGTCGATTCCGGCGTATTCGACGTCTTCCAAATTCCCTATTCGGCCTTGCAGCGCGAACACGAAGATGTCATCGCGAAAGCCTCCACCGCCGGCGCCGGTATCGTTATCCGCGGCGGCGTCGCCCGAGGCGCACCGACCAATTGGAACAAGCGCTACTATATGCTAACCAGCGGCGAGTTGAGCGGCCGCTGGGACAAGGCGCGCTTGGACGAATTGCTCAACGGCATGAGCCGCATCGAGTTCATGGTGCGCTTTGTCATCGCGCAGCCCGCTCTCGACACCACCATCATCGGCACCAAGAATCTCGACCACCTTCGCGACAACGTCGCTGCGGCCCAGAAGGGTCCGCTGCCGGCGGACGTTGTCGCCGAAGCCAAACGACGCCTGGACGCGACCGGGTCACGGCCAGTGTAGGGCGGACTTCCGTCCTCGCATCGGAAAGTAGCTACCCCCGCCCGTTCCGCTTGCGCCCGTTGCCGTTGCCGCCGGCCTCGCGCAGCGCCGTATCCACCAGCGCGTCGGCGACCCAGCGCGCGATGCCCTCGATCTCGCGGTCGCTCGATCCCCAGATGTCGCGCAGCACGACATAGGCCTCGATGCCGTAGATCACCGACAGCGCCCGCACCAGCCGGTCGAAGCGCTTCTTGCCGAGCTTGGGCTTCAGCGGCGCCGCGGCATGGCTCAGGATCTTGATGCGGTGGCCGCGCCGATAGGGCTCCTCCGCCAGCGTGCCGGCGCGCTCTTGCGTGCCATGCTCCAGCGACAGCAGCAGCGCCGCGCGCAGCTGCGGCTCGTATTCCTTGAAGCGCGGGAAGGTCTGGGCGAAGAGCTCGCGGATGCGCTCGCGCCCGTCCGGAATGGTGGACGCCAACCGCCGCACCGGCCCGAGGCTGTCCTCGACCACCGCGTTGATGAGCTTGCTGCGGCTCGGGAAATAGCGATAGGCGGTGGCGCGCGAGACGCCGGCGCGGGCGGCGATTTCGGCGACCGACGGCGTCTCGCCCTCGCACAGCATGGCGCCCGCCTCTTTGAGCAGCAGCCGCCACATGCGCGCCTTGGGGCCGTTGCGGGCGGCGGTCGTCGCGACCGGTGTCGTCTCTGCCTTGCTCAACACTTCCCTGGGGCCTCGGCGCTCGCGCATCACCCTGCGTTGCTGCAGTCTGTCACGCCGACGGATAGTTTGTCATGCATAAGTAATTGTTGTGCTGGCCTCCCGGCAAATTTGGCGCTGTTCAAGCGAGGCCGGACGGGTCTACGATGGTTCTAGAGTGCGGTGAGACGCGCGTCTCATTTTGAGGCGGGTGTCTTGCCAAAGGGCATTGCACGCGAGACAGCGCTGGAAAAGCGCGGGCGCGGCGGCCGGGATCCCAGCGGGGGCCGCAGGCGCCGGAGTGCGAGGGAGGAGCTACGATGCCGGGCAAGGGCAGCGTCCTTGACGTATGTGCGCCGGCGGCGGCGACCGTCGCTTCCGGGCGCGGCTTGATTTCCGACAGGGTCGACAGAGACAGCGGCGCGGCGGTGACGCGCGCGCGCTGAGGGAGTGTGCCATGGCGAACGTGCTGTTCACCAACCTGCGGATCTTCGACGGCAGCGGCGCGCTGCCCTATGCCGGCGAGGTGCTGGTTCAGGGTAATCGCATCGCCCGCGTCTCGCGCGGCGTGCGCGCCATCCCGACCAGCGGCGTCACCGTGATCGACGCCGCCGGCGCCACCTTGATGCCCGGCATGACCGAGGCGCACACGCATTTCTCCTGGAACGATCAGCCGAGCCTCGGCGCCATCCAGCGCATGCCGACCGAGGAGCACATCCTGTGGTGCGCGCATATCGCCAAGCGCTATCTCGACCGCGGCTTCACCGCCTGCGTCGGCGCCGCCACGGCCAAGCCGCGGCTCGACGTGGTCATCCGCAACGCCATCAATTCCGGGCAGATCCCGGGGCCGCGCTATCTCGCGGCGAGCCAGGAGATCACCGTGCCGGGCGGGCTCGCCGACGAGACGCTGCCGCATCTGCCGTTCCCCGAATTCAGCTTCGGCGCGGTGGTGAGCGGCGCCGAGGACATGCGGCGCACCGTCCGCCAGTTCCTGAAATTCGGCGTCGACACCGTCAAGCTCAACCTCTCGGGCGAGTACATCGCCGGCATCGCCGCCGAATTCACGCCGATGACCGATGCCGAGATCGCCGTGGCGGTCGCCGAGGCGCATCTGCGCGGCAAGCGCGTCGCGGCGCATGCGCGCTCCTGCGAGTCCATCAAGCAATGCGTGCGCCACGGCATCGAGATCATCTACCACGCGAGTTTCACCGACGAGGAGGCGCTCGACCTGCTGGAGGCGCACAAGGACCGGCACTTCGTCGCGCCCGGCATCGCCTGGCTGATCAACACCTCCTATCACGCGGCCGAGTGGGGCATCACCCCGGAGGGCGCGCGCGTCATGGGCTATCACCGCGAGCTCGAGACCGCCATCGAGTCGCTGAAGAAGATGCACAAGCGCGGCATCCGCATCCTCATCGGCGGCGATTACGGCTTCGCCTGGATCAAGCACGGCACCAACGCCAAGGACCTCGAATACTTCGTCAGGTATCTGGGATTCACGCCGATGGAAGCGCTGCTCGCGGCGACCCGCTACGGCGCCGAGATCATGATGCAGGGCAACGCGCTCGGCCAGGTGAAGGAGGGCTATCTCGCGGATCTGCTGCTGGTCGACGGCGACCCGCTCGCCAACATCGCCCTGCTGCAGGACCCGGCGCGGCTGCTGGCGGTGATGAAGGACGGCCAGTTCCACAAGGAGCCCGACATCCGCTCGGCGCGCAGCCTGCGCCCGGCCTCGGTCGCCTGAGGGGCGCCGCCGTGACCACCGAGCTCATCGAGCGCATCGCCGTCGAGATCGACACGCCCACCGGCGGCGGCGATCCCGTGCTGATGATCCACGGGCTCGGCGGCACCTCCAACACCTGGACGCCGTTGTTGCCGGCGTTCCGGCGCTTCCAGACCCTGCGCTTCGATCTGCCGGGCTCGGGGCGGTCCTACCGCGTCGAGGGCCCACTGTCGATCGAGCGCTTCGTTGCGGCGGCGCGGCGCGTGCTCGCCGCCGCCGGCGCCGAGCGCGCCCATGTCGTCGCGCATTCGATGGGCACCATCGTCGCCGCGCATCTGGCGGCGCAGGAGCCCAAGGCGGTGCGCAGCCTCGCCCTCTTCGGCCCGCTGCTGGCGCCGCCCGACCCGGCGCGCACCGCCATCCGCGCCCGCGGCGAGAAGGCGCTGAAGGAAGGTGCCGCCGGCATGCAGGCGATCGCCGACGCGCTGCTGCAAGGGGCGGTCTCGGCCGAGACCAGGGCGAAGCGGCTTGCCGCGGTCGCTTTCGTGCGGGAATCGCTGATGCGCCAGGATGCCGACGGTTACGCCCGGAGCTGCGAGGCGCTGGCAGCGGCGGAGCCTGCCGAGGCCGCGCGGATCGCCTGCCCGTGCCTGCTGGTCACCGGCGAGGAGGACGGCGTGGCACCACCGCAAGCGGTGCGCGCCATGGCCGAGAAGATCGCCGGCAGCCGGGTCGAGGTGCTGCGCAGTTGCGGCCACTGGACGCCGGTGGAGAAGCCCGAGGAATGCATCGACCTGCTGCGCCGCTTCTACGAGCGACGGTTCTAGTCATGACCCGCTCAGAAGGAATCGCCGGGCTAATAGCCCCTCCCCCCTTGAGGGGGAGGGGCGCACGAGGCCGTAGGCCTCGGGCGGGTGGGGGGAACAACCCAGCCGACCGCTTGCGGTCGGCCCCGAGGGTTGGGTCGCG
>JBKQTR010000208.1:0-34108 GCA_052143095.1 Allostellaceae bacterium
TCGCTCCTAGCCCGACGCCAAATGACGATGTCGCAGGCCCGTCCCAATTCCGAAACAGGCTCTAAGGCACTTGTTGAGAAATTGCCGACGGATGCCTATATCGCAATTTCTGCATTTCCGACGGTGGCCAAGCTCAGAAGGTGAGCAGCCCGCCCTGCCAAGCATAGCGCGCCAGTATGATCAGGCAGACCGCGACGATGACCGGCCGGATCAGCCGCGCGCCGCCGCCGATCGCCGCCAGCGCGCCGAGATGGGCGCCCAGCATGTTGCCGGCGATCATCACCGCGCCGAAACTCCACAGCACCTTCCGGCCGCTGATGAAGACCACGAGCGAGGCGACATTGGCCGAAAAATTCAGCACCTTGGCCGTCGCCGTCGCCTTCACCAGGGACTGACCGCGCAGGAACACGGCGCTGGCCGAGAAGAACGAGCCGGAGCCCGGTCCGAACAGGCCGTCATAGAAGCCGATGGCCGGCACCACGACACTCCGGTACAGCCCGGCGCCGATCCGCGGCGGGGTCTCCGTCTCGCCGGCCTTGGGCTGCAGCCCGAAAGCGAGAGCGACGGCGGCGAGCACCAAGGGCACGACAAGATCGAGCGATTTCGGATCGACCTCCAGCAGCAGCAGCGCGCCCAGGCTCGAGCCGATCAGGCTCGACAGGAACAGGATGCGGATCTGCGCGACCTCGACCTTGCCCTTGCGCACCATGGTCAGGCTCGAGGCGAAGGTACCAAAGCTGCCCTGCAGCTTGTTGGTGGCGAGCGCGTTGATCGCCGGGATCTGCGCCAGCAGCAGGGCGGGCAGTGTGATCAGCCCGCCGCCCCCGGCGATGGCGTCGATGAAGCCGGCGACGCCGGCGGCCAGGAAGAGCAGGAGCAAATGATCGAGCGAGGCCAAAAATTCCATGATCGAGATGTCCAATGAGGTTACGTGCATCGGCGGGGCTCAGCCGGCACCGCGGGGCTCTTCAGTGGACGCGGCGAAACGCGGCGCGAAAACCGCGCCGTCCGCTGCGTCCCAGCCACGGAAATTGCTCAGATCCTCGGTGACGAAGACGCGCTGGACCCAGCGCAGCGCGCGACCCTCTTCGTCGAAACTCGCCGCGAACGGCGTGCGAGCATGGAGCGTCACGCGGTTGTCGATGCACAGGACCTCGCCCGGTGCGATGATTTCGTCGACGGCGACCGCTTCCAGCGCCGCCTCGAAATTGCGGGCGGCGCGCTCGCCGGCGGCACTGCCGAAATCGGCGATCATGTCGCCATAAAGCGCCGCATTGACCAGCAGCCCGTCGACGCCGGCGCGCAGCAGCGGGATCGGCGGCGTCGTCACGCGATCATAGTCAGCGCGGAACTGCCGCCATCGATAGGGCAGGCGGATCCGGTACTGCGCCGTCATCAGGGCGTTGCGGTCCTCCAAGGTGAGCAGGGCGAGCGCCGGGCGGGCATCAGCGAGGCGGGTGAAGGGCGGCGTTTTGTCCTGGCGCACGCCGGTCAGGAACAGCGCCTTGGGCGAACAATCCCGGCCGGTCAGGAAGCGCAGCGCGGCATTCTCGATATGGAAGCGCAAATCCGAGGCGGCGCCGGCACCGGACAGATCTGCGGCGGTCGTCCGGGTCGGAACCAGATTGTTGACCAGCCCCCGCCCTTCGCAGGCCATCGAATAGGGACCGCCGAACAGAGTCGCGATCAGCAGCAGGACGTTCTCGGAAATGTAGCCCGGCTTCTCGATCCGCTTCAGCCCGCCTGGCTGGGCTGGCGGCATTGGCGGATTGCAGTCCCTTGGCAGGTTCTCAATCTTGATTGCCCCGGCATGACGGGGAGAGCACCGGCTCAGATTCGTTTGATCGGCGATATCGGTGAGCATTGGTAAAATCGCTCTTTGCGCACGCCGGATTTGTGTCAGGTAGCTTTCGTAGTCGCCCTCGGGATATACGATGTCCTGCACGGCATTTTGAAACAGATCGCGTTCGATATCGGAAAGAATTTTGGTGTAAACTTGGGTTGATTGCATCATGCATCTCTAGCATTCGAGGATTGGCGGGTGGTTTTCCGACCGGCATGTCAAGGCTTCCCGGCAAGCGGACAGCACCCGAGGTCATAACCCGGCAAGGGTAGAGCCCTGGGTCCTGGTGCGGTGGGCTCCGTCACAGAGCTATACTCGGCCGCGGCAAAGGCGGATGCAGCGACGGCGCAGGGTGCGCCAGCTTCCGCCGGCTCCGGCCGGTTTCCCTCACGCAAAGTTGATTTTCTTCCGCGGCCGGAGATGGCGCTCGCCTGCCACGCACCATCGATGGCGGCGGCCATCGATGGCGCAGCCCGGAAGCCATTCCTTCGCGGGCTCAGTACGGCAGCAACGGCGTTTCTGCTTTTATTCTATATTAATTGTTTGAATTCAATGTCTCGGCTCGCACACAAGCGAGAAGAGCGCGCGGATGTCTCTCTACGCCCTGGACGAAGGTCATATCAACGAACCCTCATCATAGCCGAGGATTTTCGACCGCGGTCTTGGCAAAAAATTCAGGAGACCCAGTCGTGTTGGAACATAAGCCCCAGTCCGTCAGCGCCGGCTCGTCCGTCAGCTCTTTCATGACCAGGTTCAAAATCGGTACGCGAGTGTTCGCCGGTTTTATCCTTATTCTCGTCCTATTGGGTGTCGTCGCGCTCATCGGCACGCTCGGTATGAACGACGCTGGAGGCAACTTTCACAGTTTCGCGCGAATCAGCGATAACGCGATGCGCGTGCTGGAGATCGACCGCAATATCGCGGAGCTGCGCCGTGACGTCGCCCTTTACGCCGGTAACCGCGAAGACGCGGCGCTTCGCCGTGTGGAAGAGTTGAAAAAGGCGCTGGAGAACGATCTCGCCGACGCGGAGAAGAACGAGGCGTCCGCCGAGGGCCGCCAGATGCTTGATGGAATGAAGGGGCTTTACCGCGATTATATCAGCCAATTTGAGAAAGTCGTGCAGCTTCGCGCAAAACGCGACCAAGTCTTGAACGACGAGCTGAAGCCCGCCGGCCTCGCGATGCGCGAGAGCCTGACAAAGGCGCGGGTGTCGGCCATGGCCGATAAGGACCTCCAGGCCGCAGCGCTTATCGGCGGAATGGAGGAGGACCTGATGCTGGCGTGGGTCGATGCGTTGCGCCTCATCGATTCACCCGATCAGAAGCTCGTCGATACCGCCAACGACCAGCTCACGAAATTTTCCACCGCTCTCGCGCAGCTCAAAGACGAGCTTCAGAACCCGGAGCGCAAGCAACTCCTCCAGCAGACCTTGGAAACCGGGGCGAAATACGCTGCGGCCTTTAAGGCGATGTCCGCCGCAACGCTGGAGGCGTACGGCCTTGTCGACGGGCCCATGGATATCGCCGCTGAGGAGTTCGCCAAAGGAGCGGGCGCCGTGAAGCAGTCGCAGATCACCGCTCTTCGTCAGATCGAAACGACCACCACCGGCAACATCCACGCTTCGACGTTGTTCGGCTTCGCGACCGCGATTGCCGCTTTCGTGCTCGGGCTCGTGGTGGCGTTCGTCATCGGCCGCGGCATCGCCGCCCCCATCCGGGGGATGACGGCTGCCATGGGCCGACTTGCCGGAGGCGACAAGCTCGTCGTTATCCCGGGTGTCAGCTATAGGGATGAGATCGGCGAGATGGCGCAATCGGTCCAGGTGTTCAAGGACAACATGATCAAGGCGGAGCACCTCGCGGCCGAACAGCAGGCCGAACAGGCCAAGAAGGAACAGCGCCAGCAGGCGATCGAGGCCCACATCGCGGAGTTCGACCAGTCGGTGGCAGGTATCCTTCAGATGGTGTCCTCGGCTTCAACCGAGCTGCAGACCACCGCGCAGTCGATGTCGGCCACAGCCGAAGAGACCAGCCGGCAGTCGACCGCCGTGGCTGCGGCCTCGGAGCAAGCCTCGGCCAACGTCCAGACAGTGGCAACCGCCGCAGAAGAGATTTCCTCCTCGATCGCCGAGATCACGCGCCAGGTTAGCGAATCGACCCGCATTACAACGCAGGCGGTGCAGGAGACGCAGCGCACCAACAGCCAGATCCAGAGCCTCGCCGACGCAGCGCAAAAGATCGGCGAGGTGGTGGCGCTGATCAACGACATCGCCAGCCAGACCAACTTGCTGGCGCTGAATGCGACGATCGAGGCGGCGCGCGCCGGCGAGGCCGGGAAGGGCTTCGCGGTGGTGGCCTCGGAGGTGAAGTCGCTGGCGACCCAGACGGCGAAGGCGACCGAAGAGATCAGCGCCAAGGTCGGTGAGATGCAGAGCGCGACCGGCCAGTCGGTCGAAGCGGTAAAAGGCATCGGCGAAACCATCGCGCGGGTCAACGAGATCGCCACCACCATCGCCTCGGCGGTGGAGCAACAGGGGGCGGCGACCAAGGAGATCGCGCGCAACGTTCAGCAGGCTTCGGCCGGCACACATCAAGTGTCGTCCAACATCGCCGGCGTCACCAAGGCGGCGGGCGACACCGGTGTCGCCTCAAGTAAGTTGCTCGGCGCCTCCAGCGAACTCGCCAACCAGGCCGCGACATTGCGCGCACGGGTTGACGGCTTCCTCGCCAAGATTCGCGCCGCTTAGGCGAGAGAGGCATGCCGTCTCGCGCCGCCAGCGCGCCGTTGCGACAGAATTGGTGTCAGGGTTCTGGCGTGCACCCCGACGCTGAGACGGAGGAATCAGGGACAGAGTGCGATCAGCGCCATCAGCGGGCTCGTGCCGCTTGCACCACCTTGTCCAGCGCGTCGAGAAAACGCGACCTGTCGGCTTTCGTGAAAGGCGACGGGCCGCCCGTGGTCATGCCCATTTCCCGCAGATGCCGGGAGACCTCGCGCCCGGCGAGCGCATTGCCGATGTTGTTCGGCGTCCAGATCTTGCCGACCGGCGACACCGCCTGCGCTCCCTTGCTCAGACAGCGCCCGGCGAGCGGGATGTCCGCGGTCACGCAAACGTCGCCACGCGCGATGCGCTCGGCGATCCAGTTGTCCGCCTCGTCGGCGCCCGCACCGACCACGACCATGCTCACATTCGGATTGCGCGACGGCAGGATCGGACGAGAGCCGTTCGAGACCACGAAGACCCTGAGGCCGAGGCGCTCCGCCACCCGATAGACTTCATCGCGGACCGGACAGGCGTCCCCGTCGACATAAATGCCGGTCATCTCTCGACATCGCTATCGCGCCTGCTCATCGCCTCCCTCGCCTGGCATGCGCCACCACCTTCTTCATCACCGTCGGCAGCGCGTGGTCCCTGAGATCGTCGAGCCGCACCCATTGCCCGCCTTTGCTGAAGCCGGCGCGCACGGATCCCGCGAGCACCGCGAGCTCGAGATGGAAATGCGTGAAGGTGTGGCGCACCACCCCCGGCAGCATCCGCCAGCGGGCATGCACCGGCGCCGCCGCCACCGCGTCCGCCTCGCCCCACTCGGCCTCGCGCCACAGGGTCGAGGGCACTTCCATCATGCCGCCGAGCAGCCCTTTTTCCGGCCGCTTGCGCAGCAGCACCGCGCCATCCGCGCGCACCGCCCAGAAAGCGACGCCGCGCCGGAGCGGCTTCGGCGCCTTGGCGCGCCGCGCCGGCAGCGTCTCGGCGATGCCTTGCGCGCGGCCGCGGCAGGCGTCGCGCCAGGGGCAGAGGATGCATTTGGGCTTCTTCGGCGTGCACAGCGTGGCACCCAGATCCATCACCGCCTGCGCGTAATCGCCGGCGCGCGCCGGCGGCGTCAGCGCCGCCGCCAATCGCCGCAGCGCCGGCTTGGCGTCGGGCAAGGGCTCGGTCAGCGCGAAGAGCCGCGCCATGACGCGCTCGACATTGCCGTCGACCGGCGTCGCCGCGCGATCGAAGGCGATCGCCGCCACCGCCGCCGCGGTGTAGTCGCCGATCCCAGGCAGCGCGCGCAACGCCTCCTCCTCCTCGGGAAAGCGCCCGTCCTGGCGCGCCGCGACGACACGCGCGCAGGCATGCAGGTTGCGCGCCCGCGCGTAATATCCGAGCCCCTGCCAGGCATGCAGCACCTCGTCGAGCGAGGCGGCAGCGAGTGCCGCGAGATCGGGCCAGCGCTCGGTGAAGCGCTCGAAATATCCCGCCACGGTCGCCACCGTCGTCTGCTGCAACATGATCTCGCTGAGCCAGACGCGGTAGGGATCGGCGCGCTCGCCAGGATTGGCCCGCCAGGGCAGCGCCCGGCGGTGGCCGTCATACCAATCGAGCAGACGCTGCGGCAGGTCGGAGAGCTCCATCTCCGCCGCGGCGGGCTCGGCTCTGGCGGTCTGGCGCGGGGCGGGGCACATGCGGGATGTGGATGCCTCCTTCTATCACGCCACGCCCGCCCGGGCCAGAAGCCCGGCGCAGTGGCGAGCGCCTCGTCGCGGCGCTAGAGTGCGGCGGCAATCTTGGAGACCGGTTTCGATGCAGCGAGCAGGCGGCAAGCTCCCTGGCCGCAGGACAGCCGCCGTCGCGGCGCTGCTGGCGGCGTGGACGCTGGCGCCGGTTCCGGCCGCGGCCGACGGCGCGCTGGCGGTCGGCGTTCCCGGCGACGTCTCCAAGGAGGGCTTCGCCTATGGCCGCAACATCAACTCGCCCGACGCGGCAACCGCGCGCGACCGCGCGCTCGAGCTCTGCCGCAACGCCGAGGATACGACCGATGCCGCGCGCGGCTTGTGCACGGTCGTCATGTCCTTCCAGGGGCAATGCGTCGCGGTCGCCATGGATCCGCAGGCCGGCACCCCCGGCATCGGCTGGGCGGTGGCGCCGACCCGGCCGGCGGCGGAGCAGCAGGCGCTGGCCAATTGCATGGCGACGGCCGGGGCAAGCCGCCGCCAGTTCTGCGTCATGTCCGATTCGGCCTGCGACGGCGATCAATAGAGGCGGCGCGGCTGCGCCGGCGCCCGGGCGACCGGGACGGGAGGTCCGATGGCAGAGGAGCGGCGCGGCAGGCTCAGGGCGATCGCGGCGGAGGTGCCGAAAATCGCCGGCGCGGCGCTGGGCAAGCGCGGCTTCGCCGAGGCGCAGCTGGTGGCGCAATGGCCGGCGATCATCGGCGAGACGCTGGCGGCGGGGGTGAGCCCGGATAAGCTCAGCTTCCCCCGCGGCGAGCGGCGGGACGGCACGCTGCATCTGCGAGTCGCCCCTGGCCTCGCGCTCGAGGTGCAGCACCGCGAGCCCGTCCTGGTGGAGCGCATCAACGCCTTTTTCGGCTATCGCGCGGTGGCGCGCCTCGCCCTGAAGCAGGGGCCGCCGGCGCATGACGCCCCCCCGCTGCCCCCCCATCGCCGGGAGCTCAAAGCCGAGGAACGCCAGTCGCTTGACCAGCGGCTTCAGGCGATCGACGATGCCGGGCTCAGGGCGGCGCTGCAGCGTCTGGGCGAGGCGGTGATCGGCACCGACAAGGTCCCCGAATGATGGCAGTTTCGTGTCGGCGGCTTGCATTGGCGGGCGCAAGGCCGTAGCATCAACATTTAGTGGTTTGGAGAGGGAGATGCGGAAGATCTGGTTGACCTGGGCCGCTTTTTTCCTGGCGGTGGTGTCGGTCGCTGGCCTCGCGCCGCAGAGCCGCGCCGAGGAGACGGCGCCGGCGGTCACCGACCAGGATCACGTCCTGGGCAAGCCCGACGCGCCGGTCACCATCATCGAATATGGCTCCCTCACCTGCCCGCATTGCGCCGAGTTCGACCGCGTGACCCTGCCCGACATCAAGAAGAACTGGATCGACACCGGCAAGGCCAGGCTGATCTTCCGCGTCTTCCCGCTGAACGAGCTCGACGTGCATGCGGCGATGCTGGCGCGCTGCGTCCCGCCCGACCGCTATTTCGCCTTCATCGATACGATTTATCAGAGCCAGGCCAAATGGATGCAGGCGAGCGACCCGCAACAGGCGCTGGCCAGCATCGCCCGGCTCGCCGGCGTCGGCGAGGACAAGGTTAGAACCTGCATGGCCGACAAGGCGCTGCAGGACGCCGTGGTCGCCACGGCCTATCAGGCGCAGCAGGCCGGCGTCGATTCGACGCCGACCTTCTTCATCAACGGGGTGAAGCCGCCTTCGGACAAGAACGGCGCCCAGCCCTATGACGTCTTCAACCAGCTGCTCACCGCCGCCCAGCCCAAGGGCTAGAGGCAGACAAAGACGGATGATCGCGACGTGAACTTTTCGAAGCTTCGGCTCAGCGGTTTCAAATCCTTCGTCGACCCCACCGAGCTCGCCATCGAGTCCGGGCTTACCGGCATTGTCGGCCCCAATGGCTGCGGCAAGTCCAATCTCGTCGAGGCGCTGCGCTGGGTGATGGGCGAGACCTCGGCCAAGCGCATGCGCGGCGGCGAGATGGACGACGTCATCTTCGGCGGCACCACGGCACGGCCGCCGCGCAACGTCGCCGAGGTCAGCCTCAACCTCGACAACACCACCCGCGCCGCGCCGGCGCATTACAACGAATACGACCAGATCGAGGTGGTGCGCCGCATCGAGCGCGGCGAAGGCTCGGGCTACCGCATCAACGGCAAGGAGGTGCGCGCGCGCGACGTGCAGCTGCTCTTCGCCGACGTCGCCAGCGGCGCCCATTCGGTGGCGCTGGTGAGCCAGGGCCGCATCGGCGCCATCATCAACGCCAAGCCGGTCGAGCGCCGCGGGCTGCTCGAGGAGGCGGCGGGGATCGCCGGGCTGCATTCGCGCCGGCACGAGGCCGAGCTGCGCCTCAAGGCGGCCGAGACCAACCTGGCGCGGCTCGACGACGTGCTGCAGGCGCTGCAGGCGCAGCTCGACGGGCTGAAGAAGCAAGCGCGCCAGGCGCAGCGCTACCGCCGGCTCTCCGACCATATCCGCCGCGCCGAGGCGGTGGTGCTGCACCTGCAATGGCAGGCGGCGAGCGCCGAGCTCGACGCCGCCGCCGAGCGACTGCGCGCCGCCGAGCGCACGGTAGCCGACCACACCGCCGCGGCGCTGGCCGCCGAGCGCGCGCGTGAGGCGGCATCCGGCGAGCTGCCGGCGCTGCGCCAGCGCGAGGCCGCCGCTGGCGCCGAGCTGCAGCGCCTGCTGCTGGCGCGCCAGGCGCTCGAGGAAGAGGAGCGCCGCGTCGCCGCAGCCCGCGAGGCGGCAACCCAGCGCGGCACGCAGCTCGCCGCCGATCTCGCCCGCGAGGACGAGCTTGCCGCCGACGCCCGCGCCGCGCTGGCGCAGCTCGAAGACGAGCGCCAGGCCAATCTCGGCGCCAAGGCGCAGGAGCAGGCGGCGCAACACGAGGCCGCGGCGAGGCTCGCCGCGGCCATTGCCGCGGTGGCTGCGCTCGATGCCGAGCTCACCCGGCTGACCGAGCAGGTGGCCGCCGACGAGGCGCGCCGCATCGCGCTGACGCGCCAGCAGCAGGAAGCGGCCGAGCGCCGGGCGCGGCTCACCCAGCGCCAGGCGGAGATCGCGCAGCAGCGCGCCCAGCTCGAGGCCGAGGCGGTCGCTGCTTCGGTAAGTGAGCAGGCCGCCGCCGCGCTTGCCGCCGCCGAGGACGAGGTCGAGCGCACCCGCGCCGCTTCGGAATGGGCCGCGGTGAGCCTGCGCGAGGCGCAAGCCGCCGAGCAGGCGGCGCGCGAGCCGATGCAGGCGGCCGAGACGCGCCGCGCCAAGCTGCGTGCGGAGATCCAGGCGCTGTCCGAGCTGCTGGCGGCGGCAAGCGACAAGCGCTGGGCGCCGGTCATCGACCGCGTCCAGGTCGAGCCCGGCTACGAGGCGGCGCTGGGCGCGGCTCTGGGCGACGACCTCACCGCGCCGCTCGATGCCGAGGCGCCGACGCATTGGCACGGCCTGCCGGCCTATACCTATGCGCTGGCGCTGCCCGGCGGCGCCACGCCGCTGACGCAGCAGGTGATGGCGCCGCCGGCGCTGGCGCGGCGCCTGGCGCAGATCGGAATCGTCGCCGATGCCGCCGCCGCCGAGCGGCTGCAGAAGGATCTGGTTCCCGGCCAGCGCCTGGTCACCCGCGACGGCGGGCTCTGGCGCTGGGACGGCTTCCGCCGCGCGCCGGGCACGCCGACCGCGGCGGGCCAGCGGCTGCGCCAGCGCAACCGCCTCGCCGAGTTCGGCGAGGCGCTGCGCGAGGTCGAGCGCGAGGCGGCAACCCGCAGCGCCGAATTCGAGGACATCAAGCGCGCCGAGCAGCAGGCGAGCGACGCCGAGCGCGCCGAGCGGCTGGCGATGCGCGACGCGCTCGCCGGGCTGGCGCGGGCGCAGGAGCGCGACGCCGAGCTGCGGCGCAAGATTGCCGCCACCGCGTCGCGCCTCGCCGGCCTCGCCGAGAGCGCCGAGCGCCTCGCGCTCGACCTCGCCGAGGCCGAGGCGCAGACGCGCGACGCCGAAGACGGACTTGCCGCCCTGCCCGATCCCGCGCTCGGCCGCGAGCAGACGCAGCGTCTGCGCACGCAACTCGCCGAGCGCCGCGCCCTGCAGGGCGCGGCGCAGGCCGAGCATGACCGGCTGCTGCGCGAGGCGGCGGCACGCGCCGAGCGGCTCGCCGCCATCGCCAGCGAAGCGCAATCCTGGCAGGCGCGCGCCGAGGCGGCGGCGCGCCAGCGCGCCACGCTCGAGCAGCGCCGCGCCGAGATCGCCGCCGAGATCGAGCGGCTCGACCGCCGCCCGGCGGAGATCGCCGAGCAGCGCGAGCGGCTCGCCGAGACCATCGCCGCCTCGACCGCGCGGCGCAACGCCGCCGCCGACGCGCTGGCCTCGGGCGAGACGCTGCTCGCCGAGGCGGAGAAGGCGAGCAAGGCGGCCGATGCGGTGCTGGCGCAGTCGCGCGAGGAGCGCGTGCGCTGCGAGGCCGGGCGCGAGCAGGCCGAGTACGCCCGCGAGATGGTCGCCGAGCGCGTCACCGAGCGGCTCGACTGCGCCCCCGATGCCATCCTCGCCACCGTCGAGATCGCCGAGGGCGAGGAGCTGCCGGCGGTGGCCGAGGCCGAGGCGCGCCTCCAGCGCCTGGTGCGCGAGCGCGACGGCATGGGCCCGGTCAATCTGGTCGCCGAGGCCGAGGCGGCCGAGATCGAGGAGCGGCTCGCCGTGCTCACCCGCGAGCGCGACGATCTCGTCGGCGCCATCGCCCGACTGCGCGAGGGCATCGCCGCCTTGAACCGCGAAGGACGCGAGCGGCTGCTCGCCGCCTTCGCCCAGGTCAACGAGCATTTCACCGCGCTCTTCAGCCGGCTCTTCGGCGGCGGCCGCGCCTACCTCACCCTCGACAAGGGCGAGGATGGCGACGAGACGCGCGACCCGCTCGAGGCCGGGCTCGAGATCATGGCGAGCCCGCCGGGCAAGCGCCTGCAGGTGATGTCGCTGCTGTCAGGCGGCGAGCAGGCGCTCACCGCGCTAGCGCTGCTCTTTGCCGTCTTCCTCACCAACCCCGCGCCGATCTGCGTCATGGACGAGGTCGACGCGCCATTGGACGACGCCAATGTCGACCGCTTCTGCACGCTCGTCGAAGAGATCGCCGAGAGCGCCGAGACGCGCTTCCTCATCATCACCCATCATCGCCTGACCATGGCGCGCATGGACCGGCTGTTCGGCGTCACCATGGGCGAGCGCGGCGTCTCCCAGCTCGTCTCCGTCGACCTGCAGCAAGCCCAGGAGCTGCGCCGCACGGCGTGAGCTTTCCCCGGCGGAATAGAGCGCCTGTTTCACGTGCAACGCGCGCGCGAGCAACGGCGCTGCCGCCGCTGCTCTTCGCGAGGAGCGTCCCTTGACACCCCACCAACCCGACCGTAAGGTGCGCGCCGTTTCGGCGCCGAAGCGGCCGGGGCGCGGGGGTGCTTTTTCGAGCTTTGCGGGAGCGGTTCGCCGATGGACGAACGCGACACGCAGAAGCCTTTGCGGGACCTGGAACAGCGGCTCGACCGGGCACGCAGCGGGCGGCAGCCGGGCGCTTCCGGGATTTCCCAGGGCGGAGCGGGCATCTCTCAGAGCGCGCTTGGGCTTGGCTTGCGCATCGGCATCGAGCTGGTGGTCGCCGTTATCGTCGGCACCGGCATCGGCTGGGCCTTCGACCGCTGGCTCGGCGCGCGGCCTTGGGGGATGATCGCGGGCTTCTTCCTCGGCGTCGCGGTCGGCATGCTCAATGTCTGGCGCACGGTGTCGGGAATGGGCATGGCGATGGGATACCGAGGCCAGCCGCCGGCATCGGGCCTGCGGCAGAAGGACGCGGATTGGTCGGACGAGGACGAGGAATAGCGTGGCTACCGAGAACCCCCTGCACCAATTCACCATCGAGCGCCTGATCCCGATCCATATCGGCGGCGTCGACGCCTCTTTCACCAATTCGGCGCTGCTGATGTCGGTGGCGGTTTTGCTCATCACCGCCTTCGTCCTGCTCACCACGAGGAACGCCGGGCTGGTGCCGGGGCGATGGCAGTCGGTGACGGAGATGCTCTACGAGTTCATCGCCAAGACGGTCGACGACAATGCCGGCAACGGCGCGCGGCCTTATCTGCCCTTCGTCTTCAGCCTCTTCATGTTCATCCTGTTCGGCAACCTGCTCGGGATGATCCCCTACAGCTTCACCTTCACCAGCCACATCATCGTGACCTTCGCGCTCGCCGCGGTGGTGTTCATCGGCGTCACGCTCATCGGCATCGCCAAGCACGGCTTCCATTTCCTCAGCCTCTTCGTGCCGCATGGCGTGCCGAAGGTGCTGCTGCTGCTGCTGGTGCCGATCGAGGTGCTCTCCTATTTCATCCGGCCCTTCACCCTCTCGATCCGGCTCTTCGCCAACATGATGGCGGGGCACACCATGCTCGCCATCTTCGCCGGCTTCGTCGCCGTGCTCGGCATCGCCGGCGTGCTGCCGCTCGCCGTCGACGTGGCGCTGGTGCTGCTGGAGCTGCTGGTCGCGGTGCTGCAGGCCTATGTCTTCGCCATTCTCACCTGCCTCTATCTCAACGACGCGCTTCATCTCCATTGAGGCCGCGGCCGCGGAACCCGTCGAAACCCATCAACCCAGGGGACAGAACATGGATGTTGCATCTGCAAAAATGATCGGTGCCGGCCTCGCCTGCATCGCGCTGGTCGGCGCCGGCATCGGCATCGGCAATGTCTTCGCCGCACTTATCAACTCGCTGGCGCGCAACCCGGCGGCACAGGTCACGCCCTTCGCCTTCCTGGGCTTCGCGCTCGCCGAGGCGACCGGCCTCTTCGGCCTCGCCATCGCCTTCCTCATCCTCTTCGTCTTCTGAGGACGGGCGCGCCGCGCCGGAACCGCCCATGCCGCAACTCGACCTCGCGACCTTTCCGCCCCAGCTCATCTGGCTGGCGATCACCTTCGTGGTGCTCTACCTGCTGATGGCGAAGCTGGGGCTGCCGCGCATCAGCGCCGTCATCGGCGCCCGGCGAGAGCGCATCGACAGCGACCTCGAGAAGGCGCAGCAGATGAAGGTCGAGGCCGAGGCGGTGATCGCCGCCTATGAGCGCGCGCTGGCCGAGGCGCGCCAGCAGGCGCAGATCACGATCAAGGAGACGACCGAGCGCTTGAACGCCGAGGCGGCCGAGCGCCTGCGCGAGACCGCCGAGCGGCTCGCCGCCGAGACCGCGGCGGCGGAACGGCGCATCGCCCAGGGCAAGGCCACGGCGCTCGGCAACATCCGCGAGGTCGCGGTCGAGGTGGCGCGCGCCGCCGCCGCCAAGCTCATCGGCGCGGAAATCGACGGCGCCCGAGCCGCCGCCGCGGTCGACGCGGTGATGCGGGAGCGCTCCTGATGCTGCACGAGATCATCCACGATCCCGAGTTCTGGGTCTCGATCGCGGTCATCATCGCGGTCGCTGGCATCATCTGGAAGGCAGCGGCGCCGGTGACCGGCGCGCTCGACGGCCGCGCCGCCAAGATCAGGACCGAGCTCGACGAGGCGCGGCGCTTGCGCGATGAGGCGCAGCGTGTGCTCGGCGAGTATCAGAGGAAGCAGCGCGACGCGCTCAAGGAGGCCGAGCAGATCGTGGCGCTGGCGCGCAGCGAGGCCGAGCGCGCCGCCGCCGAGGCGGCCCGCGAGCTTGCTGCCGCGCTCGAGCGCCGCCAGGCGCAGGCGCTGGAGAAGATCGCGCTCGCCGAAAGCAAGGCCGCGACCGAGGTGCGCAACACCGCCGTCGACGTCGCGGTGGCGGCGGCGCGCCAGATGCTGGCGCAGCAGCTCGACGCCCCGCGCAAGAGCCGGCTCATCGACGACGCCATCGCCGAGCTGCCGCACCTCCTCCACTGAGAAAATCTGGACGGCGGTATATGACGTCGTCCTAGTGGTAGCGATCTGACATTCGACACCGAATCGAGCGGATGTGGTGTCGTCTCAAGGACTGGCGTCGCGTCGCCACACGCTATGACAAGCTCGCGAGAAATTACCTCAGCGGCGCCTCCCTCGCCGCAGTCTTCGCCTGCTGGGCCAAGTGAGTCCGGACCCTAGGGGACGCGGCGGGGAACTCTTAAGCTCAGCAACAGCCTTTGAACCGACCCTTCTCGACGGCGTAGCGCGCGTTCTGACGCTCCCGGAAGAACTCCTCATAGGTCATGATCGGCTTTTCCGGGTGAAAGGCCCGTCGATGCTCCACGTAGGTCTGGTAGTCGGGAACTCCGACCATCAGGCGGGCGGTGCTGGCCGCCCAGTAGTAGAGTGTCCGGATATTAGTCATCGCTCCCCCCTGCCGTGGCGCCGCCCGCACCGACCTCGATCGCGGTGATCTTCGGGGTGCCCAACGCGTTGCGGATGCTGATCAGGCCATAGATCACTGTCGCCACGACGATTGCGCCGAACACAAAAGCGAGGGTCGCATCGAGATAATCGTTGAAGATGACTCGATTCATCTCAGCCAACGTCTTGGCCGGAGCAAGCACCTGGCCGGACGCCACGGCTTGGCCGAACTTCAGCGCGTGGCTGACGAATCCGACCGCGGTATCCGTGCTGAACACCTTCTCCAGGCCGGCCGTCACCGTGCATACGACCAACCACGCGGTCGGCACGATGGTGACCCAGGCGTACCGCGCGCGCTTCATCTTGAACAGCACCACCGTGCACAGCGTGAGCGCGATGGCTGCCAGCATCTGGTTGGCGGTGCCGAACAGCGGCCACATGGTCCAGATGCCGCCCAGCGGATCGATCACGCCGGTATACAGGAAATAGCCCCATAGCGCGCACGCCAGAGCCGAGCCGATGATGTTGTTGGTCCAGGACCTGGTTTCCTTGAAGGCCGGGATCGCGTTGCCGACGAGATCCTGGATCATGAAGCGGCAAACGCGCGTGCCGGCATCGACCGTCGTCAGGATAAACAGCGCCTCGAACAGGATCGCGAAGTGGTACCATATCCCCATCATGAGCTTGCCGCCCAGGAACCCGGACAGGATGGCCGCCATGCCGACCGCGAGCGTTGGCGCACCGCCGGTACGCGACATGAGTGTCGTCTCGCCCACATCGTGCGCCATCTGAGTCAGCATGTCGGGCGTCACCGCGAAGCCCCAGGCAGAGATCACCTGCGCCGCGTGGTCGGCGGTGGTGCCAATCAGTCCGGCCGAGCTGTTCATGGCGAAATAGACGCCCGGATGAATCACCGTGGCGCCGATCATGGCCATGAAGGCGACGAACGACTCCATCAACATGCCGCCATAGCCGATGAAAGGAATCTGCTTCTCGTTCTCGATCATCTTCGGCGTGGTGCCCGACGCGATGAGCGAATGCCAACCGGACACCGCGCCGCAAGCGATGGTGATGAACAGGAACGGGAAAAGGCTGCCGGCCCACACCGGACCCGAGCCGTCGACAAAGCGCGTCACGGACGGCATCTGCAGATCGGGACGGACGATGAGAATGCCGATCGCCAGCAGGAACATCGTGCCGATCTTGAGGAAGGTCGAGAGGTAGTCGCGCGGCGCCAGCAAGAGCCACACCGGCAACACCGAGGCAACGAAGCCGTAGCCGATGATGATCAGCGCCAGCGACGTGCCGGGGAGGTTGAAATACGCAGCGAGTTCGGGCGTTTCGGAGACCGTCCGCCCGTAGAGCAGAGCCGCCAAGAGCAGCACGGCACCGATGATCGACATCTCCGCAATGCGGCCCGGCCGAATGAAACGGCTGTAGACGCCCATCAGGAGCGCGATGGGGATCGTGCAGAACACGGCGAATGTGCCCCAGGGGCTGCCTTTCAAAGCGTTGACCACGACGAGCGCGAGCACCGCGAGGATGATGATGCAGATGAGCAGCACGCCGATACCCGCGATGGCACCGGCGGCCGCGCCCATCTCGGAGCGGATCATGTCACCGAGCGAGCGGCCGTCGCGCCGGGTCGAGAGAAACAGCACGGTCATGTCCTGCACCGCGCCCGCGAAGACGACGCCCGCGAGAATCCACATGGTGCCCGGCAAATAGCCCATCTGAGCGGCCAATACCGGGCCGACCAGCGGGCCCGCGCCGGCGATGGCCGCGAAATGGTGGCCAAAGAGCACGTAGCGGTTGGTCGGCACGTAATCGAGGCCGTCGTTGCGGCGATACGCCGGCGTCTGCCGCGCCGGATTGGTGCCCAGCACCTTGTCGGCGATGAAAAGCGCGTAGAAGCGATAAGCGATGAAGTAGATGCATACTGCCGCCGTGACCAGCCACGCGGCGTTGACGGGCTCGCCCCGAGTGAGCGCGACGATTCCGAACGAAATCGCGCCCAACACGACGACACCTGCCCATATCAGCTTGTTCGCGGTTGTGGTCATGGCTTTTCTCCACGATTGAACCGACATTCTCAGGTCGTCCGAGTGCGCGTTTTGGGCCTATGCAGCAATGTGGAACCGGATGCCACCCCCTTCGCACGTTGTCCACGAGATGTTCTTTGGTCGCCCCGGCAGCGACCAGAAGGCCATACAGCCGCCGAGTGCCCATAGACGGAAAGCTTCGCCCGCTTTTGACCGCCTGGGGTTGATTTAGATCAATGCGTCTGACGACGTCTCGGGCAAGCGTCGTTTAGGATGATCGGTTGTGCGCATGGCGCCTTGTAACCGGACGGCGCTCGCATGCCGCAGGTAAGCCGGAAGAGGGGACCTACTATGTCCCTGCCCAAGGTCAGCAGCACTCGCGTAGTTCGTCACCATCTCTTTGCTCCGTGCTGGCTTGCAGCCGATACGGGCAGCGGCTCCGTGGCCGATATTCGCCAGCCGGTGAGCGGGGCGCGGGGAGGATACAAATGACAACGGTATGGCACTTGCTCGATCAGAAGGGTCGGCATGTCTGGTCCATTCACCCGGATGCCACCGTGTTCGATGCCGTGAAGAAGATGGCCGAAAAAAACGTCGGCTCGTTGGTCGTCATGGAAGGCGAAAAACTCCTCGGCATTATCACCGAGAGGCATTATGCGCGGAGTGTCGTCCTCAAGGGCAAGACGTCTCCCGCGACGCCGGTCCGAGACATCATGGAAAAACATGTCGTCGTCGCACGGCCGGACTACACGGTCGAGCGATGCATGGCCCTCATGAGCGACAAGCGTGTCCGCCATCTGCCCATCCTTGAAAGAGAGAAACTAGTTGGCATCGTCTCAATCGGCGACCTCGTCAAAAGCACAATCGGCGACCAGAAATTCATGATCGACCAGCTTGAACATTACATTCACGGCTAGGCGATGGCCTTTGCATCCTCGCCCAAAGGACTCACCCTAATGCCCGTGGCGCAGGTGATCTCGGATGCATCCTGTGGAGATCATAACAATTGTTCTCGTTATCATGCTCGCCTGCGGTTTTCGGCTATGGAATGCGAATTGTCGGCGTAGACCGCGGCGCCCCTCGTCGCGGTCGCAAAGAGTTCGTCCGGCCCTATCCTTGGCGTCGCTGATCCCATGCTGCAACACAAAATAGCCGCGAGGGCGCCTCTCGGAAGGAGATGCTCTCGCGCTAAGACCTACCTATGCCGGATGGCCTGAATGACGGCGCACATCCCACATCTCGTAGAGGGCCAACGCGAGGACGAGGAAGCCGACGATGACGAAATTCGCTGTCGGCACCAGTGCCGCGATGCCCAGAACCCAGGGCGAGATGATCAGCCACGCTCCGAGAACGACATTGATCCATTCCTCCCAGACGCGGAAGGCGGTTAACGTCACTATCTCGGTGAGGACGAGCAACAGTCCGACGAGGAAGGCATTCTGCGCTACGATCATGTCCCCGGCAAACTGGAGCAGCCATGGCGACGCGGCGCCCAACCAGACACCGAGCACCAAGCTAAGCCAATCCTCCCAGTGCTTTGGGGGAGTGATTTCTATTGCCATGTGACCTCCTCGAACCTCTAGGCGGTTCAGGAATGATGGCGGCAGCTGCATCTACGGCTCGCAAACCGCCGCTGATTGCAACGACGCAAATCAGGCTATATTTGATCTGATGGCAGCGCCTTGACATGGATCAGTGCGCGCTTTCCCGGCATAAAGCAGTGAGCTGATGCAGTTAAGGTGTGTCCTGCCCTCGATTCTCCGGATTCTTCCGCGAAGCGCGACACGCATACGGTTGGCGGGCGGCAAGCGCTACGCGAAGAGGCAGGCCGCTGCCGAGTAACGGCGATTGGTTGGGATTAACAGAGTAGCGGTAGCGATCTGACATTTGACTCCCTGCCATATTCATGCGGCGCACGGCACAGCGCCAGGTTCGAGGGTGTCGTTAGATTCTACCCACTAGGGCTCAGACGTAATCGGCCGCCGAGGTCGTGTCCGCGGCCGGCGTGGCGCCGAGCGCGTTCAGCACCGCGGTCAGCACCACCGTGACGGCGAGGTTGAGGATCAGCGTCCACAAGGCGATATAGCCGGGCGCGGTGAAGCCGCCGACGCTCACGGGGAAGATCGCGGCGAATCCCACGCTCGCCGCCATCCAGGTGCCGGTGACGATGCCCACCGCCCAGCCCGCCAGCAGCGCCCATTGATTGAGCCAGCGCGTGTAGAGGCCAAGCACCACCGACGGCAGCGTCTGGATGATCCACACGCCGCCCAGCAGCTGCAGGTAGATGGCATATTGCGAGGAGAGCCCGAGGACGAAGATCAGCGCGCCGAACTTGACGATCAGCGACACCCATTTCGCCATCTGCGCTTCCTGCTGCAGGCTGCAATCAGGGTTGATGAACTCCTTGTAGATGTTGCGCGTCCACAGGTTCGAGGCGGCGATCGACATGATCGCCGCCGGCACCAGCGCGCCGATGCCGATGGCGGCAAAGGCGAAGCCCACGAACCAGGCGGGGAATTGGTGCAGCAGCAGCGCCGGCACGGCGAAATTGGCCTTGTACTGCGCGAAATAGGGCTTGTACTCCGCGACGTCGCCGACGCCGGCGGCGATCGCCATGAAGCCCAGCAGGGCGATGAGGCCGAGCAGGAAGGAATAGGCCGGCAGCATCGCCGAGTTGCGGCGGATGACGTGGCGGCTCGACGAGCTCAGCACGCCGGTGATCGAGTGCGGGTAGAGGAAGAGAGCCAAGGCCGAGCCCAGCGCCAGCGTGGCATAGGCGCTGTAGCTGCCGAGCGTATTCGCGCCGGGGACCGCCAGCGTCAGCTTCGCCGCCGGCACCGCGGCGAAGATCTTGCCGTAGCCGCCGAGCTGGATCGGCACGACGATGACCACCGCCGCCACCGTGAGGTAGATCATGAGATCCTTGACGATGGCGATCGCCGCCGGCGCCCGGAGCCCGCTGGTATAGGTGAAGGCGGCGAGGATGACGAAGGCGATGATCAGCGGCAGGTGGCCGAGCAGCCCGACCGATTCGATGCCCATGCCGGCGATCACCACCTGGATGCCGACGAGCTGCAGGGCGATGTAGGGCATGGTGGCGATGATGCCGGTGATCGCCACGGCGAGCGCGAGCCATTTGTTGCCGTAGCGGCCGCGCACGAAATCGGCGGCGGTGATGTAGCCGTGGCGCTTCGCCACCGACCAGAACCGCGGGAACACCGCGAAGACGAAGGGATAGACGATGATGGTGTAGGGCAGGGCGAAGAAGGCGAGCGCGCCGCTGCCATAGGCGAGCGCCGGCACGGCGATGAAGGTGTAGGCGGTGTAGATATCGCCGCCGAGCAGGAACCACGTCACCAGCGTGCCGAACCGCCCGCCCGCCAGGCCCCATTCATGCAACAGGTCGAGGTCGCCGCGCCGCCAATGCGCTGCGGCAAATCCGAGCAGGGTGACGAAGGCGAAAAAGATGACGAAGACGATGAGCGCGACCCAGTTCACAGCCACGAGTTCTGTCCCCCTCAGCTCACTGCCGCTCGGTCAGGAAATAGACGATTGCGGTGATGCCCGCGCCGATGAGGATCCAGAGGAACTGGTACCAGAAGAAATAGGGGATGCCCTGCCACATCGGCTCGACCGAGTTGTAGAAGGGGACCCAGAGCGTGGCGATGAAGGGGATGATGAGCAGCCAATACGGCCATCTGCGGCCGCCGCCCGACCCGTTCCGATCCCCTGACATGGTTAACCCCCCAGAATGGCGCTCTGTTTGGCGAGCGTTTCGCCGAGAGAGCAAAGCGCGGAATAGTTGCGCCCGTCAAGCCCTTGAAGCGCCGGCGCCTCAGCCGGCGGCCGCCATGATGTCGTGGGCGCCCGCCCAGATCATGTGCAGCGCAACATAGACGATGACCAGCAGCCCGAGATAGGCGATGGAGCGATAGCGCTCCAGCAGCCGCGCCAGCAGCGCCGCGCCGAGCCCCATCAGCAGCACCGAGATCACCAGCCCCGCGGCGAGGATCATGGGATGCGCGAGCGCCGCGCCGGCCACCGCGAGCGCATTGTCGAGCGACATCGAGACGTCGGCGATGATGATCTGCCGGAGCGCCACGCCGAAGCTCTTGCCGCCGGCCGGGGCCGCGCCGCGCCAGCCGGCGGCGGCCGTCTCGCGCCACAGCTTCCACGAGACCCAGAGCAGCAGGACACCGCCGGCGAGCAGCAGGCCCAGGATCTCTAGCAGCCGGGTCGCCACCAGGGCAAAGCCCACGCGCAGCAGCGTCGCCGCGCCGATGCCGAGCCAGAGCGCCTTGAGGCGCTGCGCCGGCGGCAATCCCGCCGCCGCCATGCCGATGACGATGGCATTGTCGCCGGAGAGCGCGACGTTGATCAGCACCACCTCGGCGAGGACCGACAGCGCCTCTACCGTCGCATGATCGAGAATACCGCCCACCTTGTCCCTGCGCCGACCCGCTGGTCAGCCGCCCAGCGCACGCTCGGGCGTGGTGTAGGCGAGGCCGAGCGCCTC
Organism: Allostellaceae bacterium; assembly: GCA_052143095.1. Taxonomy (GTDB): domain Bacteria; phylum Pseudomonadota; class Alphaproteobacteria; order ATCC43930; family CGMCC-115725; genus DAHUYF01. The sequence continues at coordinate 21,199 of JBKQTR010000208.1, forward strand.
CGCCACCGCGCGGTGGGTGACGCGGCCCGCCTCGATGTTGAGGCCGGCGCGCAGATGCGGATCATCGGCGAGCGCTTGGCGCCAGCCCTTGTCGGCCAGCGCCAGCACGAAGGGCAAGGTGGCGTTGGTGAGCGCGAAGGTCGCGGTGCGCGCCACCGCTCCCGGCATGTTGGTGACGCAGTAATGGATGACGCCTTCCTCGACATAGGTCGGATCGGCATGGGTGGTGGGCCGGCTGGTGGCGAAGCAGCCGCCCTGGTCGATGGCGATGTCGACCAGCACCGAGCCCGGCTTCATCGCCCGCACCATCTCGCGGCTGACCAGCTTCGGCGCCGCCGCGCCGGGCACCAGCACCGCGCCGATGACGAGATCGGCTTCCAGCACCTCGCGCTCGATGGTCTCCAGCGTCGAGAACAGCGTGTGCAGCTGCGAGCCGAACTGCAGGTCGAGCTCGTAGAGCCGCGGCAGCGAGCGGTCGATCACCGTGACATAGGCCTCCATGCCCATCGCCACGCGCGCGGCGTTGGTGCCGGCAACGCCGCCGCCCAAGATCACCACCTTGGCCGCGGCGACGCCGGGCACGCCGCCGAGCAGGATGCCAATCCCGCCTTGCTCCTTCTCCAGGCAATGCGCGCCGACCTGGATCGACATGCGGCCGGCGACCTCGCTCATCGGCGCCAGCAGCGGCAGCCCGCCGCGCGCGTCGGTCACCGTCTCGTAGGCGATGCAGGTGGCGCGCGAGCGCAGCAGGCCGTCGGCCTGCTGCCGGTCGGCGGCGAGATGGAGGTAGGTGAAGAGCACCTGGCCGGGCTTCAGCCGGGCGATCTCCGATGGAAGCGGCTCCTTCACCTTGACGATCATATCGGCGGCGGCGAACACCTCGGCGGCGCTGGGCGCGATGCGCGCGCCGGCGCGCTCATAGGCCGCATCGTCGAAGCCGATGCCGGCGCCGGCGCCGGTCTCGACCAGCACTTCATGCCCGTGATGCACCGCCTCGCGCACGCTGCCGGGCAGCAGGCCCACGCGGTATTCCTGGGTCTTCACTTCCTTTGGCACGCCGATCTGCATCGCTCCACCGCCTTGTTGCGGCGCCAGCCTAGCAAACCAATGACCTTTCGCTAACCGGGTCCGCGCCGGCCCGGAAAAGCGCGTGCGATGAGGCCCTGTCGCTTCCGGCGCGCGCCCGCCATAATGGGCCGATGCTGCGCCGCGCCGTGCTGCTTGCCCCGTTCTCGCTGCTGCTGGCGCGCGCCGCGCGCGCCCATTCCTACAAGCTCGGCGCCATCGAGATCGGCCATCCCTGGGCGCGGCCCTCGGTGACCGGCAAGGCCGCGGTGTTTCTCGCGCTCGCCAATACCGGCCTCGACACCGACCGCCTCACCGGCGGCGCCACGCCGATCGCGCGCGAGGTCATCCTGCGCGCCGCCGACGGCTCGCCGCTCGAGGAGCTCGACCTGCCGCCGCACCGCCCGGTGGCGCTGCGGCCGGGCGGCAGATACATCGCGCTGCTGGGCCTCGCCGGCCCTCTGGCGCTCGATGACAGCTTTCCGCTGACGCTGCGCTTCGCCGGGGCGGGCGAGATCACCGTGACGGTGAAGGTCGAGGACGCGCCGGACGACGACTAGCTCCTACGCCTCGCGCCTAAGCGCGTCCCGAACAGATTGAATCGTCATCATCATCGCCTTCCCCGCGCAAGCGGGGAACCAGGGCACGCGATGTGCGGTTGCTCCCGGGCTCCCGCTTTCGCGGGAGCGGCGAGGTTGGTTCCACCGCTCCGGAATCTGCTCTAGCGGCGCTCGAGCCTTGGCCGCCGAGGGGTGCAGGCCTATCATGAGTCCCGAGCGGTTCCTCGGCGGCCGCTACGTCAGAGGCGCACATTTATTTTTTGTCGCCGGTGTACACCGGTGACGTAGGGCCGGCGACGACGCTAGACTAAGCGCGGAAGCCCGGATCCTTGGCGTCGAGCAGGCGCAGCAGCGCCGGCCATTCGCGCTCGCCGCAGGGCTGCGCCGAAGAGACGAACTGCTGGGCGGTATGCTGCAGCACATTGTCGGACAGTCGCGTCAGCTTGCCGCCGGTCGCCATCAGGTCGATCTGGATGCGGCAGGACTGCTCCAGATAGTACATGAGCGTGAAGGCTTCCTCGACGCTGCGGCCGACGGTCAGCAGGCCGTGATTGCGCAGCACCATCGCCGGCTTGTCGCCGAGATCGCGCACCAGGCGCGAGCGCTCGTCGAGATCGAGCGCGATGCCCTCGTAGTCGTGATAGGCGAGGCGGTCGTAGAACATCGCCGAATGCTGGTTGATATGCAGCAGCCCCTCGTCGAGGCAGGAGACGGCGATGCCGGCGCGCGTGTGGGTATGGAGCACGCAATTGACCTCGGGCTTCGCCATATGCAGCGCGCTGTGGATGACGAAGCCCGCCTTGTTCACGGGATAGCCGCTGTCCGCGACGATATTGCCGTCGTAATCGATCTTCATCAGGCTCGAGGCGGTGATCTCGTGGAACATCAGCCCATAGGGATTGATGAGGAAGTGGCCGGGCTCTCCCGGCACGCGCGCGGAAATATGCGTGTAGACGAGATCGTCCATGCCGAAATGGGCGACGAGCCGATAGCACGCGGCAAGGGCGATGCGCGCCTCGCGCTCGCCGGCACTGCCGGGCTCGCCGCGGCTCGAGAGAGCGGTGATCTGGGCCATGGGCGATCGTCCTCCGTTCAAGATTTGGCGCAATCCTACCCCGCCGCCCCGCCACGCGGGAATGCCGATTCTGCAGGACTGTCGAGCAGTGCCGCGACCTCGTCGGCGATCGCCAGCGAGGCGGTAAGCCCCGGCGATTCAATGCCGTAGAGGTTGACGAGGCCGGGCAGCCCATGCTCCGCCGGGCCCTGGATGAAGAAATCGGCGGCGGGCTCGCGGGGGCCGCTGATCTTGGGCCTTATCCCGGCATAGCCCGGCTGCAGCGCGCCGTCGGGCAGCTCCGGCCAATAGCTGCGGATCGCGGCATAGAAGCGCTCGCCGCGGCGGGGATCGACGGTGTAGTCGATGCCGTCGATCCATTCGATATCGGGCCCGAACCGCGCCTGGCCGGCGAGATCGAGGGTGAGATGGACGCCGAGCCCGGCCGCTTCCGGCACCGGATAGATCAGATGGCGGAAGGGCGAGCGCATCGACAAGGTGAAATAGACGCCGCGGCAGAAGTAGTCGCGCGGGATCGTGGCCGGCGGGATGCCGGTGATTGCGCGCGCAAGGCGCGGCGCGTGGATGCCGCCGCTGTTGACCAGCAGCTTGCAGCTGAGCGCCATCGGCTCGGCACCGCCCACCGCCAGCGCAAAGCCGGGCGCGCCGGCGGTGCCGGAGAGCACCGGCGCGCGCAGCACCACCATGCCGCCGGCCGCCTCGAGATCGGCCTGATAGGCGAGCATCAGCGCGTGGCTGTCGATGATCCCCGTGGAGGGCGAGAAATAGGCGCCCACGGCGGCGAGCGCCGGCTCCAGCGCGCGCAGCTCGTCGCCGCCGAGCCAGCGGAGATCGGCGACGCCGTTGCCCTCGGCGCGCTGGCGCACGCCCTCGATGACCGGGATCTCCGCCTCGTTACCGGCGACGATCAGCTTGCCGAGGCGCTTATGGGCGACGCCGCGCTCGGCGCAATAGGCATAGAGCTTCTGCTTGCCGGCGACGCAGAGCCGCGCCTTGCGGCTGCCCTTGGGGTAATAGATCCCGGCATGGATGACCTCGCTGTTGCGCGACGAGGTCTCGGAGCCGATCCAGCGCTCCTTTTCCAGCACCATGACCTCGCGCCCGGCAAGCGCCAGCGCGCGCGCCACCGCGAGACCGACGATTCCGGCGCCGATCACCACGCACTCGACCGCCTCGCTCACAGCCGGAAACCGGCTCGCTTCAGGACATCACGTGGCATGTCGGACGGAGCGACTCCGCGAAAGCGCCGGACGGGGAAGCCGCATCCTTGCCCAAGCGACGCGTCAAGGCAAGGTTGCCCCTCAGCGATCATTGTCCCGGCTTCGCCCAGGTGACATCGCTCCGGTAGAGCGGCACGGTGGAGATGCTCATCTTGGCGCTGGCGTCCTTCACCTGGCGGCTGTAGATGACATAGACTAGCGTGTCGTTCTTCTTGTCGTAGATGCGCCGCACCGCCAGCGACTTGAAGATCAGGCTGATGCGCTCGGAGAACACCTCCTCGCCGCCCGCGCTCTTGTTGATGTCGCCGACGGTGACCGGACCGGTCTGGCGGCAGGCGATCGACGAGTTCGAGGGATCGATGAACCAGTTCCCCTTGGACAGCCGATCGATCAGGCTGCGCTCGAAATGCGTGAGGTGGCAGGTGACGCCCTGCACCTTGGGATCGGCGATCGCCTCGATGACGATGCTGTTGCCGGTCCAGTCGTTGCGGAAGCTGCCGACTTCCTCGGCAAGCGCTGGCCCCGCGGCGGCGAGCAGCAGAAGGGCGGCGAGAAAGGGTGCGGAGCGCATTGATTTTTTTCCCGGTAAAATCCCGAAGACCGACAGACTAGCCGTCCCGCCGCCGCTCTCCTATCCCCTCACGGGAAGCTGGAGCACCGCCGCGGCGGCTCACACGCCGGCGGCGAGCAGCGCCACCGGGAAATCGGCGAACAGCTCGGCGGCGGCGATGGCGCCGTCGCGCCGGCCGAGCGCGCGCTGGGTGAGCGCGTCGCGCCAAGCTTCGGCTTCGGGAAGCTCTATCGCCGTGTCGACCCAATCGATCGCGCCGCCCGCGCCGAGCAGAGGCAGCACCAGCCGCGGCACCGCCGCCACGGCGATCGCGCCATCGGCGATACGCGCGAAGGCGCAGAGCCGGTCGCCGTGGCGGCCGCGCGTCGCCAGCGGCCGGTAGGCGCCGCCGGCAAAGAGCGCCGGCGCGGCGGCGCGCAACGCCAGCGCGCGCCAGGTCAGGAACAGCTTCTCGCGCCCGTCGCGCCACTGCGCCGCCAATTCAGCGACGGCCTGGCGATCGATCTCGCCCGTGCCGAAGAGCGCTCCACCAGCGCGGCGAGAAGGTGCTGGCGCAGGCGCCAATCGACGGGGCGGCGGTTGTCGGGATCGACCATGCTGAAATCCCAGAGCTCGCCGCCTTGATAGGTGTCGGCGACGCCCGGCGCGGCCAGCTTGACCAGCGTCTGCGCCAGGCTGTTGATGGCGCCCGGCCGCGCCAGCCCGGTGACGAAGCCGTGCATGTCGGCGAGGAAGGGGTTGGGCCGCGAACCGTCGAGCGCGCCGGCGACGAAGCGGGCGAGCACGGCTTCGTAGGCGGCATTGGGATTGCTCCAGCTCGAGCGCTCCTTCGCCTCACGCGCCGCCTTGATCATCGTCGCCTGCACGCGCGCGGCAAAGGCCTCGAGGACGGCCGCATCCTCCAACCCGAGATCGAGCGGCCAGGCACCGAGCACGGTCTGATAGAAGAAATACTCGTCGTTGCGGTCGGGCGCGGGCTCGCCGTCGATCTCGCCGCGGCGCAACCGGTTGAGCCGCGACCACCGCGCGACGCGACGCGCCCAGTCGCCCGGCAGCTCCGACAGCAGCGCGAGCCGCGCACGCGCATCCTCGCCCCGCTTGGTGTCGTGCGTGCTGCTCGCCAGCATGGCCGCCGGCCAGCACCTGGCGCGCTCCTCGGCCAGGCGATGGAAGGCGCCGACCGAGACGCCGAAGCGGCCGGGATCGCCGCCGACCTCGTTGACCGCGAGCAGCGGCGTGTAGCGGTAGAAGGCGGTGTCCTCCGCGCCCTTCGCCATCACCGGCCCCGTGAGCTGTTGGAAGCGCATGGCGAGCTGGCGCACGGTCGCGCGGCTGTAGCCGGCGCCGCGCTGCGCGAGATCGAGGCTCAGCACGCCGTGGATGAAATCGAAGATCGAGGTGTCGCTGCCGGGCCAGCGCTTTTTCGCCTGCGCCACCGCCCAGTCGATATAGCGCCGGTCTTCGGCGGCGGTCCCGGCCTCGCTGACATAGGTGCGATAAACGGGAAAGGCGGCGATCACCTCGTCGAGCGCGGCGCGCATGCCGTTGCGCGTGAAGTCGCGGCTGCGCCAATGGCTGCGCGACAACGCATGGAACTCGCCGGCGAGAACCCCGGCTTCGCTGGCGAGATTGACCTCGGTGATGCGCCGCTTGGCGGCATGGAGCACCGCGCCGAAGCGCGCCTGGCGCCCGGTGAACCTGCGCCAGGCGCGCAGCAGCGGCGCTTCGCCGGCGGGGTCGATGAAGAGCCCGCCGACCTCGCGGATGAAGTCGTAGCCGGTGGTGCCGGCGACCGGCCAATCGCGCAGCGTCTCATGCGGCGCCAGGATCTTCTCGACGGTGATGTAGAAGCTGCCCTCGGGCAGGCCCGCAGCCGCCGCGGCATCGTGCTGCAGCCGCCGGCAATAAGCGGCGGGATCGAACAGCCCGTCGACATGGTCGATGCGCAGGCCCTGCAGCCGCCCTTCGGCCACCAGCCGCAGCACCAGGCGATGCACGCGCTCGAACAGCTCCGGCAGCTCGATGCGGATGCCGGCGAGGTCGTTGATGTTGAAGAAGCGCCGGTAATTGATCTCGTCCGCCGCCACGCGCCAATAGGCGACGCGATAGGATTGCGCCTCGAGCAGCGCATGCAGCCGGCGCCAGCTCGCGGCGTTGCCCGGCGCGCCATTGACCTCGGCCGCGGCGCGCTCCAGCGCCGCAGCGAGGACGGGCTCGCGCCGGGCAAGATCGGCAAGCTCGGCCTTGAGCCGCATGCCCTCGGCATGGAGTGCCGCCCGTCGTCGCCGACCGCGCCCGCCGCGCAGCCGCGCAAAGCCGTCGGCGAGCCGCTTCAACGCCGCGCCCTGCTCGGCCGGCAGCGCCACGCCGCGCAACAGCGGGGCGTAGCGCTGCGGCGAGATGGGAAAGCGCTGCTCGTAATACCAGGCGCTGAAGCTGCCCTCGCCGGCGTCGAAGCGCAAGCTGATCTCGCCTTTCTCCAGGATGGCGCCGTAGGGCTCGCCGAGCACCGGCAGCAGCACCTTGCCGGAGAGATCGGGCCTTCCGGCACGCCAGTCGATGTCGAAGAAATCGGCATAGGGCGAGAGCTGCCCCCATTCCAGCACGTCGAGCCACCAGGCATTGTCGCGGCCGCCGACGCCCATGTGGTTGGGCACGAAATCGAGCACCAGCCCCATGCCGCGGCGCTTCAGCCGCTCGGTGAACTCGGCCAGCGCTGCGAGCGTGCCGATCTCGGGGTTGATCTCGTTGTGATCGATGATGTCGTAGCCATGCGTCGAGCCCGGCCGCGCCTTAAGGAAGGGCGAGGCATAGACATGGCTGATGCCGAGATCGCCGAGGTAGTCGACCAGCGCGCCGGCATCGACGAAAGTGAAGTCGCGGTTGAACTGCAGCCGATAGGTCGCGCGCGGCGCCGTGCTCACCGCGCGCGCTGCCCCTCGGCGACCGCCGCGGCCAGCCGCTCGAAGGCGGGATCATCAAGGATCTCCTCGAGCAGCCGCGACAGCTTGCGCCGCCAGTTCGGATGCTCGCGGATCGTCCCCGGCAGGTTCGCCTGCTCGATCTCGCCCACGACATCCTCGATCTGCATCAGCACCAGCCGCGCCTTGCTCCGACCGAGAAAGCGATGGACCGCCTCCGCCAGCGCGGGATCGTCGACCGGCCGATCGTCCCGCGGCAGCAGATGCCGTGCCGCCGCGCGCGGCAGCGCCCCGGCGGCAATCAGCGCATCGAGCAGCCGCCGGCGGTCGCGCCGGCGCTCGCGCGCGTCCTTCGCGGCGGCGGCGGCGTCGGGATAGAGATCGAGATCGCGCCGCCACTCCAGGTCGCGGCCGCGCCAGAAGCCCCGGAGCGTGGCGAGGTCATGGGTCGAGAAGGCGGCGCTGGCGGGCTCGGGATAGACATCGGGCGGCAGGAAGCGGCCGGCGCTGTCGCGCTCGAATAGCATGAGACGGTAGGAGAGCACGCCCGCCTGCTGCATCGTCTCCCTGAAGCCCTCGGGCACGGTGCCGAGATCCTCGCCGATGACGGCGCAGCGCTGCCGCTCGCTCTCGAGCGCGAGGATATGTCTGAGCTCGGCGAAGGGATAGGCGACATAGCTGCCCTCCGCCGGACTGGCGCCGCGCGGCACCCAATAGAGCTGCTTCAGCGCCATGACGTGGTCGAGGCGCAGCAGGCCGGCATGGCGCATATTGGCGCGCAGCGCGGCGATGAAGGGCGCGAACGCCTCGCGCTGGAGGGTTACCGGATTGACCGGCGCCAGGCCCCAATCCTGGCCCTTCAGGTTGTGAAAGTCGGGCGGCGCCCCGACCGCGGCGCCCGACACCATCATCGCGGGATCGGCCCAGGCCTCGGCGCCGTTGTGGTCGACGCCGACCGCGAGATCGCGATAGAGCCCGAGCGACAGCCCCGCGCTCGCCGCCGCGCCGGCGGCGGCGGCGAGCTGCCGGTCGGCTTCCCATTGCAGGTATTGGTGCAGCTCGACGCGCCCGCGATGCTCGGCGGCAAAGCGCGCCACCTCCGCCGAGCCCGACTGGCGCAGCGACGCGGGCCAGTCCTGCCAGGAGAAGGCCCCGCGCTCGGCCAGGACATGCTCGTGGAGCGCGGTGAAGGTGGCAAAGCTGTCGAGCGGGCGCCCGCCCTCGCGCTGGAAGCGGCGGAAGGCCGCGCCGCGCGCGCTCTCCGCCGCACCGAGATGCTGCGCCGCGAAGTCGCGGTAGAGGGCATCGAAGGCGTCGCGCTTCAACCGCGCCACGGCTTCGTAGTCGACGAGATCGCCGGCCCGCGCCGCCCTCACGGCATCGGGCAGGACGATGCCGTCGTGGAAATCCGGCACCGCCTCGACATCGATGTAGAGCGGGTTGAGGAAGAGCCGGCTCGAGGGAGAATAGGGGCTGATATGGCGCGGCTCGGCGGGAAACAGCGCGTGCAGCGGATTGATGCCGAGCGCGCTCGCGCCGCGCCGCGCCGCGCCGGCGCCGAGCGTGGCGAGATCGGTGAAATCGCCGATGCCCCAGTTGCGCGCCGAGCGCAATGAATAAAGCTGCGCGGTGAGCGCCCAGCGGCGATCCCCCTCCTCCAGCCCGGACGGCAGATGGCAGCGGCGCGGCGCGGCGATCACCACCGTCTCGGCGCTCGCGCCGCCGACGCTCACCGCCAGCCGGTGATAGCCCGGCGGCACTGCCGGACCGAGCGCCAGGGCGAGGTGGCGCCGGAGCTGCCGGCGCTCGCGCCGCTCCGCGAGCACCGTGAGCGCCCCGAGCTCGGCCGATCCCTCGCGCGACTCGCCGCTCTCGAGCGTGAGCCGCCAGCAGGCGCGGCCACCGCTCTCGGTGATGACCGGAACCGCTACCGTGTCGCCGGCCACGACGACGGCGACCGGCGGCAGCAGCCCGCCCCATCGCCCCCGCTCGAGCTCGGCGATCCCCGCGACGAGATCGCTTTCGCTCGCCATCGAAAAGCCCATGGCGCCCAAGATCGCGCGCAAGGTGTCGGACGGGACGCGGCGCAGCGTTTTCCAGATGTCGCGATAGGCGACCGTCACGCCCGCCAGCCGCGCCAGGCGCCGCAGCGACCGATCGGTAGCCATCATCCGCCGCGCTCGTCGAGGAAGAAGGCGGCGGAGAGCGCGGGAAGAGTCGCGGCCGGCGTCTCGCCGGTGGCGTAGAGCAGGCGGCCGCGCGGCTTCTGCGAGAGCGTTGCCGCCGCTGCGCCGAAATTGGCGAACAGCAGCAGATGCGAGCCATCGCCGAGCCGCCAGCCGACCTGCAGGGCGCGCTCGCCGAGTGACCGCCAGCGCCCGGCTTCACCGCCGATGCCGGCAAGGCGCGGCACGATCTCGCGCCGCCGCAGCGCCAGCAGGCGCTTGTACCAGGCAAGCCAGCCGCGGTGCGGCGACCGCTCCGCCGCCTTCCAATCGAGCACGGCGCCGGCGAAGGTGGCGGCGGCGCAGGGATCGGGAATGCGCCCGCGCGCGGCGGGATCGCGGAACTCCGGGAACTTGGCGAATTCGCGCCGCCGCCCCTCGCGCACCTTTTCGGCAAGCTCGGGGCCGAAATCGCAAAAGAAGGTGAAAGGCTGCTCGGCGCCCCATTCCTCGCCCATGAAGAGCAGCGGGATCTGCGGGCTCAGCAGATAGATCGCGGCCGCGACGCGGATCGCGGCGGACGAGGCGAGCCGGGCGAGCCGCGCGCCTAAGGCGTTATTGCCGATCTGGTCGTGATTCTGGATGAAGCTGACGAAAGCGGTCGGCGGCAGCTGCGCCGAAGGCTCGCCGCGCGCCGCGTCGCGATGGGCCGAGTGCTCGCCCTGATAGGCAAAACCCTCGGCCAGCGCGCGCCCGAGGCGGGTCACCGGCGCGTCGGCGTAATCGGCGTAATAGCCCTCGCTCTCGCCGCTGGTGAGCACGCGCAAGGCGTGGTGGAGGTCGTCGTTCCATTGCGCGGTGAAAAGACCCGGACGCAGCAGCCGCGCCTCGTTCCGGTCATTCTCGAGCACGAGATGGATCGGGCGGTCGCCGGCGAAGCGGTGGCGCACCGTCTCGGCGATCTCGACGAGGATGCCGCGCGAGCTGTCGTCGACGATCGCGTGGACGGCATCGAAGCGCAGCCCGTCGAGATGGAACTCCTCGAGCCAGTAGAGCGCATTCTCGACATAGAAGCGGCGCACTTCCGGGGCGGCGAAATCGATCGCCGCGCCCCAAGGGGTGTGATGCCGCTCGGTGAAGAAATCCGGCGCATAGAGGGAGAGGTAGTTCCCCTCCGGGCCGAAATGGTTGTAGACGACGTCGAGAAAGACCGCGAGGCCGCGCGCGTGGCAGGTGTCGACGAGGCGCTTCAGGCAATCGGGCCGGCCGTACTGCGCATCGGGCGCGAAGAGCAGCACGCCGTCATAACCCCAATTGCGCCGTCCGGGAAAATCCGCCAGCGGCATCAGCTCGACCGCGGTGATGCCGAGCTCGATCAGATGGTCGAGCCGATCGACCACCCCGGCGAAATCGCCGCGCTCGGAAAAGCTGCCGGTGTGCAGCTCGTAGAGCACGATCTCCTCCCAGCGCCGGCCGGGCCAGTCGGCATCGCGCCAGTCATAGGCTCCGGGATCGATGACCTCGCTCGGGCCGTGCACGTCCTCGGGCTGGTGGCGCGAGGCGGGGTCCGCCACCGCTTCACCGTCGACGACGAAGCGGTAGCGGCTGCCGGCGCGCGCCGCGTCGGTGGTGAGCTCGAACCACCCGCCGGCGCCGCGCGCCATCGGCCGATCGCCCGCGCCCTCGAGCCGTAGCGCGACCGCGCCCGACCGCGGCGCCCAGAGGCGGAAGCGCACGCCGGCCGCGACCAACTCGGCGCCGAAGGGCAGCTCATGGTGGCGTTTCATCCTCGTCTCCTGGCGCCGGTGGCGCCACCGGCGGCGGCGACAGCCCGATCGGCAACGCTACGAGCGGCGCCTCGTGCCGCAGCATGCCGGTCGGCGTCGGCGCCGGCTTTTCCGGAGCGCGATTGATGAAGAGGGCAAAGGACCGCGCCTTCAGAGGGAACACCTCGCCGGGCGAGAAGAGCCTGCCATCGGCGCCGAAGCCGCTCTCGGTCGAGGTATCGACAAGCTGTTCCCAGGCCATGGTCACCGGCAGCTCGGGGATGCGGAAATCGAGATCCTGATCCCAGGCGTTGAGCATGACGAGGAAGCTCTCATCGATGTCGCGCTGGCCGCCCGGGGTGTAGAACGCGCCGGCGTCGCCGCCGAGCACATAGGCCAGCGAGAGCGCAACCGGGTTGGTCCAATCCTCGACCGTCGCCTCGCGGCCCTCGGGCGTGATCCAGGTGATGTCCTTGAGCCCGGCCTCCGACACCGCCTCGCCGCGAAAGAAGCGCGGCCGCGAGAAGACGCGGTGGCGCCGGCGGAGATTGACGAGAAAGCGCACGAAATCCCGCAGCCGCTCGTCCTCGGGGCGAATGTGCTCCCAATCGAGCCAGGAGAGCTCGTTGTCATGACAATAGGCGTTGTTGTTGCCCTGCTGCGTGCGGCCGATCTCATCGCCGGCGAGCAGCATCGGCACGCCGAGCGACAGCAGCAGGGTTGCCAGGAGATTGCGCTTCTGCCGGTCGCGCAACGCCAGGATCGCGGGATCGTCGGTCGGCCCCTCGACGCCGCAATTCCAGCTGAAATTGGCGTCGTGCCCGTCGCGGTTGCCTTCGCCGTTGGCGTCGTTGTGCTTGTCGCTGTAGCTGACGACGTCGGTGAGGGTGAAGCCGTCATGGGCGGTGATGAAGTTGACGCTCGCCCAGGGCCGCCGGCCGCGATGGCCGAAGATGTCGGACGAGCCGGCCAGCCGCGAGGCGAGCTCGGCCGCCACCCCGTGATCGCCTTTCCAGAAGCGGCGCACGGTGTCGCGGTAGGCGGCGTTCCACTCCGCCCATCCCGGCGGGAAATTGCCGAGCTGATAGCCGCCGGGGCCGAGATCCCAGGGCTCGGCGATGAGCTTCACCTGCGACAGCAGCGGGTCCTGGCGAATGGCGGCGAAGAACGGGCTGTCGCGGCGGTACTCGCCATGCGCGCGCCCCAGCGTCGGACACAGATCGAAGCGGAAGCCGTCGACATGCATGTCGCCCGCCCAGTAGCGCAGACTGTCCATGACCAGCTGCAGCACGCGCGGGTGGTCGATGTTGAGCGTGTTGCCGGTGCCGGTGTAGTCGGTATAGAAGCGCCGGTCCGCCTCGAGCCGGTAATAGGATGCATTGTCGATGCCGCGGAAGGCCAGCGTCGGCCCGAGATGGTTGCCTTCGCCGGTGTGATTGTAGACGACGTCGAGGATCACCTCGATGCCGGCATCGTGCAGCCGCATCACCGTGGTCTTGAACTCCGAGATGAACCCGTTGGAGAGAAAGCGCGGGTCCGGAGCGAAGAAGCCGATGGTGTTGTAGCC
>JBKQTR010000209.1:0-3054 GCA_052143095.1 Allostellaceae bacterium
CGGCGCCGTCGAGGTCGTCGAACTGGCCCGAGCGCAGCGCCCAGAGGAACGTGACGAGCCCGGCAAGCCCGAGCGCCAGCGCCACCGGGATGAGCAGCAGCAATCCGTTCATCGTGCGCTCCGCGACAGGCGCAGCGCATTGCCGACGACGATCAGCGACGAGCTCGACATGGCGAGCGCGGCGATCAGCGGCGTCACCAGCCCGAGCATCGCCAGCGGCACGGCGAGCGCGTTGTAGAGCACGGCGAAGGCGAGGTTCTCGCGCACCAGCCGCAGGCTGCGGTGCGCCACGCCCAGCGCCTCGGTGACGGCGCCGAGCGAGAGGCCCTGGAAGACGATGTCGGCGGCGGTCTGGCTGACATCGGCGGCGCTGGCCGGCGACATCGAGCAGAAGGCGGCGGCGAGCGCCGGCGCGTCGTTGAGGCCGTCGCCGATCATCAGCGTCTTGCGGCCGCGCGCGGCGAAGGCGGCGAGGATCGACACCTTCTCGCCCGGCGCCAGCCCCGCCTGCCAGTCGGCGATGCCGAGCGCGGCGGCGGTCGCAGCAACCGCTTTGCGCCGGTCGCCCGACAGCAGCACGACGTGCTTGCCCGAGCGCTTCAGCCGCTCGACCACGGCGGCGGCGTCCGGCCGCGGCGCGTCGGCACAGACGAAGCGCTGCGGCGCGCGGCCGGGACGGGTGAGCCAGATCTCCGGCACGCCGTCATCGCCCACCGCCGAGACGCCGCAGAAGGAGCGGCTGCCGAGCCGCAGCTCGCCGGCGGCGGTGGCGGCGCTGAGCCCGGCGCCGGCATGCTCGACGACGCCCGGCAGCGCCGCAGCGTCCGGGCAGGCGCGGCACAGCGCCTGGCTCAGCGGGTGGCGGCTCGCGGCGGCAAGGGCTGCGGCAAGGCGCAACGCCTCGCCATCGACCGGTGGTGCTGCCAGCTCGAGGCGGCCCAAGGTGAGCGTCCCGGTCTTGTCGAAGACCACCGTGTCGACCGCCGCCAGGCGCTCGAGCGCGGTCGCCGATTTCAGCAGGATGCCGCGGCGCATCAGCCTTCCGCTGGCGATCACCTGCACCGCCGGCACCGCGAGCCCCAGCGCGCAGGGGCAGGTGATGATGAGCACGGCCACGGCATTGAGCATCGCCGCCTGCCAGGGCGCGAGCAGCAGCCAGACGGCGAAGGTGGCGAGCGCCAGCCCATGCACCGCCGGCGCGTAGAGCCGGGCGACGCGGTCGGCGAGGCGGACGAGGCGGGCGCGGCCCTGCTCGGCCGCTTCCATCAGCCGCACGATCTCCGCCAGGAAGGTGCGCTCGCCGGCGGCGGTCACGGTGATCGTCACCGGCGCCAGCAGATTGACCATGCCGGCGAGCACGGCGCTGCCGGGAGCGATGTCGGCCGGCAGGCTCTCGCCGTCGATCAGGCTCTTGTCGACGGCGGAGCTTCCGGCGGCAATGGTGCCGTCGACGCCGATGCGCTCGCCCGCCGCCGCCAGCACGCTGGCGCCGACCGCGACCGAGGCGGCCGGCACGCGCTGCGGCGCGCCGTCGGCGCCGATGACGGTGGCCGGCTGCGCCATGAAGCCCACGAGCTGCTCGGCGGCCGAGCGCGCCCGCCCGCGTGCGCGCAGGTCGAGATAACGGCCGATCAGCAGGAAGAACAGCAGCATGGCCGAGCTGTCGAAATAGGTCTGCGCGCCGCCGGTGATGGTCTCGTAGAGGCTCATGCCGGCGGCCAGCGTCACGCCGATCGAGATCGGCACATCCATGTTGGTGCGGCCGCGGCGGAGCGCGCCGGCAGCCGAGCGGAAGAAGGGCTGGCCGGCATAGGCGATGGCGGGCAGCGCGATCAGCGCCGAGACCCAGTGCAGCAGGTCGCGCGTCGCGGCGCCCATCTCGCCGGCAAACCCGGCCCAGACCGCGACCGACAGCAGCATCACATTGCCCGCGGCGAAGCCCGCCACCGCCAGCGCGCGCAGCAGCCGCGTCTCCTCGGCCGAGGCCAATCCTGCGACGCGCTCGGGATCGTAGGGCACGACGCGATAGCCCAGGCGCTGGATCAGCCCGACCAGCCGCCCGCCGTCGGCGGCGGCGCCGCGCCAAACGAGACGCAGCCGCCGCGTCGTCAGATTGACGCGCGCCTCGGTCACCTCGGGCTGGCGGCGCAGCGCGCTCTCGATCAGCCAGACGCAGGCGGGGCAATGCAGCCCGTCGATCATGAGATGGAGCGCGGCGGTGCCGTCTGGCGCCGCCACGGCGTAAGCGGCGGCGTCGACGCTGTCCTCGGCCGGGCGCAGCGGGCGCGTCGCGGGATCGAGGACGCGGCCGCGATAGTACCGCTCCAGCCCGAGCTCGCTGATGAGGCGAAAGGCGCCGGCGCAGCCGGTGCAGCAGAAGCGGCCGGAACCCGCCACGGGCTCGCCGCAATGGGCGCAGCGCGCCGGCGCGGCCTCGCCGGCGCGCTGCAGTGCCGCTGCCTCGGCGACGGCGCTCATTTGACGATGATCCGCTGCGTGAAGTCGAAGACGTCGCTGCCGCGGCGCGCGGCGACATGCACCTCCCATTGGCCCTGCCGCGTCAGCGCGACGGGGCCGCGGTAGTGCCCGGCCTCGGCTTCGACCAGCGTCAGGCTGGTGGCGGGCAGCGGCTCGACCGGGCGGGTGACGCGCGCCGTCACGGCGAGGCCGCTGAGCTTCCGCCCGGCGCGGTCGGCAAGCTCGACGGCGATCTCGCCGGCGCCGGCGCCCGTGGCGGTAAAGCCGAGCGTGCCGCGCCAGCCCAGCGCGTCCTCCGCCGCGGCGGCGGCGAGCACGCGGTTGTAGTCATTGCCGCTCTCGAAGGGATGCTCGGTGACGAGTCCGGTCGAGGAGCTCACGGCGAAATATGCCAACGCGCCGTTGACGACGACGACGACACCGAGGCCGCCGGCAATGGCCCAAGGGATCCAGCGATAGGTGCTCATGGGTTTGCGCTCCTTAGAGCCAAGCTGCTGCAGAGCCAAGCTGCTGCACTGCCCCTCCCCCCTTGAGGGGCAGGGCAATCGCATATGGGGTTCACCACGGAGGCACGGA
>JBKQTR010000210.1:0-21723 GCA_052143095.1 Allostellaceae bacterium
TTGCCGGCAAGCGCCGCCGCGCTGGCCTGCGCCACCGCCGAGAGCGGGCCGTCGATCTCCTTCGGCTCGATATCGCCGTGGACGACGCCTTGCGCCGCGAGGTCGAGTGCCTCGAAGACGCCGCGCAGGCTCGGATCGGCGGCGAGCGTGCCGATCAGCGGTTGCGCCGAGATCAGCTGATCGGCGACATCCTGCACTTCCTGCGTCGACAGGAACAGCAGGCCGTTCTTCGCGAAGAAATCGCCGCCGTCGGGACGGCGCACGCTGTTGAAGAGGGCCTTTTCCGCGGCGAGCTTCTCTGCCAGCGCGGCGGTGGCGTCTGCCGCCTGGTCGGGCGTCTTGGCGTCGAGGACGACGAGCAGCAGGTCGACATTCTGCGGAAAGGCGGTATCGAGCGCCTTCTCACGCTGGCGCCACGGCAGGTCGGGATTGATCAGCTTGTCGACATCCGTGTCGATGCTGAAATGCCCGGCGGCGTAGTAGCCGCCGAAAATCGCAAGCACCAGCGCCACCGCCGTCACCGCCGCAGCGTTGCGCCGGCTGAACTCGACCAGATTGGTGATCAGCCTGAGCATGGCTCTCCCGAGCCGTGCGTCGGGTCGGCGGTGCCAGCCCTGTTAGCGCGGGGGCGACGGGCTGGACCCGGACGGTGAGGCGCAACCGATGGCTGCTGCGCCGGCCCTGCCGGCGGCAGGGCAGCGACGAGCCGGGGCGGGGCGGGGAACTGCATGGGCGCCCTTTATTAAGGACGGCCCGGCCGGGCGCAAGCCGAATTCGCGGGCGCGGCCGGCCCGGCCGCGGCGGCTCTGCCGCTCGGCTGACGCCGGCCCGGCTACCGCCGCGAGGCGCCGTGTGCGGTGGCCGGACGACAGGGAAATAATAAGCAGAGGTTGTGGCCGGTCGGCAGCGGCGGCCAGGGAGCGGCCGATTGACGCTGCCGGGAGCGCCCTATAGCCTCATCTCTTCATCGCCGAACAAACGGGACTAAACCATGTCTGGGATCAGCGCGGGGGCGATGAACAGCAGCGGCCCTACCTCGGCGGGGCAGGCGCGCGAGAGGCGGCTCGCTTCGGCCCAGCCGGTGACGGCCGGCGACGTCGTCACCAACCAGCTGCTGGCCGAGATCGACGATTTCGACCCGGGCGAGATCGCCGCCGCGGCCAAGGCCTACCGGTACGCCGCGCCATGAAGATCGCCGTCTTCGGCGCCGGCGCGATCGGCGGCTATATCGCGGCGAAGCTCGCCGGCGCCGGCCACGAGGTTTGCGTCGTCGCGCGCGGGCCGCATCTGCAGGCGATACGCGAGCGCGGGCTCGTGCTCGATGATCGCGGCACGGTAGAGACGCTGCGGCTGCGCGCTACCGACCGTGCCGAGGAGCTCGGCGCCCAGGAGCTGGTCGTCATCGCCGCCAAGGCGCATGCCATGAGCGCTGCCGGCCCGGCGATCGCCTCGCTCATCGGCGCCGAGACCGTGCTGCTGCCGGCGCAGAACGGCATTCCCTGGTGGTTCCCCTACCGCGCCGGCGCGCCGCTCGAAGGCCGGCGCATCGCCGCCGCCGATCCCGACGGCCGCCTCGCGGCCCGCCTCGACCCCGCCCGCGTCATCGGCTGCGTCGTCTATATGGCGGCCGCCGTGCCCGAGCCCGGCCGCGTCCGCCGCTTCGGCGGCAATTTGCTGATCCTGGGCGAGCCCGATGGCTCGACCTCGTCGCGGCTGACCCGGCTTGCCGCGCTTTTCACCGCCGCCGGCGTCAAGATCGAGACCACGGAGCGGATCCGCGACGCGGTCTGGATGAAGCTCTGGGGCAACGTCGCCTTCAACCCCGTGAGCGTGCTCACCGGCGCCAAGATGACGCGGATGGCCGATGATCCCGGCGTTCTCTCGGTGCTGCGCTCGGCGATGCTGGAATGCCAGGCAGTCGCCGAACGGCTCGGCGCGCGCTTTGACCGCACCGTCGAGGCGCGCATCGAGGAGGCGCGCCATGTCGGCGACTTCAAGACCTCGATGCTGCAGGATTTCGAGGCCGGCCGCCCGGTCGAGATCGAGCCGCTGGTCGGCGCGGTGATCGAGCTCGGCAAGGATGTCGGGGTGGCGACGCCGATGCTCGAGGTGATCGGCGCGCTGACCCGCATGCGGGCGACGCCTTCGGGCTAATCCCCCGGCAACACCAGGATCGCCGTCGTCTTCGGCAGCATCGCGCGCGACAGCGCCACCTGCGCGGTGGGGTTGACGTGGACGGGGTAGCGGCCGCCGGTGCGCGCAAGGAAGCGCTGCACACGCTCGGCGCGAAATAGTGCATGGGCACGACCAGCGGCGGCTTGATCTGCTCGATGACCTCGATCATGTCGGCTTGGCTCAACGTGTAGGCGCCGTCAACCGGCGCCAGCAGAACGTCGACCTGGCCGAGCGCGGCGAGATGCTCGGGGGCGAGCGTGTGATGCAGATGGCTCAGATGCGCGATGCAGAGATCGGCGATCTCGAAGACGAAAATCGAGTTGCCGCCGAATTCGGTGCCGGCGCCGTCGCGGATGTTGGTCGGCACATTGCGGATATGGACATCGCCGTAGGTCAGGTCGTAGTGCGGGATGCCGGTGCCGGCGTCCCAGCCTCGCAGCACCAGCTTGATGCCGGGATCGACGACATCGGTGTAGTGCGTCGCATGGGCGTGATTCATCGTCACGATGTCGGGAGGGAAGGCTGGGCGGTTGAAGCCATTGTAGTCGGTGACGATGCTGACCCCGCCGGGGCTCTCGATGAGGAAGCTGGCATGGCCGAGGAAGGTCAGCGCGACCTCGCCCGCGGCGGCGGCGCGGAACGCCGCCGGCACCGCTGTCGGCGCGGCGCCGGCGACTGCCGCAAAGCAGCCCGCCGCGAGCGCCGACACGGGCGCCAGGAGAAGCCCGATCAGGCCGACAAGCGCGCCGAGGCGGCTGCTGCCGGGAAAGAAGCGCGTCACATCTCACCCCGCGCCGGCAATTATGCGCGCGCGGCCGGTGGCGGAAAAGAGGGGTCAGTCGGATCCGGCGGCGAGCGGCGCTGCTTGCGGCGAGCGCCGCACCGCCTCGCGATAAAGGATGTAAAGGCCGCTGGCCGCCACCACGGCGGCCCCGGCGATCAGCATGGCCGTCGGCACATCGCCCCAGAAAAGGTAGCCGAGCCCCATCGACCAGATCATGGTGAGATAGCCGAACGGCGCCGCCACCGCCGCCGGGGCGAAGCGGAATGCTTGCGTCGCCCAGAACTGGCCGATGCCCGAGCCGAGCCCGATCCCGGCCAGGAGCAGCCCATCCCCCCAGCCCGGTGTCGTCCAGCCGAAGGGCAGCAGCGCCACGCTCAGCACCGTGGTGACCAGCGCCGGGTAGGTGACCAGGATGAGGCTCGGCTCGGTGAGCGTCATGCGCCGCAAGGCGATGGCGCCAAGGGCGCCGAGGGCCGCGTTTGCCAGCGCCAGCAGCGCCCCGGTCGAGGCGAGTCCGCCGCCGAGGCCGCCGCCGGCCCGGATCATCAGCAACACCCCGGCAAAGCCCACCAGCACCGCCGCCCAGCGGTGCGGTCCGACGCGCTCGCCGAGCAGCGGGATCGACAGCAGGGTCAGGAACAAGGGGGTGGAGAAGGTGATCGCGATCGCATCGGCGAGCGGCATCATGCCGAAGGCGGCGAAGATGAGCATCATGGAGATGAATTGCAGGATTCCGAGGCCGATATTCTGCTTGAGGCGCCGGGTGCGCAGGCGCCGCCAGGGGTTGCCGCCGCCGGCGAGAAGCGCGAGGCAGGGCAGCAGCGAGAAGCCGGAGCGAAAGAACACCACCTCGCCGAGCGGGTAGCGCGCCGCCTCCCATTTGACCAGGGCGTTGATCACGGCGAAGACGAAGACGCTGGCCAGCATATAACAGATGCCGGCGCGGACCTCTTCGGGGCTGGGCGCGGGCATGACGAAGCGCCGCGACGGCGCCGCCTCGGCGCCGGCCGCGCGCCGCTGGGACGGGGCAAAGGATTGTCTTGCCTGCATGGCGGCTCTTTTATAGGCGAGCAGCACTTGCAACGAGGTTAACGCCGCCGCGGCGGATCGCCGGAGCCATGGTTTTGACGCGGCGTGCAACCTTTGGTTCGGCGCAGCGTTGACGCTGGGGTCGCCGGGTTGTGGGACCATGGCGAGAACGGGGATGCATGGGGCCGCGCGCAAGCTGGAAAGGGTTTCTTGTCCTCGCCCGGGTCGGTTGTCCGGTGCGGCTTCATGCCGCGATCGTCCGGGCGGACCGGCTGGGGTTGCAGTCGCTTAACCGCGCCACGCTGAACCGCCTGCAGCTGCGTCCGCACGACCCGCAGACCGGCAAGGAGGTGGCGCGCGAGGCGGTGGTCAAGGGCTACGAGGTCGATCCCGGGCAGATCGTGCTGGTCGAGGAGCGCGAGCTCGCCGAGCTTGAGATCAGCTCCTCGCGCCACCTCGTGCTCGAGCGTTTCATCGAGCGCCGGACCGTCGATCCCGCCTATATGGACACGCCCTATTTCCTCGTGCCGGACGGGCGCGGCGGCGATGCCGCCTTTGCCGTGCTGCGCGAGGCGATGCGCCGGCGCGGCCTTGCCGGGGTGAGCCGCCTGGTTCTCGGCGGCCGCGAGCGCGCCGCCCTGATCGAGCCGCGCGGCCGCGGCATGCTGCTCACCACGCTGCGCGCCGCTCACGAGGTGCGCGGCGCCGATGCCTATTTCGCCGAGATCGACAACGCGCCGCCCGACGAGGCGATGATCGAGCAGGCCGAGCGCATCGTCGCCCGGCTCACCGGCGCCTTCGACCCCCGCCGCGACTTCCGCGATCGCTATCAGGAGGCGCTGTTCCATTTCGCCCAGGCCAAGCGCCGCGGCGAGAAGCCGGTGGTGCCGCGCCCGCCGCCGCCGCCGGTCATGATCGACCTGCAGGAAGCGCTCGACACCAGCGTCGCCGCCATTGCCGAGCCGCCGCCGCCGGTCCCCAGCCGCCGCGCCGCGCCGCGCCGCCCGGCGCGCCATGCGCTGCCGCGCTAACCCTTAGATCCCCAGCCGCCGCAGCAGCTTGGCGCCGAGCGACTGGCGCAGTGTCGCCATGTCGCGCCAGGGATCGCGGGCGAGGCCGGCGAGGCGGCTGGGCACGGTCTTGACCGTAAAACGGTCGGGACGCGGCGCCGCCTCGACCTCCGGCCAAGCCAGCGGCGTCGCCACCGGCGCGCCGCTGCGGGCGCGCGGCGAGTAGGGCGCGACCGCGGTCTGGCCCCGGCCGTTGCGCAGGTAGTCGATGAAAATGCGCTGCCGGCGGGCTTTTTTGGCGGCCTCGAGGGTGTAGCGCTGCGGCGCCCGCTCGGCGAGGAGGAGCGCGATGGCGCGCGCGGCGGCGTGCAGGCGCTCCCAGTCGATCAGCGGCCGCAGCGGCACCACCACATGCAGGCCCTTGCCGCCGGTGGTCTTGGCGAAGCTCTCGAGGCCGAGCTCCTGCAGCAGCCGGCGCAGCTCCAGCGCCGCCTCGACCACCTCCGTCCAGCCGAGGCTCGGATCGGGGTCGAGATCGAAGATCAGCCGGTCCGGCGTTTCCAGCCGCTGCACCGTCGAGCCCCAGGGATGGAGCTCGAGCACGCCGATCTGAACCAGCGCCAGCAGGCCCGCGAGGTCCTCGACCACGCCATAGGTGCCGCGCGCGGTCTTCTCGACGATCTCGATGCCGCTGAGGCCCGGCGGCAGCCGCTGGGCGAAGTGCTTCTGATAGAAGCAGACGCCGCCTTCGCCTTCGGGGCAGCGCACCAGGCTCAGCGGCCGTCCCGCCACATGCGGCAGCATCCAATCCGCCACCTTCTGATAATAGACGGCGAGGTCGCGCTTGGTGATGCCCTGACCGGGATAGAGGATGCGGCTTGGATGGGTGAGGCGCACGCCGGCGATGTCGATCGGCGGCTCGTCGGCGGCGCGGCGCCTCATTGAGGCCCCGCGCCGGCGGTTAAGCCACCGCCTTGCGGCAATAGAACGCTTCGGCGAGGCCGCTCGGCGCGTTGCAGCCGATGCCGCGCAGCCGCAGCAGAGCGAAGAAGGTCTCCTCGGTGAACCATGACGCGCGCTCGCGCTGGCTCGGAAAATGTTCGAGCAGCGTCGCCACCTTGCGCCGACACTGCTCGCGGCTCAAGGGAAAGAACAGGTTGGGGTTGCCGATGTCGCCGTCGTATTTCGGTATCTCGTATTCCCAGACGAGATGATCGCGGAAGGTATTGTACGTAAGCTCGGCGACGAGCCGGTGATCCTGATGCAGATCCTCGCGATAATGCGTCAGCACCAGCGACGGGCGGTAGTCGCGCTTCAGCCGTTCGAAGGCGTCCTTGATCTCGGCGTGCTGGGCGGGAAAGAAGCCGTCGCGGAAGTCGAGCAGGCTGATCTCGGCATCGACGGAGCCGGCAAGGAAATGCTGCGCGGCGCTCCTTGCCTCCTCGCGCCGGCGCTCGCTGCCGCTGAACACCACCCAGCGTACGCTCATTCCCGGCTGCTCGGCGATCAGCCGCAGGATGCTGCCGCCGCAGCCGATCTCGATGTCGTCGGGATGAGCGCCGAGGCAGAGCAGCCGCAACGGCTCCGGCGGGCCGGCAAAGGCGAGGCCGAGCATCGTCCGACCTTCCGACTAGCTGCCGGCGCGAACCTGCCAGCCGGCGGGCTCGCGTTCCGCCGCCGGCGCCGTGGCGCGCGCGCGCGCGACACCGGCCGGCTCGCGCCGCCACAGCTCCCACGGCGCACGGCCCTTGGTATAGAGCGTGTCGAGCGCCTGCAGATCCTTGAAGGTGTCGACGCAGCGCCAGAACCCGTCATAGGCCTGGGTGGCGAGCCGCCCGGCGCCGATCAGGCGCTGGAAGGGCTCGACCACCAGCTCGTCGCCCGGCCGCATGTAGTCGAAAATCTCGCGGCGCAGCACGAAGAAGCCGCCGTTGATCCAGGCATTGGCGCTGAGGACGTCGTCGATCGAGGTGACGAGGCCGTCCTCGCGGCGCGTGACGAAATGGAAGCTGCTGTTGGGCCGGACGCTGAGGAATGTCGCGATGTTGCTGCTGCGCGCGAACGCGTCGACCATGACCGGCAGCGGGAAATCGGTGAGTCCGTCGCTGTAATTGGCGAGGAAGATCTCCTCGTCGCGCAGGAAAGGCTCAACTGCCATCAGCCGCTCGCCGATATTGGCGTTGATGCCGGTGTCGACGAAGGTGATGCGCCAATCCTCGATGTCCTTCTGCAGCGGCTCCACGCGCTTGCCGCCCTGCGAGAGCACGAAATCGTTTGAGCGGCACTCGTTGTAGCTGAGGAAATACTCCTTGATGACGTCGCCCTTGTAGCCGAGGCAGAGGATGAAATCGCGATAGCCGAAATGCGCGTAGTATTTCATCACCCACCAGATCAGCGGGCGATAGCCGATCTGCACCATCGGCTTGGGGATGGTTTCGGAGTAATCGCGCAGCCGCATGCCGAGGCCGCCGCAGAACAGCACCACACGCATCGCTTACCTCTTCCTTCGCACCGGTGTCGCCGCGTTCACGAATGCACCGTCACCACCGGGATGGGCACCACGAACCGGCCGCCCCAGTCGCGGATATAGGCCATCTGCGCCATGATCTCGTCCTTGAGATTCCACGGCAGGATCAGCAGGTAGTCGGGCCGGGTCGCGGCGATATGCTCCGGTGCCAGTATCGGGATGTGCGTGCCCGGGAGGAACTTGCCGTGCTTATAAGGATTGCGGTCGACGGTGTAGTCGACGAAATCGGTGCGGATGCCGCAATAGTTGAGCAGCGTGTTGCCTTTCCCCGGCGCGCCGTATCCCACGACGCTCTTGCCGTCGCGCTTGGCGCCGATTAGGAACTCGAGCAAGCCGCGCTTGGTCTCCCGGGCTCTTTCCTCGAAGGCAGCATAGGTTCGCAGCTCGCGCAGGCCCGCGCGATGCTCGCGCTCGACGAGCGCCGCCACCGACGGCAGCGTCGGCTGGGCGGCGTTGTCGGCATGGCAGACATAGAGCCGGAGCGAGCCGCCATGCGTCCAGAGCTCCTCGACATCGAACACGCGCAATCCCTGGGCGCCCAGGATGCGCTCGGCGGTCATCAGCGAGAAATACGAGAAGTGCTCGTGATAAATGGTGTCGAACTGGTTCTCCTCGATCAGGCGAAGCAGGTGCGGGAACTCGAAGCTCGCGACGCCGCGCGGCTTCAGGATCGATGGTACGCCGGCGAGGAAGCCGTTGATGTCCGGCACCTGCGCCAGCACGTTATTGCCGATGATGAGGTCGGCGAGCGTCCCGGCATTGGCGAGCTCGCGCGCGAGGTCGCGGTCGAAGAACCGCGTCAGCGTCCGCACGCCCTTTGCCGCCGCCGCCTTGGCGACGTTCTCCGCGGGATCGATGCCCAGCACCTCGAAGCCCTTGGCGAGGAAGAACTGCAGCAGGTAGCCGTCGTTGCTGGCGAGCTCGACGATGCGGCTGCCGCGCGTCAGTTGAAACCGCGCCGCCGCCGTTTCGGCATAGCGCCGGGCGTGATCGAGCCACGCCTGGGAATAGGACGAGAAATAGGCGTATTCGCGAAAGATGTGCTCCGGCGCGACGTATTCCTTCACCTGCGCCAGGAAGCAGTTGCCGCAGACCATCACCTTGAGAGGGTAGAACGGCTCCATCGCATCGAGCTGGTCGGCGCTGAGAAAGCTCTCGCAGAGCGGCGACATGCCGAGATCGACGAAGTCGTGCAGCGTGCCGCCGCAGAAGCGGCAGCCGGCCGAAGCGCGCGGCACGATGACCGGCGCGGCGGCGACAGGGGTGCCGGTGGCGGCCGCGGCCGTCGCCTGCGATCGCGCAATGCCATAGGATTCGCCCGTTGCCCGAGGCGGGACGAGAGGAAGATCAAGCGCCATGCACTTCCTTTCCAGAATGGCTCCGGTAGGCGCCGAGCCACCGCGGCATGGGAACGCCCATGTCCATAGATTGTTCCGCGCCCGGGGAAATTTCGCCGCCTACGGGAGCCGGATTTTCATTGCCTGGCGCCGCCGGCCGTAGTCTCCTCGCCCCTCACGGCGACCCCCTGGATGAGGACCACGATGCCCGCTCCGGACCCGGCGACCAAACCCACCGTGGCGAGCCTTGCCGCCGCTCTCGCCGCCGGCCGCGCCACCAGCCGCGGGCTGGTGGAGGCGGCGCTGGCGCGCATCGCCGATCCCGCCGGCGAGGGCGGGCGCACCTTCCTTAGGGTTTATGCTGAAAGCGCCGGAATCGCCGCCGACGCGCAGGATCGGCTGCGCCGGGCCGGCTATGTCGCCTCGCCGCTCGCGGGGCTGCCGGTATCGATCAAGGATCTGTTCGACGTCGCCGGCGAGCGCACGCTTGCCGGCTCCCGGGCGCTCGACGACGCCCCGCCGGCGGCCTGCGACGCGCCGGTCGTGGCGCGGCTGCGCGCCGCCGGCGCGGTGATCGTCGGCCGTACCAACATGACCGAGTTCGCCTTTTCCGGCGTCGGCATCAATCCGCATTACGGCACGCCCGGCAATCCCTATGACCGCAAGCGCATCCCCGGCGGCTCTTCCGCGGGAGCGCCAGTGTCGCTGACCGACGGCATGGCGGCGCTGGCGATCGGCACCGATACCGGCGGGTCCGTGCGCATCCCCGCCGCGCTGTGCGGCACCGTCGGCTTCAAGCCGACGCAAAAGCGCGTCCCGCGCGACGGCGCGACGCCGCTCTCGACCACGCTCGATTCGATCGGGCCGCTCGGCCTCAGCGTCGGCTGCTGCGCCATCGCCGACGCGATCCTGGCGGGCGAGGCGCCGGTGCTGCCGCCGGAAGCGGCGGTGGCGGGGCTGCGGCTGGGAGTGCCGCGCACGGTGGTGCTCGACGATCTCGACGCCGATGTCGCCCGCGCCTTCGAGCGCGCCACCTCGGTCCTGTCGCGCGCCGGCGCGCGGCTGGTCGACCTGCCGCTCGCCGAGCTCGGCGAGTACGCGGCGATCAACGCCAAGGGCGGCTTCTCGCCCCCGGAGGCCTATGCCTGGCATGCCGGGCTCATCGCGCGGCGCGGCGCCGAATACGACCCGCGCGTGCGCCAGCGCATCGAGCGCGGCCGGGAGATGAGCGCCGCCGACTATGTCACGCTCGGCTGGCAGCGCGCCGATTTCATCGCCCGTGTCGAGGCGCGCACGGCCGAGTTCGACGCGCTCATCATGCCGACCCTGCCGCTGGTCGCGCCGGAGATCGCCGCCTTCGACAAGGATGAGGAGTTCTGGCGGCTCAACGCCCGCTTGTTGCGCAACCCCTCGCTCATCAACTTTCTCGATCGCTGCGCGCTGACGCTGCCGATCCACCCGCCGGGGACGGCGCCGGTCGGGTTGATGCTGGTCGGCCGCCATGGCGAGGATCGCCGCCTGCTGTCGCTGGCGCTGGGCATCGAGGCCGCGGTGGAGCGCGACCGCGGGCACTGAGGCGGCCGGCGCCTAGCCGGCGCTCTCGCCGTCGAGCCGGGCCGCCTTGCCGCGCAGCTTGTGCTGCAGGCTCGCCAGCACCTCGGCCAGCGCCTTGCCAGTGGTCAGCCTTTGGCGGCCGCTGAGCAAGGCGAAATCGCCTTGCCGGCCGGCGCCCGGCGCCGTCTTGATGACGGTGTAGAGCGCGCTCTCCTGAGTGTGGCGAAAGACCGAGAACGCCGCCGTGCCCTCGCGGTGGTCGATGGCGTAGTCGCGCCATTCGCCCCGCGCGACCTGGCGGCTGTAGAGCGAGAGGAGCTGGTTCAGCTCGGGGCGAGTGAAGAAGACCGTTCTCTGTCTGCGCCGGTGATCGCTCAGACGGAAGAGTGTCGCCATCGGTCGCCGCTGGGAAGGATCATCATAGGGTCGCCACAAACAGCAGTTTTCCTCATTTCCGGGCCGAGGTCCAGCGCCAAACCCGGGGCCGCGGTTTGCCTCATTCGGGGTGAGGGGCTATGGTGGCGCCCGCACGGCGCGCGGTTGGAGTAGGTTTGTGAGCGATATCTTCCAGGAAGTCGACGAGGAGCTGCGGCGCGAGAATTTCGCGAAGCTGTGGGCGCGCTACGGCAAGTACGTTATTGCGCTGGCCGTGCTCCTCGTGGTTGCGACCGGCGGCGTCACCCAATGGCGCCAGTATCAGCTACATCAGCGCGAGGCGGAAGGGGCGCGCTATGTCGCGGCGCTCAACCTCGCGCGCCAAGGCAAGGACCAGGATGCCGCCGCCGCCTTTGCCGCGATCGCGCGCCAGGCGGGCGGCGGCCATGCCACCCTGGCGCGGCTCGAAGAGGCGGCGCTCAAGGCGCATGCCGGCGATGTCGACGGTGCCGTCGCCGCCTATGGCGCGCTTGCCGCCGACAGCTCGGTCGACCCAATCTACCGCGACGTGGCGACGCTGCTGGCGGCGCAATACGGTCTCGCCAAGGGCGATCCCAAGGCGATCATCGCCGCTCTCGCGCCGTTGACCTCGGCGGACAATCCCTGGCATCCCTCGGCGCTGGAGCTCACCGCGCTGGCCGACCTCAAGGCCGGCGACAAGTTGGCGGCGCGCGCGACCTACCAACGCATCGCCGACGACCTCGCGGCCCCGCAAGGCCTGCGCGCGCGTGCCGCCGAGATGCTCACGGCGCTGGCGGAGTGAGCGGAGAGAGGCATTGAGAGTGACGCGCGTCTTGGCCCGGGCGGGGCTGCTGGCGCTGGCGCTGACGCTGGCGGGGTGCAGCTTGTTCGATACCCTGTTCCCGGATTCGAACAAGCAAAAGCTGAAGGGCACGCGCGTCTCGGTGCTGACGCTGGACCGCAGCCTCGAGCCGGATCCGGCGCTCGCCAAGCTCCAGGTGCGCCTGCCGCGCCCGGCGATGAATGCCGATTGGCCGCAGGCGGGGGGCACGCCCTCCCATGCCATGCAGCATCCCGCGCTCGACGGCGCGCTGGCCAGGGCGTGGTCCAGAAGCATCGGCGACGGCCGGTCGCGCTACGGCGCTGTGCTGTCGCCGCCGGTGGTCGAGGGCGGCCGGGTCTTCGCGCTCGACGCCCGCGACGTGGTGATCGCGCTCGACGACAAGAGCGGACGCGAGCAGTGGCGCAACGACGTGAAGCCCGGAACGGAGATCGGCCACGCCTATGGCGGCGGCGTCGCCGCCGCCGGCGACCGCGTCTACGTCACGACCGGCTATGGCCAGGTGCTGGCGCTCGAGGCGGCCACCGGCAAGGAGATCTGGCGCCAGCAGGTGGCCGCGCCGGTGCGCGGCGCGCCGACGGTGGCCGACGGGCGCGTCTTCGCCGTGACCGTCGAGAACCAGCTCGAGGTCCTGTCGGCCGATGACGGCCATCGCCTGTGGACGCATAACGGCATTCCCGAGACGGCCGGCCTGCTGGGCGCGGCGAGCCCGGCGGTGGAAGGCGACATCGTCATCGTGCCCTACAGCTCGGGCGAGCTGTTTGCGCTGCGGGTCGAGAACGGGCGGCCGCTCTGGACCGACAACCTCGCCACCGCGCGCCCGCTGGGCGCCTTGTCGACGATCGCCGATATCCGCGGTCGCCCGGTCATCGATCGCGGCCGCGTCTATGCCGTGAGCCATGGCGGCCGCATGGTGGCGATCGACCTGCGCACCGGCGACCGTGTCTGGGAGCAGGATATCGGCGGCACGCATGGCCCCTGGATCGCCGGCGATTACATCTATGTGCTGTCCAACGACGTCGATCTCATGTGTCTGACGCGCCAGGACGGCCGCGTGCGCTGGGCGGCCGAGCTGCCGCGCTACGAGGATCCCAAGAAGAAGGCGGATCCGATCAGCTGGGCCGGGCCGGTGCTGGCGGGCGACCGGCTCATCGTCGTCGCGTCCACCGGCGACGCGATCTCGCTCTCGCCCTATACCGGCCAGGCGCTGGGGCGCGTCGAGTTTCCCGACGGCGTCTTTCTCGATCCGATCGTCGCCGACAACATGCTCTTCGTGCTGACCGACGAAGCCGATCTGATCGCGCTCAAGTGACGGCGCCGGAGGGGCGATGGCACTGACGGTCGCCATCATCGGCCGGCCCAATACCGGCAAATCGACGCTGTTCAACCGCCTGGTCGGCCACCGCCTGGCGCTGGTCGACGACACGCCGGGCGTGACCCGCGACCGGCGCGAGGGCGAGGCCGCGCTGGGCGATCTGCGCTTCCGCGTCATCGATACCGCCGGGCTCGACGAGGCCGAGCCCGGCAGTCTCGGCGCGCGCATGCAGGAGCAGACGGCCCGCGCGCTGGAGCACGCCGACGTCGCACTGCTGGTGATCGACGCGCGCGCCGGCGTCACGCCGGTCGACCGCCATTTCGCCGATTGGCTGCGCCGCGGCAAGACCCCGGTGGTGCTGGTGGCGAACAAGGCCGAAGGGCGGGGCGGCACCAGCGGCGTCTTCGAGGCCTTCGCGCTGGGGCTCGGCGAGCCGGTCGCGATCTCGGCCGAGCATGGCGAGGGCATGGCCGATCTCTATGCCGTGCTCGCCCCTTTCGCCGACCAGCAGGCGGCAAGCGCGCCCGCGCCTGCGCCCGAAGGCGAGCGCGAGCGCGAGCGGCCGCTGCAGCTCGCGATCATCGGTCGGCCCAATGTCGGCAAGTCGACCCTGGTCAACCGCTTGCTCGGCGAGGATCGCGTGCTGACCAGCCCCGAGGCCGGCACCACCCGCGACGCCATCGCCACGCTCTGGCAATGGCGGGGCCGCACGGTGCGGCTGATCGACACCGCCGGGCTGCGGCGGCGGCCCAAGGTCGAAGGCAAGCTCGAGAAGCTCTCCGTTGCCGACACGCTGCGCGCCATCCGCTTCGCCGAGGTGGTGGTGCTGGTGGTGGACGGAACGCAGGGCCTCGAGAAGCAGGATCTCGCGATCGCCGAGATGGTCGAGGGCGAGGGGCGCGCGCTGGTCCTTGCCGTCAACAAATGGGATGTGGTCGAGGACAAGACGGCGGCGCTCAGGCGGGTCAAGGATCGGCTCGAGACCTCGCTGCCGCAGCTTCAGGGGCTGCGGCCGGTGACGCTCTCGGCGCTGAGCGGCGCCGGTCTCGCCAAGCTGATGCCGGCGGTGATCGAGACCCACGAGGCGTGGAACCGGCGGATCGGCACGCCGCGCCTCAACCGCTGGCTCGCCCGCGTGCAGGAGCGCCATCCGCCGCCGCTGGTCTCCGGCCGCCGCCTCAAGCTGCGCTACATGGCGCAGGCGAATATCCGCCCACCGACCTTTGCGCTCTTCGCCTCGAAGCCGGGCGAGCTGCCGGACACCTACCGGCGCTATCTCGTCAATCTCCTGCGCGAGGAGTTCGACCTGCCCGGCGTGCCCATCCGCATGATGCTGCGCAAGGGGGAAAACCCTTACGCCGAGGAGTGAGGCGTGATGGCGCGGGAAAATCGCAGTCAGAATCGATTTCACCGGCCACGGGGCGACGGTGAAAGCGTCGCGACATGCGCAGAGATCAGGAGTTCGTGATGCCGGGCTGCGAAAGATTGACAAATTCGCGCGGCGACACCTAGCGTCGAGTCCAGGGGAGGGCGGTGCCATGGAGCTCACGCGGCGATCCCGGACGGCGAAACGTGCCACTCTTCTCGCCTCGACGGCGATCATCGCCTTGCTGGGCGCCTGCCAAGGTCCCGGCAGCGGCGCCTCCTCGACCGCGCCGGCGACATCGAGCAGCGGCGACAAGATGTCCACGCCCGCCGTAGCGGGCGCCTATTTTCAATGGTAAAGCGGCGCCGCTCCCAGGACTTCCGCGTCGCGCCGTGGCCTTACGCGCGGAGAATCTCGCCGTTGACCACGCACTCGGCCGATGCCAGCGCGACGAACGGCTCGGTCACCGCCTCCGGCCGGGCGAGCGCCGCGCGGTCCTCACCGGGGAAGCCTTGGGCGCGCAGGTTGGTTGCGACAATGCCGGGATCGACCAGGTTCACCTTGAGCCGCGTCTTGGTCACCTCGCCGGCATAGATGCGCACCATCGTCTCGAGCGCCGCCTTGCTCGCGGCATAGGCGCCCCAATAGGGGAGGGCTTCGCGCCCGGCGGCGCAGGTGGTGAAGAGCGCGCGGCCAGACTCGGACAGCCGCAGCAGCGGGTCGAGCGAGCGGATGAGCCGCCAATTGGCGGTGAGGTTGGTGGCGATCACCTCGTCCCAGACGCCGGGCACGAAATGTCCCATCGGCGACAGCGCGCCCAACACGCCGGCATTGCCGACGAGCACGTCGAGCCGGCCGAAGCGCTGGTAGAGCGCCGCGCCCATCTGGTCGATCTGGTCGACTTGGCGCAGGTCGAGCGGCACCAGCGTGGCGTTGCCGCCGGCCGTGCGGATCTCGTCGTCGCGCTCCTCGAGCCCGCCCACGGTGCGCGCCACCAGGATGACATGCGCGCCTTCGGCGGCAAACCGCCGCGCCACCGCCGCGCCGATGCCGCGCGACGCGCCGGTGACGAGCGCGATGCGCCCGCCGAGGCGCTTCGTCGAAGCGGTGGCCACGGTGCTACGCCGTTTCGGCGAGCAGCGAGAGCTGGGTCGAGACCTTGCCGGCGTCGTGGTCGACGAGCGCGATGGGATACTCGCCGGTGAAGCAGGCGTCGCAGAAGCGCGGCGCCGCTGGATCGCGCCGCTTCTCGCCCATCGCGCGGTAGAGCCCGTCGATCGAGACGAAGGCGAGGCTGTCGGCGCCGATAAAGCGCGCCATCTCCGGCACGTCCATGCGCGCGCCCAGCAGCTTGTCGCGCTCGGGCGTGGCGATGCCGTAGAAGCAGGAATGGCTGGTGGGCGGGCTCGAGATGCGCATATGCACCTCGCGCGCGCCGGCCTGGCGCATCATCTCGACGATTTTGGTCGAGGTGGTGCCGCGCACGATGGAATCATCGACCAGGATGACGCGCTTGCCCGCGAGCTGCACGCGGTTGGCGTTGTGCTTGAGCCTGACGCCGAGATGGCGGATCTGGTCGGTCGGCTCGATGAAGGTGCGGCCGACGTAATGGTTGCGGATGATGCCGAGCTCGAAGGGCAGCCCGCTCTCCTGCGCATAGCCCAGCGCCGCCGGCACGCCGGAATCCGGCACCGGGATGACGATGTCGGCGGCGACGTGGCTCTCGCGCGCGAGCTCGGCGCCGATGCGCTTCCGCGCCTCATAGACGCTGACGCCGTCGACGACGCTGTCGGGGCGCGCGAAATAGATGTACTCGAAGACGCAGAAGCGCTGCTTGGCGCGCTCGAAGGGCTTGCTGCTCTGCACCCCCAGCGCGTTGATGGTGACGATCTCGCCGGCTTCGACGTCGCGCACGAAATCGGCGCCGATGATGTCGAGCGCGCAGCTCTCCGAGGCGAGGATCCAGGCATCGCCGAGCTTGCCCAGCACCAGCGGCCGGACGCCCAGCGGATCGCGCACGCCGATCACCCCGTCCTGGGTCAGCGCCACCAGCGAGTAGGCGCCTTCGACCTGGCGCAGCGCGTCGACCATGCGCTCCTCGACGGTGCGCTTCAGGCTGGTGGCGATGAGGTGGACGATGACTTCGGTGTCGCTCGTCGACTGGAACAGGCTGCCGCGGGCGACCAGCTTGCGCCGCAGATGATAGGAGTTGGTGAGGTTGCCGTTGTGGCAGATGGCGAGGCCGCCGAACTCGAAATCGGCGAACAGCGGCTGGACGTTGCGCATCGCCACCTCGCCGGTGGTGGCGTAGCGCACATGGCCGATGGCGGAATGGCCCCCAAGCCGGCCGATCACTTCCTTGGAGCTGAAATTCTCGCCGACATGGCCCATGCCGCGATGGACATGGAACTGCTCGCCGTCATAGGCGACGATGCCGGCCGCCTCCTGGCCGCGATGCTGCAGCGCGTGCAGCCCCAGCGCCGCCAGCGCCGCCGATTCGGCATGGCCCCAGATGCCGAAGACGCCGCATTCCTCGCGCAGATGGTCGTCGTCCAGAGGATGGGTAGTCAGCATGACGACGCTGCCTTGGTTAAGAGCCCCGCGCCTGCGCCTAAGGTGGGGATCGCCCGGCGGGATGTCGAGGATCCAATGCTGCCTTCTACACGCAACCGCCGCTTGCCGCCAGGGGGCGTCGACATCTACTTCACGTCCTGCTGCTGTTGGATCAGCCGGTTGAGATCGCGCTGGTCGTCCGGCGAATAGGGGGTGGCGTGGTCGTGCACCGCGGTCGCCGGCTGGCGCGGCGTGCTCAGCGCCCGCATGGCGCCCGCCGCCTCGTTCATCTGCTCGGCGGCGCGACGGGTGTCCTCGGCGGTGGCCTGCGCCTTGGCGCGGTAGGCGGCCGGCACCAGCGCGCGCAGCCGTTCCGCGCCGTTGGCGAGCAACGGCAGCGTCTTGGCGTCGGCGATCCACCCCGGCTGTTGCTGCCTGCCCGCCGGCAGCGCCCAGGAGAGGGCGATATAGAGGAGGCACACCAGCACCAGCCCGCGCACCAGGCCGAAGACCAGGCCGAGCGTGCGGTCGACGGCGGAGAGCGAGCTCTCCTTGACCCGGCCGGCAACCGCCGAGGTGGCGAGCGACAGCACGATCAGCGCCACCAGGAACACGGCGAGTCCCGCCGCCGCATCGGCCACCGGCCCTTTGGGCAGGAAGCGCTCGGCGACGGGCGCGGCATAAGGCAGCGCGTAGAGCGCGGCAAAGGCGGCGCCGACCCAGGCGGCCACCGACAGCGCTTCCTTGACGAAGCCGCGGGCGAAGGCGAAGAGGCCGGAGAGCAGGATCACGCCGATGACGATGATGTCGAGCAGGTTCACCGCCGCGCTCCCGGCGTCGCCAGGTTGCGCTGGGCGCGGCGCGGCTGATCCTCGAACAGCTCGACGAGATGGCGCAGGTGGCGAAGCTCGCGCAGCGTGATGCCGGAAGGCGGCGAGCGCTCCTTGCCGCGGCCGCGATAGGCCGGCGCCAGCGCGGCGGTGAAGCCGAGCTTCGCCGCCTCCTTGAGCCGCGCTTCGGCCTGGCCCACCGGCCGCACCTCGCCGGAGAGCCCGATCTCGCCGAAGATCACCGTCTCCGGCGGCACCGGCTGCAAGCTCAACGCCGACACCAGCGCGGCCGCCACGGCGAGATCGGCCGCGGGCTCGGTGATGCGCAAGCCCCCGGCGACGTTGAGATAGATGTCGTTGAGCCCGATCTGCACGCCGCAGCGCGCCTCGAGCACGGCCAGCACCATGGCGAGCCGGTTGCCGTCCCAGCCGACGACGGCGCGCCGCGGCGTGCCCAGGCTCGACGGCGCCACCAGCGCCTGGATCTCGACCAGCACCGGCCGCGTGCCTTCCATGCCGGCGAAGACCGCCGCGCCCGAGGTCTCGCCCTGACGCTCGGCGAGGAAGAGGGCGGACGGGTTCGGCACCTCGGCGAGGCCGGCATCGGTCATCTCGAAGACGCCGATCTCGTCGGTCGGGCCGAAACGGTTCTTGACCGCGCGCAGGATGCGGAACTGGTGGCCGCGCTCGCCCTCGAAATAGAGCACGGTGTCGACCATGTGCTCGAGCACGCGGGGGCCGGCGATGAGCCCTTCCTTGGTGACGTGGCCGACCAGGATCACCGAGAATCCCCGCTGCTTGGCGAGACGGATGAGCTCCTGCGCCGCGGCGCGCACTTGGCTGACCGTGCCGGGCGCGCTGTCGAGCGTGTCGAGATACATGGTCTGGATCGAGTCGATGACGACGACGTCGGGCGCGCCCACCTCGTCGAGCGAGGCGACGATGTCGCGGATGGCGGTGGCGGCGGCGAGCTGCACCGGTGCGCCCGCCACGGCGAGGCGGGTTGCGCGCAGCCGCACCTGGTCCAGCGACTCCTCGCCCGAGACATAGGCGCAGCGGATCGGCGGGCCGCCTTTGCCCGAGGCGAGCGCCGCCACCACCTGCAGCAGCACGGTCGACTTGCCGATGCCGGGATCGCCGCCGACCAGCAGCGCCGAGCCCGGCACCATGCCGCCGCCGCAGACGCGGTCGAACTCGGCGATCCCCGAGACGCGCCGTGGCGTCGCCTGGGCGGCGCCGTCGAGGCCGGAGAATGCGAGCTTGCGGCCTTTGCCGCGGCCCAGCCCCTTGGGCGCGCTGTCGCGCTGGGCCTCCTCGACGAGGCTGTTCCAGCCGCCGCAGGCATCGCATCGCCCCGCCCATTTCGGGTGGACGGCGCCGCATTCCTGGCAGACGAAGCGGGCCTGCGCACGCGCCAAATCAGTCTCCCCGACCGGTCACAGCGCGCGCACCTCCATCTTGATCGGGCCTTCGGCGCGGCCGTGGATGAACTGGTCGACATAGGGGTTGCCGGACCGGTCGATCTCCTCCTTGGACCCCGCCCAGATGATACGCCCTTTATAGATCATCGCGATACGGTCGGCGATCTTATGCGCGCTCGCCATGTCGTGAGTGATCGAGATCGCGCTTGCGCCGAGGTCGCGCACGCATTTGACGATGAGGTCGTTGATCACGTCGGCCATGATCGGATCGAGACCGGTCGTCGGCTCGTCGAAGATGATGATCTCGGGCTCGGCGGCGATGGCGCGGGCGAGCGCCACGCGCTTCTGCATGCCGCCGGAAAGCTCCGAGGGGCGGAGATCGCCGACCTCGGCGCCGAGGCCGACGGCGCCCAGCTTCTCGAGCGCGATCTCCTTGGCGCGATCGCGCGCCATGCCGCGGCCTTGGATCAGGCCGAAGGCGACGTTCTCCCAGACGCTCAGCGAGTCGAACAGCGCCGAGCCCTGGAACAGCATGCCGAATTTCTGCATGAGCTTCTCGCGCTCGCGCCCCGGCAGGTCGATCACCTCGCGGCCGTCGATCTTGATCGAGCCGGCATCGGGCTCGAGCAGGCCGAGGATGCATTTCACCAGCACCGATTTGCCCGAGCCCGAGCCGCCGATGACGACGAGGCTCTCGCTCTCGCCGACATCGAGATCGATGCCGTCGAGCACGAGCTTCGGTCCGAAGGATTTCTTGAGGCCGCGAACGCTGATCTTCGGGACGGCGCTCATGGCGAGATCATGCCCGGTTTGGCAGGAAGCACGAGGCGCATCGGCCGAGTTTCCGCTCTACGTCGCCGGTGTACACCGGCGACAAAAAACCGAGCTGCGCCGATGACGCAGGGCCGGAAGCAGGACGAGGCAGAATTTACGCTAAGGCCGCACCCCTCCGCCGGCAAGGCTCGCTTGCATGTTCTTCTCCTCTCCGCCCCACTGGGGCGGAGAGGCCGGGTGAGGTGGGGCTGGCAATGCCGTTGAAAGCGAAAACGGAAATCGCGCAGCGGCGGCGGCCGGCTCACCCCGATGTCGAAGCGCCCCCACCTCACCCGACCTCTCCGCCCCCAGGGGCGGAGAGGAGAAGAGTCGAGCGCTCGCGGCGGCTACCGCTCCAATGGCACCACCCCCTCCTCGCGCTGCTGCTGGCGCTCGCCTGCGCCGCTCCTTTGGGGGCGGCGCGGGCCGCGCCGGATATGGAAGTGCTCTGCGGCCCCTATGCCGGCGTCGACATCAAGCTGGCGCCGGTGATCCGCACCGATGTCGGCATTTCCGGTGGCGATCACACCTTCAGCTGCCTGGCGTGGCAGAGCTTCATCTACCTCAACTGGCCGGCCAAGGCGCCGGGCGAGCCCGATGCCGACGCCCGCTTCGGCCGTCCCGGCGTCACCGTCTGGGAAACCTACAAGCGCGCCGACGAGGTGTTCCTGCCGGCAGGCGCGCCGCCCGCGCCCTGGGGCGTCCCCGACCGGACGCAAGGCGGGCCGCGCCGGCTCGCGATCACCCACCAGACGGATGGCGAGACCCTGGTCGACCGCGCGGGCAAGCCGGTCTATTACGAGATGCTGATCAACCGCGACGAGTTCAACTACATCACCGCCAACCGCCTTTACGACGCGGCGGCGCAGCTTGCCGTGGCGCGCAGCGATGGCATCGTCCTTCCCGCCGGCCCGAGCGCCGCCTATGGCCCGACCGGCACGATCGAGATCAAGGCGGCGTGGAAGGTGTTGAGCTCCGCCGAGCTGGCGCAGTCGCCACGCCGCTTCCATACCGCCGAGGCGGTGCTCGCCGACGGCTCGACCACGACCGTGGGGCTGGTGGGACTGCATCTCAATCAGCGCGTGACCGGCTTCACCGAAGGCCTCTGGGCGAGTTTCTTGCAGATCGACAGCGCGCCGGTGGCGGGCGCGGAAGAGACGGCCCGCGATTATTCCTTCTACGATCCCGTCTGCGCCCGCTGCGCCGTCAATGCCCGCACCGAGCCGCCGCAGAGCACGCAGGTCGAGCAGGTCTTTCCCGTGGCGCCCTCGGCGCGCGCGATCAATGATTTCGTCCGCGCCCTCATCCGCAGCGACGATCACGATTCGCCCTGGCAGTTCTACCAGCTGCTCGGCGTGCAGTGGCCGCAATACGCCTTCGGTCTGCCGGCGCCGGTGCCGGATCCGCGCCAGCGCCTGGCGCAGGGCGTGCCGCTCTCGGTCGGCACCCCCAGCACGCAGACGCTGATGAACCCGGTGCTCGAGACCTTCCGCCAGTCGCCGAATGTGAGCTGCCTCGGCTGCCATGCCGGCGGCGCGATCGCGGCGAGCAACGGCGTGGCGCCGCTTGCGGCGGATTACAGTTTTCTGCTGGGACACGCGCAGGGCGCGACGCGCCCGTGAGCAGGTTTCCGCTGCACGGATGCCGTGCGTCCGTCGACACGCCCGCTTCGCGGGCTCCTCAGGATGAGGAAGCAATGAAAATGGCATCGACCGATGATGCCCAATTCAATCTCTCCTCATCCTGAGGAGCGGCGCGTAGCGCCGCGTCTC
>JBKQTR010000211.1:0-10418 GCA_052143095.1 Allostellaceae bacterium
GTTGCAAGACGTGGATGCCCGGGACTCGGCCTGCGGCCGGCCTGCCTTCGCCGAAGCGAAGCCGCTTCGGCTTCGCGCAGGCAGGCCCGGGCATGACGATTGAGGGCATTGGCGCGTCGCGGGAGGAGCGTGCGGCGCGACAAAAACCTAAGCCGGACAGCCCGGCTAGGGCACCGGCGTCCAGCCGTCGTCCGGGTCGTACGCGGTCATGGCGCGCGCGGCCGCGGCGGCGTCGCGGCCGAGGTTCCGCTGATAGACGACGCCTTGCTGATTGACGACAAACGTCATGACCCCCGAGGCGCCGTATTTCGCCGGGAACGCCACCAGCGCGAAGCCGCCGACGAGATGCCCGTCGACGACATAGTCCTGCGCGCCGCCTGGCGCATGCGGTCCTTGCCGCGTCAGGATCTTGTAGTAGTAGCCGTGATAGGGCGCGGGCTTGCCCTTGGCCTTTCTTGCGCCATAGCCCTCGGCGCGGGCATTGGCGATGAGCGGCCCCATCGGGCTCGGCTTCTCGCCGGCGGCAACCGGCCAATAGAGCCCGTCATGCTTGTCCTTCCGGCTGACGAAGTGCTGGGTGTATTCGTGGCTGCCGTCGCCCAGCGGATCGTCCGCGTGATACTCGCGCTCCGCCTCGACGAAGGCGCGGCTCACTTCGATGGCGTTAAGCTCGTTGCGGCCGATGCGCCGGTTGAGGATCTCCTCCCTGCCCGCCTTGGTATCGAAGCGCCAGCCATCGCCCGCCCTCACCAAGGGGATCGGAAACGGCCATTCCTCCGCGCCGATCAGCAGCACCGCCTTGTCCGCCCCCTGCTGCTCGATCTCGTGCCTTTCGCCATAGGCGGCAGCGAACCGCGCCCGGCCATGGCGGTCGGCCACGGGGTCGCCGGATCCGACGAGCTTGCCGCCGCCGGAGCCGAAAATCGTCAAGAGCTGGTTCTTGTCGTTGGCTTGGTTCGCCGCGAACAGCGCCTCGGCCGCCTGCTCGGGCGAGGCGAAGCTCTGTTGTGCCCGTTCGGCGAGCGCCGGTGCGGCTGCGGCGCAAAGCAGCGCGGCAAAGAGGAAGGCGGGAAGCCGGCGCTCCAAGAACCCGCGGCGGCCGGTCGATTGTGCGTTGGTCATGATGGCCCCGCCTCACCGCTACGGCATGCACACATTTTTGCGGCAGCGCACCCCTCAACGATCGCCTTGCCCGCGAAGGCGGGCATCCAGGGGTCTCGAACGCAGTGAGCGGAGCGCTTGCCCTGGGTCCCCGCTGTCGCGGGGACGGCGGAATAAGTAGCCGGAACTGCGGTGTTTTTTGAGATGTGTGCATGCCGTAGCGCCTCACCCCGCGACAGAATGAGCTTGTCCGTCATCGGTGGCCGCCCCCGCCGCCGTGGCCGCCGCCGCCACCGAAATGCGCCGGCGCCGAGCGCATCATGGGGGCGGGCGCGCTTTGGCGGCTTGCCTGCCCGCGCGCTGCTTGCGCCCGCACCTCGTCGCCTCTGCCAAAGGATTCGAAGGCGGGCGGGCTGCGCGGCGCGACGGCTTCTCTGCCCGCATAGCCCCGGAAATCCTGCGGCGGCGCGAGGCTGCGGGCGGGCGCCGTCGGCGGTGCTCTGGTCGTGGTATGGCCCCAATCGTGGCGCCAGGCATCGCCGGTGGCATTGCCGTGAGTGCCGGCGATCCGGTTGTAGCGACCGCGATCGATCCTGATTTCGTGCCGCCGCCAATCCCAATCGCCCCAGCCCCAGAGCGTATCGATGATGCCGTAGCCGATGCCGAAGCCGATGCCGAGACCCAGCGCGTAGCCCGGCGGCGGCGGGAAATAATCCGGCGGCTCATCCGGATAGGGCCATGCGCCATAGACCGCCGCCGGGTTATAGAACGGCATATAGACGGTTTGCGGGCTCGCCGGCTCGATGGCGATGATGTCGCCTTGGACGGAAACCGTCTGCTGCGGCGTCGAGACCAGGGTTCCGGCCGCAAGCGCGAGATGGCGCAGGCGTTGCACCGAGGCCGCGACATCGGCTTGCTGGCCAAGGAAGGCTTCGCCGAGCTGCTGCAGCCATTGCGGATTGGCCGCCATCATCTGCAGCACCTGCGGGAATTGCAGCAGCGATTTGATGCTGGGGTCCCACGGCTGCTGCGCCACCGCCGCGGCAAGCTGCGCGCCGGCGAGCCCGGCATTGGCAGGGTCCTGCCGCCAGGCGGCCGCCTCAACCACCTCGGTGGGGTAAGTGGCCGCCATCAGAATTTCCGCGAGCAAAGGGTCCGGATAGAGCGCGACCGGCGCCAGCAGGGCATCGAGCTGAGCTGGCGCCAACGCCGGCGTAGTGCTCTGCGCCAAGGCAGGGGCAACGGTGCGGCCGTCCTGCGCCAGCAGGACCAAGCCAAGCATGAGCGCCACGACGCCGGACAACACGATGCGGCTCAGACCCGTCCCCACGCGCGCTCCTGGCCCTCGGTCTCCCCGGCCCCGCGAAATGCGGCGGCCGAACGCCAGGCACCTATTCTGGCAGCACGGTATGTACATATCCCGAAAAACGCTGCAGTTTCCACTACTTATTCCGCCGTCCCCGCGCAAGCGGGGACCCAGGGGAAGCGCTCCACTCACTGCATTTGAGGCCCCTGGATGCCCGCTTTCGCGGGCAAGGCGATCGTTGAGGGATGCGCTGCCGTGAGATTTGTACTCTCCCTAGTAGTCTAGCAGGGGTTCTCGTCTGGATTATCATAGGCGCCGCGGCGCCGGCGCATCCACCGCGCCCGCTAGTCGCCGACCTTCAGCTCCATGTTATGCGCCAGGATGACGGCGACCGCGCGCTTGGCGGCATATTCCGGCGCCTGGTCCGGATGGCGTTGCCGCCATGCCTCAACCCCGGCCCGGTAGCATTCCACCGGCGGCCGGGCCGCCGCCCGCGCCGCCTGAAACGCGGCAAGGACGTCCGCGGTTGCTTCGTCTTCTTCCAAAGGGATCGTGAACACGTCTGGGCCTCCCGTGAAGGTCAACAGTCAGGGATGGAAATTAGTCCCGCCGATCAGGCGATCGGCAGGCGGGGCGCCTTGTCGAGAATGAGATCGACGAGGTCGCCGAAGCTGGCGAGGCGGTCGGCTTCGGCGGCGCGGATCTCGACGCCGAAGCGGATTTCGGCGGCGGCGAGCACGCCGATCTGAGCGAGGCTGTCCCAGCCCGGGATGTCCTGCGCCTGCATGGCGTCGGCAAGCGTCAGGCTATCGGAGCCGAGCACGTCACGCACGATATCGTTGAGCAGGATATACGCTTGCTCGCGCGTCACCGGCGCGGTCTTGCGTCCCACGACCCCTCTACCTTCCCTCCACCATGCAATCACGGGCGAACGCGGCAGCGACCATTCGGGTTCCCCGGGGCGAGCCGCTTCGCCTGCTCCCGCCTTGCCAAGCTCGGCCGCCTCGTGTATCTCCTCGCGCCACCGCTCAACCCATCAGCCCGGATGCTGCCGTAGCTCAGTGGTAGAGCACTCCCTTGGTAAGGGAGAGGTCCTCAGTTCAATCCTGAGCGGCAGCACCATAAAATCAATGATTTAGAAGAATTTCCTACCACGGCGACGACGCATTCCGGGTCAGAACCGGGCCAGAATGGCGGTCGTGATCGACAGCGGACTTGCTGCGGCTGCGCGTATGAATACGCACGGATTGAATGGGGTTTCACACGTTGGCAGCGGCCATGCGTCAAGCACCCGAGGTGAGAACCTTGATCCCGGCGAGAACGACGGATGGTCGTCCGCCAATGCAACGCGGATCTCGGTCATGGGGCGTCTTTCGTGCCGGACCCGTTCGGCCGGAGCGGGATGCGAAAATAGAGCGTCGTGCCGCCGCCCACCACCGTATCGACGGTCAACGTCCCGCCGATCAGCGCCAGCCGCTCGCGCATGCCGGCGAGACCGAAACACCCGGCGCCGACCGACGCGGCCAGATCGAAGCCTTTCCCATTGTCTTCGACGATGATCTGAAGCCAGTCACCACGGTGCTCGAGCAAGAGGCTGACCGTGGTCGCTTCAGCATGCTTCAGAACATTGGTCATGGCCTCCTGAACGACGCGGTAAGCGACCGTCTCCACTTGGGCCGGGAATCGGTCGCCGTCGATATTGCCGGCATGAAGGTCGACGCTGATCCCAAAACGCTCGGCCCAGTCGGCGACATAGGTCTCGAGGGCCTGACGGAGGCCGACGTCATCAAGCGACGTGGGACGTAGCTCCCACGCCGTCCGGTGCAGGTCGCGGCCGATTTGTGCCGTGAGCGCCTCCAGCCAGTGGAGCGTCTCACGACCGCGGTCGTCCTGCACCGCCGGCCGCAGACGCTTGAGACCAAGCGAAAGTCCCGTCAGATTCTGGCCCATCTGGTCGTGCAGCTCGCGCGCGATGCGCAGACGCTCCTGCTCCTGCACGTTGACGAGGCGCTCCAGGAGGTCAAGCCTTTCCGCCGCGGCTTCGACGCGGGCACGGGTCGCTGCTCGCTCTGCCAAGGCGGTATCGACAGCCGTGCCGAGCCGCGCCATACGATCCTTGAGAATGAAATCGCTGGCACCGGCTTTGATGAGCGCGACGGCCGCCTCGTCGCCGAGCGCGCCCGTGACGGCGATGATCGGCAGATCGGCGTACTTCTCCCGTACCAGCTTGACGGCCGAAAGACCGTCGAAGTCGGGCAGCATGTAGTCGACGAGGACGACATCCGGCGTGAACGACTGGAGCGCCTCGATGAACGCAGCGCGGGTGGCGACGCGCTTCGAGGCGAAGGACAGTCCCCCCTGGCGTAACGCCCTCTCCTCCAGATCGGCGTCCGTAGACTCGTCCTCGAGGATCAGAATGCGGATTGCCGGGGCGTCGGCCATGACGTCAAACATCTCCGCGCGGCGGCGGTGGTCGGTTGACCAGCAGCCAATAGAGGCCGAGCCGTGCCACCGTCTCGGCGAAGGCGTGGAACTCGACCGGCTTGCTGATGAAGCTGTTGACACCGCGATTGTAACTTTCGATGACGTCGCAGTCTTCCTTCGATGAGGTCATCACGACGACAGGGATGCGCTTGGTACGGTCGTCGGCCTTCATCTTGCGCAGCACCTCAAGGCCGTCGACTTTGGGCAGGCGCAGATCGAGCAGAACGACCTTCGGGCCGCTCTGGATGGAGCGTCCGGCATATGCGCCAGCGGCGAAGACGAAGTCGAGCGCTTCGGCCCCGTCCTTGAGCCAAACGAGATTGTTGGCCAGGTTGTGCTTCTTGAGCGTGCGAATGCACAGTTCGGCGTCAGTCGAAGTGTCCTCGACGAGCAGGATCTCGATGGGGATGTCGCCACTAGACATCTGGCTTCTCCTCAATCGGTATCGTGAAGTAGAACGTGGCGCCTTCCTTGACCTTGCCCTCCGCCCACACCCGCCCGCCGTGATGGGTAATGATGCGCTTGACGATGGCGAGCCCGATGCCGCTCCCGGAGTACTCTTCGCGCTCGACAAGGCGCTGGAACACACCGAACAGCTTGCCAGCGTACTGCATATCGAAGCCGACGCCATTATCCTTCACATAATAAACGGCTTCATCCCCCTCGATGGACCCGCCCACCTTAATCATAGCGGTCTCCTTGGATCGGCTGAACTTGATGGCGTTGGACAGCAGGTTGACGAATACCTGGCGCATCAGCGCGCTGTTTCCCTTGGCGCGGGGGAGATGGCAAATTTCCAGTTGCAGCTTGCCGCCGGCAACAGAAGGCTGGAGTTCTTCAAACACTTCGCGGGCCAGCTTCTCCATGTCAATTTCAGAAAAAGTCATTCCAACCCTGCCGATGCGGGAGAATTTCAGGATGTCGTCAATGAGCTGCCCCATCCGGTTGGTATTGTCGCGCACTACGTTGAGCAATCGCTTGCCTTCGTCATCCAGCTTGTCGACATAGTCATCCAGCAAGATACGGGAGAACCCGTCTATAGCGCGCAACGGCGTGCGCAGGTCGTGCGAAACCGAATAGGAAAACGCCTCAAGCCCCTCGACTGCACTGTCGCGCTCGCGCACCTGTACGGAGAGTTCTTCGTTGAGCCGGTTCAGCGTCTCGAGAGATGGCAGCGCCAGCGCCTTCGGCACCAGTGGCCACAGGACGACCGCCGTGGCGACGGACGCCACCGCCGTAAAGGCCTTGATCATGCCCTGCACGGCGTAGTCGGGATGCCATAACGTCCAGATCTCAAAGAGGTGGGTGGTGCCGCAAGCGAGGATGAAGACAGCGAACATCCAGAAGGCCCATCCGAAGGCCACGTCGCGCCGCTTGGACACGAAATAGGCGAGCGCGAGCGGAATCGAATAATAGGAGAGCCCGATCAGGAAATCGGGCACGACTTGGAGCCAGAGCAGTTCCGGCCGCCAGTAGAGGCAGAACCCGTGCGGCGTCAGATCGGAGCTGCTGAAGAGTTGTTGTAACCACGTCATAGCTACCCCCCCTCTTCCGGCGGTCCCTGATCATACATTGATC
Source organism: Allostellaceae bacterium (assembly GCA_052143095.1). Taxonomy (GTDB): domain Bacteria; phylum Pseudomonadota; class Alphaproteobacteria; order ATCC43930; family CGMCC-115725; genus DAHUYF01. The sequence goes on from JBKQTR010000211.1 coordinate 6,470, forward strand.
CGAGCACAGCCGCCGCAGCGGCAGGAAGTGGGTGTCGCTGACAGGCGATATGTCCGGCATTAGGTAGCAAACTCACCTGCCAGCTAGGCGGGGGTCGTCTAGGATTCCTCGCAGCGTCTGAGCGACGCTTTGGGCCTGAGCGCGAAGCCTACGCGATTCGTGATCGCCAGCCCTGAGCGTCGCCAGGGTGGTTTCACTGATCCGCGCTTGCAGAATCTTTGCGTCCGCTAACCAGGCGCCAGGGAAAGCACGTGGAATCACGCCTAACCCATTGTTCTAGCTTTGGCCGCCCCTCTTTAGTAAGGGAGAGGTCCTCAGTTCAATCCTGAGCGGCAGCACCATAAAATCAAAGACTTAGACGGTTGTATGCCCGACGGACCGGATCATAATCGGGCCAGAACTCGTATCGGCAGTGGCGGTAGCGGGGGACCGATTCCGCCGTTACCGACTGGCGGAACAGGGCCCGCTTGGCCCAATCGCCTGCTGAAAAGACCGCAAGGGTTGCCCGCTCGTGGCATTATCGCTAAGAGCGATTTCCCGATTGCGCCTAACATCGCTATCGGCGATAATTCGCCGTGCGTACGATTATTCAGCCTGCGGCGCTCAAGGCTCTCGCCGGCATGCCGAAGAGCGAGCGAGCGCGGCTGTTGCAGAAGATCGCGCAATTCGCGGCCGATCCCTTTGCGCCATCCGCTGCGGCGAAGCCTTTGACCGGGCAGAAGCAGGCGGTGAGAATCCGGCAGGGGGATTGGCGTGCGGTCTGCCGCATCGATCGGGCGAGCAACACCGTGATCGTCGAGGCGATTGGTCATCGCCGGGAGGTCTACCGATGAGCAAAAGCAACACCATCACCTTGAGCCGCGCCGAATACGAAGCGCTCCTCGATCGCATCGAGGATGCCGAGGACCGCGCCATCGTCGCAGCGGCCGAAGCGCGGGAGAAGGCGCTCGGGAAAGAGCAGGCTCGCGCCGACGCGCTGCCGCTCGAGCTTGCGACAGCGCTCGCGGAGGGCACCCATCCGGTGCGCGTCTGGCGCAAGCATCGCGACCTGACGCTTAGCGCGCTTGCCGCCCGGGCGGACATCGCGCAGAGCTATCTGACCGAGATCGAGACGCGCAAGAAGCCCGGGAGCCTCGATGCTATGATAAAAATCGCGGCAGCACTTGAAATCTCGCTCGACGATCTCGCGGCGTGGTTGTCCGCGAAGCGATGAAGGTGCAAGCGCGCAGGCTTGCATCCGGAGTTGCCCCTGATCCGCCTGAAGAGGCGCGCCAAAGGGGAACAGAAATGCCCTGAACATGGACGCCATACGGCGGATTAAAGGGACACAATACTTAATTCTGCAAGAGGCCTGGGCAAATTAATTCTGCAAGAGGCCTGGGCGAATTAAGTATTGTGTCCCCATAATTCCCCATAATTCAAAGTATTGTGTCCCCATAATTCACGCCGGCAGATGCGGCACTTCTGCCGACCTAAGCGGCTAATTGCGTTAGATAGTCACTCCGTTGGTAAGGGAGAGGTCCTTAGTTCAATCCTGTGCGGCAGCACCACTCGCCATCGGCAACCCCGCGCCGTCGCTGTCGCCGGCGCTAGGCGCTGCAGCCCTGGGCGTCGTCCACCGGCACGCCGTGGTCACGCATGCAGCATCGCATGGCCGCCTTGCGGCTCATCGGCGGCACGTTCTGGGTGTCCACCTGCTGCTCGCAGACGCCGAGCTGCCAGGTGAAGCCGCCGCCGGGATTGTACCAATCGCCATACTCGTTGCCGTAGCGATCGGCGATGGTGGTGAAGCTGCAGGCGCCGAGCACCGCAACGAAAAGGCAGATGCCGAGTTTGCGCATGGACCGTCCCTTTTGCCGGCATGACGCGGCGGCGCGCAGCGTAGCACAAAAGGGCGGCGGCTGAGGGGGCGGGCTCTGCTCGGCGGTCGGCGCGCGCCGCCCGTCGCAGGGGCAGGAAAAAGGGCCGCACCGAAGTGCGGCCCAAGTTCAGGGAGGAAAAGCCCGAAGGACTTGCGGTGCGAGCCGGAGCATCCGACGTCGAACCGCACGATCAGAGTAGGGCGATGATTATCAATAAATGGTTAACGCCGAATTTTTTTTAACCGTACGGGCCATTTTTCTTTGAAGCGGGGATTTAGCTGCCCCAGGGACCGATCGCTGATAAGCTCTCAGACATCATGCCTGCGCCGGGACGCCGCCTCAGCGATAAGATCCTCGCCGCCTTCGACCAAGCCTGCGAGCGGCGGGAGCTCGACGTCGCGGAGCTCCTGGTCAAGGCGCTGGAAACGACGCTCACCCGCACCGGCGGCAAGGGCAATGTCGACCAGCGCCATGAGCTGGGTCCGGTCGTCGAGGCCTATGCCAAGCTGCAGCGCCTGCGTCGCCCTCGGCCCGTCTAAGCCTTTGCTACGAAATCGAAATAATCGTTGATCGAGCGCACCAATCCGGTCGCGAGCTTATGCTGGTAGCCCGACTGCTGCAGTTGCGCGTCCTCATCCTTGTTGGAGAGGCAGCCGAGCTCGACCAGCGCCGAGGGAATATCGGGCGCCTTGAGGACGACGAACCCGGCCGCGCGGTGACTGTTGTTCAGCAGCCGCACGTCGCGGCCCAGCTCCGACACCAGTTCCCGCGCCAGGCGGATCGACAGGTTGTTGGTCTGCCGCCGCGCCAGATCGAACAGGATCTCGCTGACCACCGGCTCATGCCGCGACAAATCGATGCCGGCGATGAGGTCCGCCTTGTTCTCGCGAGCGGCAAGCTCGGCCGCCTCTTTGTCCGACGCCTTTTCCGACAAAGTGAAGACCGAGGCGCCGCGAACCCCGGCATTGGGCAGAGCATCGGCATGGATCGACAGGAACAGCTCGCCGCCCGCGGCATGGGCAAACGCGACACGCTCCTGCAACGGCACGAACGCGTCATCGGTCCGCGTCATCTCGACGCGGTAGCGTTTGGTCGCTTCGAGCTGGCGCGCCACGTCACGCGCCGTGGCAAGCGCGATATCCTTCTCATAGACGCCGCTATAGCCGATGGCGCCGGGGTCGAGGCCGCCATGGCCGGGATCGAGCACCACAAGGTGGGGCCGGCGCGCCGCTCGCGCCGTCTGCGCCTCGGCAAATGCCTGTGAAACCGTGCTCAACCCGCCGGCACCCAGTGCCGTGCCGGCTAAGAGGCGGAGCAACGCCCGCCGATCGATCCCGTGACTACCCATGGCCATCTGAGCCCACGCCGCCTGTCCCTCGCGAGGAGGTTGAAGGCTTACCGGGAAGCACTATAGGCTTTGGGTGAGAATATCGCCATATCCATTTGCATTCTCTGGGTAAAATTTTTGAAAACCGACTCGCTGCATCCTTGCGGACGCGCCATAGGCTCGCATGCGAGGGTTAATTTTGTGGCAATGCCGAAGACTGCATGCCGGCAATGCGCCTGCGGCCCACGATGACCGGGAAGGCCGCGTCACGCCGGCGGCGCGGCAGCAACCGGGGCGAGCGGTAGTGGATGCTCGATATCAGCGGCCATGTCGTCGTAGTACTCGGCCAGCGCGAGGAGCTGCTCGCGCAGCGCGCCCTGCGCAGCCGATTGCGCGTGGTTGCGCAATTGCCCGGCGGTTTCGCGGAGGTGGCCGGCGTCCAGCATGCCGCCGTCCCGCGGGCTCAGGCGCCGCCCGTCAGCACGCGCTTCACCGTGCTGACGAGCTCCGCGCTGCTGACCGGCTTGCGCAGCACCGCCTTGGCGCCGAGCGCGCGCGCCGTCTTGAAGTAGTTGTCCCAGTCATCGACCCCCGACACCGCGATGATGCGAATGCTCGGCTGTTCCGCGACCAGCGCCTGGATGAGTTCGATGCCATCCATGACCGGCATCATCATATCGGTGATGGTCAAATCCCCGGCGCGGCCGCGGGCGCGCTCCACGCCCTCGCGGCCGTCGGTTGCGGTCATGACCTCGAAGCC
>JBKQTR010000212.1:0-2873 GCA_052143095.1 Allostellaceae bacterium
TCGCCGCGTTGCCACGCGCTACGACAAGACTGTCGCCTCGTTCCTCGGCTTCGTCGCAATCGCCGCCTTCATGGTCTGGTTGCGGTGAATGTCAACGCGACCTAGCCGAACGGCAGCTGCCGTCCACCCGCCGGGCGCTTGATCGTTTGCACGATCACCAAGGCTGCAACACCGCGACGAAGCGCAAGGAGCGGTGCGGCGCCGATGGATCGATCGAGGGGCGGGTTCTGCCCGTGGACGTCGCGGTCGCGCAGCGTTGCGCGCGGCTGCACGTGCCGGACCCTCGAGCCGAACGCGATGCCCTCATTGCCGCAACAGCCCCGGTCCATGGCTTGACCGTCGTCACTCGCGACATTGCGGATTTTCAGCCCATGGGCGTTCATCTCCTCAATCCCTGCGAGTGAGCTCGCGGTGGCGCGCATGGGCGGATCCGCTCGCGGATCGCGCGCATGGCGCCCCGTCAATAGAACTTTGACGCAACCCGCGCGAACGCGCGCCGCCGCGGCAGATTGCCGGCGATCACGGAACTGTGACGCGTCCGCACAGTTAGACTCATTAAGCGCTTCAAGCGCGGAGGGGAGGATGGCATTGCCGGCGCTCTGGCTCGCCTGTGTACTCGGCTTGCTGAGTTGGGTTCCGATCGTCGCCGCGGGGGTGGTGGTCGGTCGCCTGCTGGCGTAAGCGATCCAAACCCGACGCCCTCACCGCCAAATAATGCGCTGAATCAGGCAACCAGCGAAAGGAGACGCCGATGCCGGGACAATTTCTGTGGGGCACGGTGTTCGTCGTGCTGATCGCGCTGCTTCTCTTGGAGGCGTTTCCCGGTCGGAAGCCCGCGCCGCCGCTGGCGACGCCGGACGGGCCGGCGGCCTCGGCGCTCGCCCGCGACGCCGCTCCCATCCCGTGCCGCGAGGCCCGTCGCCCGCTCCTCGACGCCGGCGGCCCCGTCACGCGCGCCTGCTGACGCGCTGAGACGGCCGGGAATAACTCGGCTTCAGCTTTCAGCACAATCGATCAATGCACTTGCCGTCCGGTAACGCGCGCTGCGAGCCCCGCCGCATCGTCGGGCGCACCGTCACCGCGCCACGCGATGTGCAGATCGGGTCGCAGCAGCAAGACCGTGCAGCCATAGACGTCGCGAATACGGGGCTCGTCCAGGCGCAATACCTCGAGCGGCGCGCCCAGCGCGCGGAACGCTGCTTCCACCGGCCTCGTCTCGCACTGGCCCGCGAGGTCGAGCAGGGTGTATCCGTCGCCCATCACATCCTGCAGGGCGCGTCCGTCCCGGAGCCACATATGCGGCACGCGGACGCCGGGACCGGTATGCGGCGTATAGATGCAGGTATCCCATTCGGCGACGTTGCCCGGCTCGTCGGCGATCAGCGGCGACCCGGCATAGGAATAGCCGAATTCGACGCCCCGCATCTCGTGCATGCGGCGGTGGTTGATCGCTGCAGAGGCGGCGATCTCAGCGCGCAGCGCGGCGCCTTCGGGCGTGTCGTCGCGGATTTGGGGGGTGATAAGCCGGCGCCAGATCGGCACGCCCGCCGCCGCCCATCCGGAGGCGTCGCGGTTGCGCAGGCCGATCGGCCGCCGCTCCTGCTCATAGCCGTCGAGCAGGCCCGGCCCGCCCCAGCCTTTGATCACGCCGGCCAGTTTCCAGGAGAGATCGAAGGCGTCGCCGACGCCTGTATTCATCCCCAAGCCGCCGGTGGGAATGACGAGATGGATGGCATCGCCCGCCAGGAACACGCGACGGTCGCGATAGTGTTCCGCGACCAGCAAATTCTGGCGCCACTGGACCACATGGCGGATGTCGATCTCGCAGGGAAATCCGACGAGACCGCGGATGACCGGCTCGAAATCGGTGTCGGGCGGCAGGCTGGAGTGGAGGGTGAATTCGGTGCGGCAGCCCTGCGCCACCAGGACGGAGCCATTAGGGTGCGCGAAATTGTAGTGCCGGCCTTTGCCGATCGGAATCCGCTCATAGAGATCCCTCGATCCGAAAATCACCTGGCAGACCTGCTGGATGCCGCCCTGGCCTTCGAGCTTGATGCCGAGCTTCTTGCGCACGGTGCTCACGCCGCCGTCGCAGCCGACCAGATAGGCCGCGTGCACCATCTCCTCGGAGCCGTCGAGCAAGCGGGCCGTGACGCGCACGCCGGTGTCGTCCTCATCGAAATCGACGAGTTCGCAGCCGTAGCGCACGGTGACGTTCGGCGTCGCCTCGGCCACCTCCTTGAGGAGCGGCTCGAGCTTGTTTTGCGAGACGAGCTGATAGGGTTCGAGCGGCAGGGAGCCGTCCCGGCAGGCCGCGATGCGGGCGCGGCTCTCGGCCACCGAAGGGTAAGGCAGCACCGCGAGTGGCGGGTCGCAGAGCCGGGTGACGATGAAGACGTCCATCGGGTTCTCGGGCGGGTAGCCCAGCGCGCGGACGCGATCGACGATGCCGATGCGGCGATAGAACTCCATGGTGCGCGCGTTGGACCGGTCCATCTTGGGCCAGGGCGCCGTCGTCGCGTTGCGCTCCATCAGCAGGCACCTGACGCCGCGCCGGCCGAGATCGATCGCCAATGTCAGGCCGACGGGACCTGCGCCGGCGACGATCACATCGTAGCCGCGCCGATGATCGCCCGCGACGTCCTTGCCGTCCGTGCTCGCCATCTGTCGTCACTCTCTGCGCGCGATGCCATCCACGGGCACCTTTTTTCGTCGTCGAAGCTGGTATCGAGTGTCTCTACTGAACACGTAGCTTCGCACTTCCGGGCAGCCGACGCTAAGAGCCTGTTTCGGAACTGGGATGGGTCTGCGTTGCACGAGGACGGGGCGATGTTAGGAGCGCGGCCGCCGGCGATGCCGTGCGCATCGGCAAG
>JBKQTR010000213.1:0-8320 GCA_052143095.1 Allostellaceae bacterium
CGAGCGCGCACGCTTGATCCGACGCAAGCCAGGCGTCGCCCGCAGCATCGAAGTGCTGATCGAGCCAACCGCCCTCCCACCCCTACAACCCGGCCAAACTGTCAACTTCTCTGTGCAGAGGTACTAGCCGGACAGGCGGCGGCCGGGATCGCGCTGATCCCTGTGGATCTTTCGCGCTCTGGCGCGGCGCTCAACGGTCTTTCTTGCGACGCGGCTTCTGCTGCGCATGCGCTTCCGCCTCGCGATCGCTGGCGGCCTGCTCGAAATCCGCGGCGAGCTCGAGCAGCGCGCTGGCGATATCGGACTGCCGCGCCGCGCGTGCGAGCCTGCGGCAGGCGGCGGCTTTCTGGCGCAGGCTGATCGGCTGCATCATGTCGGTCCCAGACCGGCACCGACAAGGAGCGAAACAGCGCCGAGCAGCGCCGCCGCGTCCAAAGGCTTGGTGAAGACCGCCTGAGCGCCCAAATTCTGCATGCCCGCGAGAAAATCGGCGCGGTCGTATGAGGCGGCGCCGCTCACGGCGATAAGCGGCACCTCGGGATGGCATTGCCGCAGCGTCTTCAGCACCTCGAAGCCGTCCATCTCCGGCATGAAGACGTCGGTGATGACCAGGCTTACCGGGCAACGGGTCATGTAACGCACGCCGGCTACCGCGCTTTCGAAGGCGGCGACGCCGTAGCCGGCGCGGCGCAGCAGCGTCGCGAGGTAGTCGAGATGCTCCGGATGGTCCTCGATGATCAATATCGGGGCGGGCGTGGCATTGTCCATGGCGACGAAAATAAGCGCTGCCCTTGCAATGCCAATACGTGCGGCGGGATGTTGGCCGCGCGCAGAAGGAGGCCGTCCACCCCATACCCTTGGCGCGGCCCCCCATACCAGCGGTATGGGCCGGTGAGGGCGGCGATAAGGTAGTCTGGATGTCGGCCAGATCGGGTAGGGCTCATGGAACCGACGCTCTTTCAGCAATTTTTTGGCCTGTTGCAGAACGCGGCGCTGCTCGTCCTCGGCGTGCTCGCCTATTCCTGGCTGAGAGGGGTGATCGAGCGCTGGCCCGAGCGGGTACGCGCCTCGATCGAGGGGTTGGTCGGCTTTGGCTTGGCCGTCCTCTGCATGAGCGCGCCGTTGCGCCTGGGCCCTGGCATCCAGATCGATTCCCGCGGCGCCATGGTCGCGCTAGTGACCGTTTTCGGCGGTCCCCTCGCCGGCGCGATCACGGCGGCTGCGGCCGCGGCTTATCGCTTCTGGCTGGGCGGTGCCGGCGCGCTGGCTGGCGCGGTCGGCGTTGCCGCGACCTTCGGCGTCAGCCTGCCGTTCTGGTACTGGCTCCGCAGGCGCAACACGCCGCCGGATTATCGCGATATTGCCGCGCTGGCGATAGCCGGCGGCGTGGCGTTCGGCGTGGCGATGCTGTTCGGCCTCATTACTCATCCCGACGGGCTGACGATCGAGCTTCGGCGGCGGTCCGCCTTTGCCGGCCTCGCCATCGTGCCCGGCTCGATCTTCGTGCTGGGCGCCATCATGGCGCGCTTCGGGCGCGGCCGCGCGGCCGAGCATCGCGTCGCCGAGAGCGAGACGCGCCTGCGCTCGATCATCGACAATCTGCCGCAACCGCTGTCGCTCAAGGATCGCCAAGACCGTTTTCTCCTCGTCAACAAGGCCTACGAGCGCGACGTCGGGCTCTCGGCGGCCGCGCTGATCGGGCAGCCGGCCAAGCTGGTTGCGGATCAGATCCGGGGCTTCGAGCCCGGGCGCGAGATGCAGCAGCGCGTGTGGCGCACGGGCGATGCCGAGCAGACGCCGCCATTGCCGGTGAGCCATCACGGCCGGTCAAATTCGGTTGTCATCAGCAGCTTTCCCATGCGCAATGCGGATCGCGGGTTCGATGCGATCGGGACAATCGTCACCGACGTGACGGAGCTGCTGGCGGCGCAGGAGAAGCTGGCGGAGCGCGAGGCAAGCCTGCAGCGCCAGCACCAGGCGCTGGTCGAGATCCTGCGCGGCAATGCCATCACCGAGCGATCGATGAGCGAGACGGCGCGGGCACTGACCGAGATCACCGCCGACGTCGTCGGCGCGGACGGCGCCGTTGTGCAGCTCATCGACCACGAGCGCGGGATGCTGCGCTGCATCGACGTGTTCCGGCGCGGCCGCGGGCACGAGATTGTCCCGACGGCAACACTGAGAACTTTTCCCGAGCTGATTGCCGATCTCGAGCGGCAACGGGTGCTCGCCATCGACGACGCGCTTGCCGATCCGCGTCTTGCCCTTCGCAAGGAGATCCTGCGCGCGCGCGGCGTGCGCTCGATGGTCATCGCCGGCATCTATCTCGGCGCGCGGCTCGAGGGTCATTTCACCCTCGTCGGCACGGAAGCAGGAAGGACCTGGACGGCAGAGGACATCGCCTTCGCGCGCTCGGTGGCCGATCTGCTGGCGCTCACATTGCTGACCAACAAGCACCGCGAGGCGCTGGCGGCGCTCGATCTCGTCAGCGACGCGATCTATGTCGAGCGCGAGGATGGCAGCATGATCTACGCCAACCGGCCGGCTCGCGCGCTCGCCGGCCTGCCGCCGTCTTCCGGCGACGTTCCCGTCGCCGCCGCGGTCTTTCCCCGGCCCCACCAGCCGCTGCGGGGCGAGCGCGATACCCAGGAGATCGGCTGGACCGCCTCGGGCCAGAGCCGCGAGCTGTCGGTGCGGCGCTCGAAATTGCCCGGCGAGGGCATCGTCACCGTCATCGAGGACATCACTCATCAGAAGGCGGAGCAGCGCGATCGCGAGCGCCTGCAGATGCAATTGCAGCAGGCAAGCAAGATGGAGGCGATCGGCCAGGTCGCCGGCGGCGTCGCGCACGACTTCAACAACCTCCTCGGCGCGGTGATCGGCTTTGCCCGCTTTCTCGAGCAGGATCTGCCGGCGGGAACGCAGGTGCGGCAATTCGCTGAGCGCATCCTCGGCGCCGGCAATCGCGGCAAGGAGCTGGTGGCGCAAATCCTCGCCTTCACCCGGGCGCGTACCGTCGAGAAGAAGCCGATCGATCTGCGCGCCGCGCTGCGCGACAGTCGCGAGTTGCTGACGGGCTCGCTGCCGGCGACGACGCGGCTTGCCGTCGACGCCGGCGAGCTGCCGCTGGTGGTCGAGGCCAACGAGACCCAGCTCGGCCAGATCATCGTCAATCTCTGCCTCAACGCGCATGATGCGATGGCGGGGCAGCCCGGCCAGATCGGCATCACGCTGTCGCGGGTCCGTCCGGGAGATGCCGACTGCCGCCGCGCGTTTCTGGTGGGTCAGCTCGACCCGGCGCGCGCCTACGCCCGGCTCGACGTCGCCGACAGCGGCAGCGGCATTCCCGGCGAGAACCTGCCGCGCGTCTTCGAGCCGTTCTTCACCACCAAGGAGCGCGGCCGCGGCACCGGCCTCGGTCTTGCCGTGGTGCATGGTATCGTCACCACCTATGAAGGCGCTTGCGCGGTCGAGAGCAGCCCCGGCCAGGGAACGCGGTTCTCCGTCTATCTGCCGCTGACGGAGGCGCGCGAGCGGAGAACGCGCAGCGAGCGACAGGGCGCGGATTTGCGCGGCCGCGAGCGCGTGCTCGTCGTCGACGACGAGGTCGACATCACCGACATGCTGTCGATCGGCTTGGAGCGGCTCGGCTACGAGGTGGCGGCGCTCAATGATCCCGCCGAGGCGCTGGATGCTGTGAGAGAAGCGCCCGCGGCGTGGGATGCGATCGTCACCGATCATCTCATGCCGGGGATGCAGGGCCTGTCGCTGGCGCAGGAGCTCAAGACGCTGCGCCCGGATCTCATCGTGATTCTGTGCACCGGGCTTGATGACGGCATCGTCGGCCAGGCGGCAAAGGCGCAAGGCGTCGACGCTTTCTTCGCCAAGCCGGTCGAGCCCTCGCAGATCGCCGCGGCCATCCGCGATCTCGCGGAGCATTGAACGCGCGATTTCTTTAGCTGGTCGAGGAGCGGTGCCTGTGGCACACTTCAAGGCGAATTGGGCCAGCTGCCATGCACGCCATTGTGGCCGACGACCATCCGCTTTACCGCGAAGCCGTCCGCTTGCGCCTGGAGCGGCTGTTTCCGGCGGCCGAGATCGACGAGGCGGCGGCGGTCGATGAGCTGATGCGGCTCGGCGTCGGGACGGAGACCAAGCTCGATCTCATCCTGCTCGACCTGCACATGCCCGGCATGGCCGGTGCCGAAGGCATCGGGCGCGTCGTCGCCGCTTTCCCAGGCACGCCGGTCGTCATGATGTCCGGCCTTGCCCGATCGGCGGACGTGCTGGAAGCGGTGCGCGCCGGCGCGCGCGGCTTCCTGCCCAAGACCATGGCGCCCGATCACTTCGCGGCGGCGCTGAGCCTGGTGATCGGCGGCGGCACTTACCTGCCGGCAGAGGTCTTGCAGCCGCAAGCGTCGGCGGCGGACGCGGCGCCGCCATCGCTGCTCGCGAGGCTGACGCCGCGCGAGCAGCAGGTCCTGGTAAGGCTCGCGACCGGGGCGCCCAACAAGGAGATCGGCCGTGATCTCGGCCTTGCCGAGGTGACGGTCAAGCTTCACGTCCGCCAGATCCTGAAGAAGATCGGCGCGCGCAACCGCTCCGAGGCGGCCGCCATCGCCTCCAAGGCCGGGCTGATGTAAAGCGCGCCTGTTGCCTCGCCCGGGCGGCGTCTCGGCTATTTCAGCGGTGAGAACGCCGTCTCTTTGGTGCGCAGCAGGATCAGCAGCGAGATCACTGCCGCGGCGAGGACATAGGCCGTGGGCGCCAGCGTGTAGCCGGTGACGCCGATGAGCCAGGTGGCGATATAGGCGGCAAAGCCGCCGAAAATGGCGACGGCGGCGTTGTAGCCGATCGACAGTGCGGTATAGCGGATCCGCGTCGGGAAGATCTCGGCATAGGTGGCGGGCGCCGCGCCGGCGTAGAAGGCGAGGAAGATCACCAGCACGAACTGCATGAGGAAGCACCAGGCGACGTCGCCCGAGGACGCCATCAGGAACAGCGGGTAGGTGAGCGCGATATAGCCGACGCAGGAGGTGATGAGCACCGGCTTCCGGCCGATGCGGTCGGAAAGTGCGCCGGTGAAGGGGATGAGCACGACGAAAGTGAGAAGGCAGAGCGTGCTGATCAGCAGCGCGGTCGCCGCCGGCAGCTTCGCCTCCTTGCTGAACCAGGTCGGGATGTAGACCAGCGCGATGTAGTAGGCGACGGTGTTGTGCAGTGTGAGGCCGAAGGCGAGCAGCGTCTCGCGCGGATATTTGGTCAGGGTCTCCAGCAGCGGCGTCTGCGCCACCGCGCGATGCAGCTCGAGCTCGGCGTATTTCGGCGTGTCGTCGAGACGCCAGCGCAGCCAGAATCCCACCAGGCCGACAACGATGCCGAGCAGGAAGGGGATGCGCCAGCCCCAGCTCAGCAACGCCTGCTGCGGCAGTAGCCGGTTGAGCAGAAAAGCCGCCAGCGAGCCCAGCAGGAAGCCGGCGCCGACGCTGACCTGCTGCCAGGAGCCGACATAGCCGCGCCTGCCCTCGGTCGCGAACTCGACGATATAGGCGGTCGAGCCGCCCCATTCGCCGCCTGCCGACAAGCCTTGCGCCAGCCGCGCGACCACCAGCAGCACCGGGCCGAGCAGCCCGGCCTGCGCATAGGTCGGCAGCAAGCCGATGGCGAGGGTGGAGAGCGCCATCAGGAAGATGACGGCGCTGAGCGCCAGCCGGCGCCCGTAGCGGTCGCCGAAGACGCCGAAGATGATCGAGCCGACCGGGCGCATGCCGAAGCCGACGCCGAACACCAGGAGCGTCGTCAGCAGTGATTTATAGGCATTGGCGTCGGGGAAGAAGAGCTGCGAGATCACCGGCACGAGATAGGCGTAGACGGCGAAATCATACCATTCGAGCACATTGCCGATGACCCCGGCGACCACCGCCTCGCGCCGCCTGGCGCCGCCGGCTGCTCCTACGGCAATCGATGTCATGGTCTGCCCCCTGCGGCTGCGCGCCGTGCCTCAAGCGTAATCCCGGATTGCGTGGACTGTCCATGATGGGCACGGCAAACTCGCTCGCTCGTGCCCCGGGGAAGGCGGTCGTCATGGATCTGGTCATCCGCAATGTCCGGCTGAGCCACGCGCCCGAGGCGGGCGCGGTCGATATCGGCGTCGCCGCCGGCCGCATCGCGGCGATCGCACCGGGGCTCGCCGCCGAGGCCGAGAGCTTCGATGCCGGCGGCAGGCTCGCCTGCGCCGGGTTGGTCGAGACGCATATCCATCTCGACAAGTCGCGGATCATCGACCGCTGCGGCCCGGAGGAGGGGCGCGAGGTGGCGGCGGTGAAGCGCATCCGGCCGCTGAAGCCCGGCTTCACCGTCGAGGATGTGCGCGCGCGGGCGGAGAAGACGCTGCAGCGGGCGATCCTCAACGGCACGACGCGCATGCGCACCCATGTCGAGGTCGATCCCGGCGTGGGGCTGCGCGGCTTCGAGGGCGTGCAGTCGCTGATCGCCGATTACCGCTGGGCGATCGATCTCGAGATCTGCGTCTTCCCGCAGGAAGGCCTGACCAACTATCCCGGCACCGACGCGCTGCTGGTCGAGAGCCTGAAGCGCGGCGCCACGGTGATCGGCGCCGCGCCGCGCTACGACACCGATCATCCCGCGCAGATCGCGCGCGTATTCGAGCTTGCCCGCGCCTTCGACGTCGACATCGACATGCATCTCGATTTCGGCAATACGCCGGAGGAGCCGGACATCCCGCTGGTCTGCGCGCTCACCGAGCAGTACCGGCTGGGCGGCCGCGTCGCGGTCGGGCACATGACCAAGCTCTCGACACTGCCGCCAGCGCGCGTCGCCGAGCTCGGCCGCCGGCTTGCCGATGCCGGCATCGCCGTCACCGTGCTGCCGGCGACCGATCTCTTCCTCATGGGGCGCGATCAGGAACACGACATCCGCCGCGGCGTGGTCGACGCCAATCTGCTGGTCGAGCACGGCGTCAACTGCTCGATCTCCAGCAACAACGTGCTCAACCCGGCCACGCCCTATGGCGACTGCTCGCTCATCCGCATGGCCAATCTGCACGCCAACGTGCTGCAGGTGAGCACGAGCGAGCGGCTGCGCGAGTGCTTCCACATGATCTCCGAGCGCTCGGCGCGGCTGCTCAATCTCGGCGATTATGGTCTCTCGCCCGGCAAGCCCGCCGACATCGTCATCATCGATGCCGAGACGCCGGAGCAGGCGGTGGCCGAGATCCGTCAGCCGGTCGCCGTCTTCAAGCGCGGCCGGCGCACCGTGACCTGGCTCCCGCCCGAGCTCCACCGGCCGTTGCCGTAAGCCCGGCCGGCCGGGCCGCAGCAGGCCTCGGGCCGGATTGATCGCCTGTCACCGATATGCTCTGCTCGCGGCCGGGAGGCTCTCGGCCATGCCGCGGCATATCGTCTGCTTGACCTTCGATTTCGACGCGCTCTCGGGCTTCATCGCCCGCGGCATGACGACGCCGACGCCGATCTCGCGCGGCGAGTTCGGCGTCGTCGCCTCCGAGCGCATCCTGGCGCTGCTTAGGCGCTACGAGATCCCGACCACCTGGTTCATCCCGGGCCACACGCTCGAGACCTATCCCGGGCCCTGCCGCAAGGTGTTCGAGGCCGGGCACGAGATCGGCCATCACGGCTGGACGCATGTGCCGCCGGCCAGCCTCTCGCGTGAGCAGGAGGAGGCGGGCCTCATCCGCGCCAATGATGAGATCAAGCGGCTCACCGGCCGGAACGCGCGCGGCTACCGCTCGCCGTCCTGGGATCTCTCGCCCCACACCGTAGAGCTGTTGTTGAAGCATGATTTTCTCTACGAGAGCAGCATGATGGGTCATGACTACCTGCCCTACCGCGCGCGCCAGGGCGATGTCATCGAGCTGGAGAAGCCGGCGGTGCTCGGGCCCGAGAGCCGGCTCGTCGAGATGCCGATCAGCTGGACGCTCGACGATTATCCGCATTTCGAGTTCGTGCGCACCGGCACCTCCATCCTCGGCGGTCTCAAGCCCGCCGGCGGTGTGTTGGAGAACTGGTACGACGATTTCGACTACATGACAGGGATCATGGAGTGGGGGATCATCACCTATACTTGCCATCCCTTCGTGATCGGGCGCGGCCATCGTATGCTGATGCTGGAGCGGCTGATCGATAAGCTGCGCGCGCGCGATGCGGTGTTCCTCACCATGGAAGACGCCGCGCGGGAATGGCTGCGGCGCGGCGCCGGCTGACGGCGGCGCCGCGAAACAGCGTCGATGGGAGGCCGCGTTGGAGATTACCGGCATAACCGATCTCGAGGGCGTCACGGCCGA
>JBKQTR010000214.1:0-2736 GCA_052143095.1 Allostellaceae bacterium
GCTCCACCACCGGCACGCCCTTCTCGCTGCGCCGTCCGAACAGCCGATGCGTCAGCAACTGGACCCGCTGGCGCAAAGCCGCGTTCTCTTTGTTGAGCCGATCGATCTCGTTGCTGAGTTCGTCGAGGACTGCTTGGGTCTCTGCGCCGCTTACCGCCGCCACGTTCCACCACCACCCGAAACTGCTATACCACAGTGTATGTAGAATAGCTACATAACGCAGAGTATCATTCTACTCTGATGGGTAATCGAGTGTAGCGTCGACGCTCGCGCACGACCTCGATCCCTTCCAGCAAGAGGTACAGCTCCCGCGCGTTGATCTCATCGCAGTCCAGCGCCGCAAAGGTCCCGGCCTCCAGGCGCTTGTACAGCAGCCAGAACCCGTCCCGCTCCCACACCAGCATCTTCACGCGATTGCGTTGGCGGTTGAAGAACACAAACACGTGGCCTGACAAGGGGTCTTGGCGCAGGACCTCCTGCACTTGCGCGCTCAGTCGATCAAACGACCGGCGCAGATCGGTCGCGCCGCGGGCGACGAAGACCCGCACCGACGCCGGCAGCGTCAGCATGTCGCCTGCAGGGCTTGGAGCACCCGCTGCAGCGTGTCGGTATCGGCGCGCGCCGGCACCCGCACCACATGCCCGCTGCGCAGGACGATCTCCACAACGAATGGTGCCGTTGGAACGGTCGCAGGCTTTGGCACTTCGGTGAACACCACGGCGTCGCTGGCGGGGACGCTCTTGGACACCGCGTTCATCTGCTCACCGGCACGCCGGAACACCTGCCGCCACCAGGTCAGCGTGCTCAGTGGAATCCCACGCTGCTGTCCAAACTCCCGCAGCGTCAGCCCGCTGCGCTGCCAGCGCACCAACACCCGGCGCATTTCCCGCGCTCGTGGCGATGTCGTCGATCCCGATCCTCCCATCGATCAGTACCTCCGAACCCATTCTGCGCTATTGACTGCTCGCTGGAGGAGATGGACTTGGTCCCACGGTTACGGCAGTACAAAGGTTATCTAAGATCGGTCACCGCAAGGAATCGCCGGCCGAATGGTCATGGTCGTTGCCCGTTTGCACCAATCTCGCCCGTGGAAAGCAACTCTCCGAGGCGACTTGTATATCCACGGACGATCCGCGCCTCAAACGAAAATAGGATGCGCTTGCGGCCGGTCGAGGGCGGTCAGCTAAAGAAAAACGCCCTCCGATGCGGACCACGGAGTAATGGCGGGAATCGTCGCATAACAACCTCTACCACGCCACGCGCCGGTTCCACGGACCGAGGATCCGGCGAGCAAGCGCATCCTGGCGGTCCTCCTGGTCCGGCGATAGCCTGGCCGTCGCCGTTGAGGCGATCGAGGCTTCCGCCCTTGCTGAATAGCGCATCGCGGCGGGGGGCGCCCTGGTAGCCGAACTCGACGCATTGCCGGCCTTGCAGGACGGCGCCGAGGGCGGCCTGGGCGAGCGCGACGACGACGTCGATCTTGTGGCTGGCCTTTTCCTTCGCGATGCGCCAGCCGCGGGCGGTTTCGATGGCCACGGCGCGGCTGACTGCGACGCCGACAGCTCGATCCAAGGGTGGCGTGGAAAGCCGCGGCAAGGCGATTCGGCTGCAGCATCTCACACCGATCCCGCGCGGCGAGAGTCTCACCGAAATCTCGCAGGCCTTGGTGGCAAGTCTGGAGCAGGCCTTTGCCGCGCGCCGCAATGCTGAGGGCAGGAACGCCAACGAGCTTTGGGCTGAGGAGCGCACTCGCTTACTGGCACTTCCGGCGACGCCGTTCACGGTGAGTCGGATGGAACCGGTAGAGGTAAGCTCGCAGTCATTAGTGAAGGTCGAAGGGTCCTGGTATTCGGTGCCCTCGCGCTGGGCGCGCCTGGATGCGACTGCCTATGTGGGCGTCGATCAAATCCGTATCACCTGCCTGGGTGAGAGCGTAACTCATCCACGCGCCCGACCCGGCGGTAAGAAGCTGCGTTACCGCCACTATCTGACCGAGTTGGTGCGCAAGCCCAAAGCGGTGCGCCAGGTGGCACCGGAGCTGGTGGCCGAGTTGGGTGAGCCGTGGGGCACCGTTTGGCAGTTGCTCGGCACGGCTCACGGCGAGCGCGAAGCGGCGCGGGTGTTAGCGCGGCTGTTAGGTGCGGTGTCGGCGCACGGTGAAGAGCAAGTGAGGCGGGCCCTGGCGGCGGCAATAAACGAGCGCCGGGTGGATCTGCTCGATCTCGCTTCGTCCGATTGCGCCACTGCGCGACTGAACGCGGTCCCGCCGGCGCTCGCATCATATATAGTAGAGTCCGCCACGGCCTCCGATTACGACCATCTGCTCGCCGCCGTAGGAGACGCCAATGAGTAACTCGGCGTTGGAGGCAGTCATCCGCGAGCATTGCCGGGAACTGAAACTCGCCGCCTTCCAGCGTGAGTACCCAGCGCTGTGCCGGCGGGCGCGTGAGGGCGGTGGTCAGCCCTACGAAGAATTCCTGCGCGAACTGCTCGAAGCCGAGGTGCGCAGCCGCCATAACAGCACTGCCCGGCGGTTGCTGCGCGAGGCGCGCTTTCCGGATATCAAGACGCTGGACCAGGTCGACTGGACGGCACTAAAGGGGATCTCGAAACCGAAGATTCTCGAACTGGCGAGCTGCCAATTCATCACCGCGGCGGAGAGCACAATCATCGCCGGTCCGATCGGCACCGGAAAGACCATGCTGGCGATCGCATTGGGTGTGGAGGCTACCCGCC
>JBKQTR010000215.1:0-13754 GCA_052143095.1 Allostellaceae bacterium
CGCCATCGTCGAGCGCGAGATCGGCTTCGAGCTGGCGAAGCTCCACAGCATGAACCTCATGCTGCGCAATCCCGACCTCACCACCGCGACGCGCGTCGCCGACGTCATTAACGCGCATCTCGGGCGCCACGCGGCGGAGGCGATCGATCCCTCGACCGTCGCGCTCAATTTCGACGGCAAGTCCAAGGACAATGTGATCGATCTTCTGACCGGCATCGAGCAGCTCGATGTCGAGCCCGACGAGGTCGCGCGCGTCGTCATCGACGAGGCCAACGGCATCATCGTCATGGGCGAAAGCGTGCGCATCAGCACCGTCGCCGTGGCGCAGGGCAACCTCACCGTTCGCGTCACCGAGACGCCGCAGGTCTCGCAGCCCAATCCCTTCGCGCCGGCGCCCGCCGCCGCCGGCTCAACGCCGGGGCTGCCGGGCGCGCCCGGCGAGGGCGGGGTCCAGTTCGCGCCGGGCGGCGGCGGCGCGACCTTGGTCGTGCCGCGCACCAAGATCGATGTCGACGAGCAATCCGACCGGCGCATGGCGGTGTTGCCCGCGGGCGTGAGCCTGCAGGAGCTGGTCGCCAGCCTGAACGCGCTGGGCGTCGGCCCGCGCGACATGATCAGCATCCTGCAGGCGATCAAGACCGCCGGCGCGCTGCAGGCCGAGATCGAGCTGATGTGATGGATACGGATAGCGCCCTCCCGCTGTCGGTCGCGGCGTCGAGCATCGACAGCGCCGTGCCGCCGTCCATGCCGGCGACGGCCGACCCGGCGGCGGCGCGCAAGACGGCGGAGGATTTCGAGAGCTTCTTCCTCTCGCAGTCCTTCGAGAGCATGTTTTCCGGCGTCGACGCCGACGCCATGTTCGGCGGCGGCAGCAGCGAGACGGTGTACCGGTCGCTGCTGCTGCAGGAATACAGCAAGGTCGCGGCGCGGCGCGGCGGCATCGGTATCGCCAACGCGGTGCAGCGCGAGATCCTGCGCGCACAGGAGAAGAGATGACGCAGACGAGGCAAGATCCCGCCGCATCGCCGCAGATCACCACGCAAGCGACCGGAATGCTCGACCTGATGATGCGGCTCGCCGACCTGCTCGCGCATGAGACCGAGCTGGTCCGCGCCGGGCATGTGCCCGACATCGGCACCTTGCAGCGCGAGAAGCTGCGCCTGTTGCTGCTCTATCAGACAGCGATCAAGCAGCTCAACGCCAGCGGCGTGCGGATCATCGCGCTGCCGGCGCCGCTGCGCGCGCAGATCGTCGCCGCCAGCAGCCGCCTCGCCGACGTCGTCGCTCACAACGAGCGCGCGCTGCGCATCGGCCGGGCGGCGACGCGCAAGCTGCTCGACATGGTCGTCGCATCCGTGAAATCGCAGCTGAAGTCGACCACCCGTTACACCGCGCGCCGGATGGCGCCGACGCGGCATGCACCGGCGCTCGCCGTCGCCGTCGACCGGCGGCTCTAGGCCCCGAGAGCGCGCATGAGCCTCACCCTATCCCTGGTCAACGCCCTCACCGGGCTGCAAGCCGCCCAGAACAACCTGGCGGTCATCGCCGGCAATATCGCCAACGCGAATACGGCCGGCTATTCGCGCGAGACCCTGACGCAGACGCAGATCGACGACGGCCAGGGCGGCCAGGGCGTCGCCACCAGCGTGGCGCAGCGCATCTCCAATCCGATCCTCGTCGCCAACCTGAACAGCCAGAACAGCGTCACCTCGTCGGCGACCACGCTCAACAGCTACTACCAGGACATCCAGAACCTGTTCGGCAGCGTCACCGACGCCAACTCGCTGAACGACACGCTCAGCACCTTCACCAGCGCGATGCAGACGCTTTCCAGCTCGCCCCAGGACACGGTGGCGCAGGAGAACGCGGTCAGCGCCGGCCAGACGCTGGCCTCGCAGCTCAACAGCATGTCGTCGGGCGTCCAGTCGCTGCGCAGCAACGCCGATACCGCGATCGGCGCCGCCGTGACGCAGGTCAACACGCTGCTCGACAACATCGCCAGCTACAACGCCGACATCGCCCGCGCCCGCGCGATGAACCAGTCGACGGCGACGTTCGAGGACCAGCGCGACCAGGCGGTCCAGCAATTGTCGCAGCAAATGAACGTCCAGACCTACACCAATGCCGATGACAGCATGGTGGTGACGACGCCGAGCGGCCAGACGCTGGTCGACGGCATCGCCGAGCAGCTGAACTTCACTCCCTCGGGCACGTTGACCGCGGGGATCGCGGGCTCCGGCATCAGCATCAACGGCCTCGACATCACCAGCGACATCACCGGCGGCAATATCGGCGCGCTGCTGCAGATGCGCGACACGCAGCTGCCGGCGCTCACCGCCGAGCTCAACCAGTTCACCAATCAGCTCTACAATGCCGGCCAGGTCGCGACGTCGCAGACCCAGACCATCGCCGGCGCGACGGCCGCGGGCGACCAGCTCACCGGGACCATCGACGGCGTCAGCTTCACCACGGCGGCGCTCCCCGCCAACGCCACCTCGGCACAGATCGCCGCCGCCGTCCAGACGGCGATCACCCCGCCCAACGGGCCGCTGCCCAACATCAGCGTGATCTCGACCGGCACCAACACCATCCAGGTCATCGACGCCGCCGGCAATCCCATAACCTCCAGTATCGCGCTGGCCAGCGGCGGCACCGGCAGCGAGAGCTTCACGGCGAGCGCCGCGGCCAATCCGTCAAGCGCCATCCAGATCATGTCGACGCAGCTGCAGACCATGAGCGGCGCGACCGCCGCGGGCGACCAGGTCACCGCGGTCATCGACGGCATCAACGTCACCACGGCGGCGCTCCCCGCCAACGCCACCACGGCACAGATCGCCGCCGCGATCCAGGCGGCGCTGCCGGCATCGCTCTCGAGCATCCAGGTGACCGCCCCGGTGGTCGGCAGCACCCCTACCCCCAATCTCATCCAGATCACCGATACCCAGGGCAATCCGCTCTCGTCCAGCATCGCCATGGTTGCCGGCGGCACGGGAACCGAGACCTTCGGCGCCAGCTCGCCGTCCAACCCGCTGCCGAACACCAGCAACCGCTTCTTTGCCGGCGTCAACGTGGCCAGCGGCGTCGACAATGCCGCGACCATCGAGGTCGATCCCAGCCTGGTCGACAATCCCGGCCTGCTCGACGGCACCGCCAGCGTGCCGAGCCCGTCGATCGCGCTGGCGCTCGCCAACAGCTTCGCCCAATCGGCTCCGACCTTCGCCGCGGCCGGCAATTTCTCCGCGCCGCTGACGCTGACGCTCAATCAATACGCGGCGCAGATCCTCGGCCAGACTTCCACCGCCGCCGCCAACGCGCAGGACAATCTGACCTTCCAGACCTCGGTGCAGCAATCGGTCAGCACCCAGGCGCAGTCGATCAGCGGCGTCAACATGGACGAGGAACTGTCCAACCTGACGATCTACCAGACCGCCTATTCGGCCTCTGCCCGCGTGATCCAGACGGTCAACGCGATGTTCGACACGCTGATGCAGATCCAGCCATAACCGCGAGGCCTTCGCCATGACCCGTGTCGCCACTGCCGCCGAGAACAACCTGACCCTCTACTACATGCAGCTCAATCAGAGCGCGGTCAGCAATCTCAATGCCGAGATCTCCACCGGCTCGACCGCCCAGACCTACTCCCAGATCGCGCCGCAGTCGGCCCAGCTCGAGAACTTCCGCACCGAGGCGTCGCAGCAGCAAGGCTTCATCAACACGATCAACACCGTGTCGACGGGCATGCAGACCATGGCGTTGTCGCTGCAGCAGATCCTGACCCAGGCACAGAATTTCGAGTCGACGCTGGCCAACAGCGCCTACAGCACGGCGCAGCCGACCATCCAGACGCAGGCCGCGGGCCTGCTGGTGCAGGTGGCGGGCTACCTCAACACGCAGAGCGGCACCGGTTATCTTTTCGGCGGCACCGATACCGCGACGCCGCCCGTCGATCTCTCCAACCTGCCGCAGGGCGCCAGCGCGACGCTGACGACCTCCGTCGGCGGCCCGCCGTCGAGCAACGGCTACTACGCCGGCGGCGCCAACATCCCGCCGGTGCAGATCGACACCCAGGTCAGCGTCAACTACGGCATCACCGCCAACAACCCCGCCTTCGAGCAGATCATCCGCGTGCTGAACTTCGTCGCGCAGAGCGGGGCGTTCAGCCCGACCAGCCCCACCGACCAGGCCAACGTCACCTTGGCCGGGCAGATGCTCGGCAACGCGACCCAGTCGCTCACCGGCATGAGCGGCAACCTCGCACTGCAGCAGGCTCAGCTCAACACCGCGCAGACGGTGCATCAGAGCACGCTCAACATCGCGCAGAACGGCATCAGCAACATCGTCTCGGTGAACCAGGCGACCGCGATCACGCAGCTGCAGAACCTCGAGACGCAGATCGAGGCCTCTTATAGCGCCACCAGCCAGATCCAGAAGCTGAGCCTGGTTAACTACATGAGCTAGCGCCGGCCGACCGCCGCGCGCCGGGCAACCGGTTCTTAACCCCGCTGGAGCACTATCGCCTCATGACGCTCATCGCCATCGACCGTCTTCGCGGCCGCGCCGGCCGCACCGCCAAGGAGTGGCGGGCGACGCTGGTGCGCGACGATGCCACCATCCGCGATGCGATCCGCGCCATCGACGACAGCGCGCTCCAGATCGCACTCATCGTCGACGCCGAGCAGCGCCTGGTCGGCACCGTCACCGACGGCGACGTGCGGCGCGGCTTGCTGCGCGGCACCGCGCTCGACGCGCGCGTCGCCGACATCATGAACCGCGATCCCATCTCCTGCCCGGTCACGCTCGGCCGCGAGGCGACGCTGACGGTGATGCGCGGCAGCGACGTGAAGCAGGTGCCGTTGGTCGACGACAGCGGCCGGGTCGTCGGGCTCGAGTTGATGGGCGACGTCATCAAGCGCACCGAGCGCGGCAATTGGGTGGTGCTGATGGCCGGCGGGCTCGGCCAGCGCTTGCGGCCGCTGACCGAGGATTGTCCCAAGCCGATGCTGCCGGTGGGCGGCACGCCGATCCTCGAGATCATCCTCAGGAACTTCGTCCGCCAGGGCTTCGGGCGCTTCTTCCTCTCGGTCAACTACAAGGCCGAGATGGTGCGCGATCATTTCGGCGACGGCACGCGCTGGGGCATCGCCATCGACTATCTCGAGGAGCGCGACAAGCTCGGCACCGCCGGCGCGCTGGGCCTGCTGCCCGAGCGGCCGCACGAGCCGCTCATCGTCATGAACGGCGATCTCCTCACCGCGGTCAATTTCGGCAGCATGCTGGAGTTTCACGTCGAGCACCAGGCGACGGCGACCATGGCGGTGCGCGAGCACACGGTCGAAGTGCCGTTCGGCGTCATCGACCTCGCCGATGACTACCTCGCGGGCCTCACGGAGAAGCCGCGCTATTCCTGGTTCATCAATGCCGGCGTCTATGTCGTCGAGCCCAGCGTGCTCGATCTCATCGAGCCCGGCCTGACGCTCGACATGCCCGTGCTGTTCGAGCGCGTGCTGAAGCGCAACGACAAGATTGCCGCCTTTCCCATCCGCGAATATTGGCGCGACATCGGCCGGCTCGAGGATCTCGAGAGCGCGAGCGTCGACTACCCGGCGGCGTTCGATCCATGAACGGCGGCGCCCTCGTCGTCGGGCTGGGCTCGATCGGCCAGCGTCACGCGCGCCTCCTCGGCGAGCTCGGCCTCGAGGTCGCGGCGGTGAGCCGGCGCAGCGACGCGGCGCCGCGCTGCTACGCCTCGCTCGCGCAGGCGCTGGCGCGCGAGGCGCCGGGCTATGTCGTCATCGCCAACGAGACGGCGGCGCACCACGCGACGCTGACGGCATTGGCGCAAGCCGGCTTCGCCGGCGCCGTGCTGGTGGAGAAGCCGCTTTTCGCGCGGCCGGAGCCGCTGCCGGAACATCGCTTCGCCGGGCTCTATGTCGGCTACAACCTCCGCTACCATCCTGTGCTGGCCGAGCTCAAGCGGCTGCTCGCCGACGATCCCGCGCTCTCGGCGCAGGTCTATGTCGGCCAGTATCTGCCGGACTGGCGGCCCGGCCGCGACTATCGCGGCACCGCCTCGGCCTCGTGGGCGGCGGGCGGCGGCGCGCTGCGCGATCTCAGCCACGAGCTCGACTATATGAGCTGGCTGTTCGGCCCGTGCCGGCAGGTCGCGGCGCTCGGCGGATGCTCCGGCGCCCTCGACATCGACAGCGACGACATCGCGGCGCTGCTGCTCGCCTTCGAGCGCTGCCCGGCGGCGACGGCACAGCTCAATTATCTCGACCGGCCGGGGGCGCGCGAGATCGTCATCAACACCCGGCACCGCACGCTGCGCGCCGATCTCGTCCGCGGCAGCCTCAGCGTCGACGGCAAGGAGCGGCACTTCCCGGCGGCACGCGACGACACCTATCTGGCGCAGCACCGCTCGGTGCTCGGCAACCGCCGCGACACGCTCTGCACCGCCGACGAGGGCGCCGCGATCCTCGCGCTCATCGCCGCGGCCGAACAGGCGGCGGCGAGCCGCAGCTGGGTCGCGCCGTGAGCCGGCTCTGCACCATCTGCGCGCGGGCGGGCTCCAAGGGGGTGCGCTCCAAGAACACGCGGCTGATCGCCGGCAAGCCGCTCATCGCCCACTCGCTCTATCAGGCGCGCGCCAGCGGTCTCTTCGACGCCATCGCCGTCAGCAGCGACAGCGACCACATCCTGTCGATCGCGCGCAGCTACGGCGCCGGCTGTCTGGTCAAGCGGCCGGACGAGCTGGCCGGCGATGCCGCGCCGAAACTGCCGGCCATCCGCCATTGCCTCGAGGCGGCGGAGCGCCAGCTCGGCGCGCATTTCGACGTGCTGGTCGATCTCGACGCCACGTCGCCGCTGCGCCTGCCCGAAGACATCGCCGCGGTGGTCGAACTGCTGGAGCACGAGCCCGGCGCCAATGTCATCACCGGCGCGCCGGCGCGTCGCTCGCCTTATTTCAACCTGATCGAGCGCCGCGCCGACGGCACGGTGGCGCTGAGCAAGCCGCCCGAAGCCGCCGTGACGCGCCGCCAGGACGCGCCGGAGTGCTTCGACATGAACGCCTCGATCTATGCCTGGTGGGCCGATGACTTCCGCGCCGCGCCGGCGGTCTTCGCTGCTCGCACACGGCTCTATGTGATGCCGGAGGAGCGCTCGCTCGACATCGATTCCGAGCTCGATTTCCGCCTCGTCGAGTTCCTGCTGGAGAGCCGCGCGGCGAGCGCCGCGGCGGCCGAGTGAGCGCGATGGCAGAGACCTCCTACCGCGCCCTCTTCGATCTCGCCGGCAAGACGGCGGTGATCACCGGCGCCTGCGGCATCTTGGGCCGACGCTTCGCCGCGGGGCTCGCCGAGTTCGGCGCCGATCTCGCGCTCGTCGATCTCGACGAGGCCGCGACCGCCGGGCTCGCCGCCGAGCTCGCCCGGCGTCACCAGGTGAAAGCCGTCGCCATCGCCTGCGACGTCGCCGACCCGGAAGCGGTGAAGCGCCTTGCCGAGCGCGTCGAGCATGCGCTCGGCGGCGCCGAGATCCTGATGAACAACGCCGCCACCAAGGGCGGCGACATGGACGCCTTCTTCGCGCCGGTGGAGAGTTTCGACCTCAGGACCTGGCGCGAGATCATGGCGGTCAATCTCGACGGCATGTTCCTGGTGGCGCAGGCGATCGGCGGCCGCATGGCCGAGCGCGGCGGCGGCAGCATCATCCAGACCGCGTCGATCTACGGCCTGCTCGCCCCCGACCCGCGCATCTACGAGGGCTCGGAGTATAACGGCCGCGCCATCAACACGCCGGCGGTCTACACCGCCTCCAAGGCGGGGGTCATCGGCCTCACCCGTCATCTCGCGACCTATTGGGCGCCGCGCGGCGTGCGCGTCAACACGCTGACGCCGGGCGGCGTCGCCAGCGGCCAGAACGGCGAGTTCAGCCGCCGCTATGCCGCCCGCATCCCGCTCGGCCGCATGGCCGAGGCCGACGACATGGTCGGCGCCGCGGTGTTTCTCGCCTCCGACGCCTCGCGCTACGTCACCGGCCAGAACATCGCCGTCGATGGCGGGCTCAGCGCGTGGTAGCTGAGCCTCGATTTCGCCCCAGGCACCTGCTGCGACGGCGATCTTTGGCGCTAGGCTGGGAAATCCGAGCTAGGATGTGTACTTAAACTCGTCGGTCCGAACTGGGACATCAGGCCGCTATGTGCCATAACCTGACCTTCCAGCTGGTCCTCGCGACCACAAGCATCCTCATTACGCCAGCTCGTCGAGCAGGGCCTTGGCCTGCTTCAAGTCCAACGTGTCAAAGCCCTCGGTGAACCAACTGTAGAGAGGTGCGAGAAGGTCTCGGGCCTCATCCCGCTTCCCTCGATCGCGCCAGAGCCGCGCCATGCTCATGGCCGCGCGTAGCTCAAAGGATTTCGCCTGCTGGGCACGTGCGACCGCAAGAGCCCGTTCAAAACAGGCTTCGGCTTTTGCTGCATCCCGCTCTGGCGACATCAGGGCGATTTCGCCGGCGATGCGATGAACGTCGGCCTCGTACCATTTTTCCTTTGTTGTTTCGACAGTCGTGATTGCTTTGTTAATGTAGCTCCGAGCCTCATCGAACTGGCCGATCTTCCCACAGGCCCTTGCCAAATGGGATAGCCATAGCGGCAAATAAATTGTTGCTCCCGTTGAGCGCCATACGGGGATCGCTGACGTGAAGATGCCGACTGCGTCCGAGGTTTTGCCGGTTAAGGCTAAAAGACCGGCTCGCCTCAGCATTCCGCCGGTCTTCCAGAAAACAGAGCCTTTCTCTTCGGCCAGTACGATCATCTCATCAGATATCGCCTTCGCTGTTGCGTAGTTGCCGCTGATGAGTTGGGTAAGGCATGTAATGGCCATCGCATGCATCAATGAGGCGGGGTGAGCGATGTCACGCGCCTCGCTGAGCGCTTGCTCTGCGCCTGCGACCGCAGCCTCGGGATAGCCCAGCGCCCACAGCGCAAGCGACCGATAGACCAATACCAACACCCGGGGATCCTGGAGAAACCGCGTCGCCAGCGGCCGATGTTCGACAGGATCGTAAAGCGCAATCACCTGATCCTGGTGTTCTCGGGCTTCCGCGAAGTTTCCCGTGAGCACCAAGCACACGCCCATGTAGCGATGCCCGACCATGAGCGGGACCTTACCTCGCTGTTTCTCGCCAAGCGCCAGAAGGTGCGCGCCGCCCTCGCGCGCTAGGTCGCCGTCAAACGCGGTAATGTACGTTGAATACAAAGCCTGGAGAGCCGAAGACAGCAGCAGCGGATCCTCGGGGGGCTCCCCGAGTGCTTCAGCCTGTTCGATCAGTAGACGAGCCCGCTCCGCAGCCGCCTTGGTTTCCGGTGCGGCAAGCCCTTTGACATGCGCCAGCGGGTGCATCAGTGAGACCTGAAGCTTGATCTCTTCACGACGAAGCGCCGGCGTGCTGGGTAAAGTCGCGATCTGTCCAAGCGCGCGGGTAAGCTGCTCGAGGGCCTCAACCAAGGCCGAGCGTTCCTTTGACCGCAATCCTGCCTTGCTCCACAGACCCGCGGCCTTGTCGATCAGCCCGGCCTCAGTGCAATGCCGCGCCAGCAGATCCGGCTGGCCCTCGGCGATCTCCGCAAAATGCCTTTCGAGGGTGTCTGCGATACGAGCGTGGAGCGCGCGCCTCGGCTGGCGCAGCAAGGTGCCATAGGCCGCATCTTGCACAAGCGCATGCTTGAACAAATAGGTCGCGTGTGGCGGCACGCCCTTGCGGAAAAGCAAGCCGGCCCGGATCAGGCGGTCGAGTGACGCGCCCAGTTCCCCCTCTGGCTTGCGCACCACCGCGGCCAACAGCGCATGAGAAAACTCACGACCTATCGCCGCCCCGATCTGTGCCACCTCCTTGGCCGGAGCGCCGAGCCGGTCGAGCCGCGCCATCAGAGAAGCATGCAAGCTCGCGGGGACCGCCAGCGCCGGTGAGGGAACCGCGGCCGCCGTCTGCATAGCGGCCAGTTCGCCCCCGGCCTCCAGCACCGCCTTTGTCATCTCCTCTACGAACAATGGGATGCCGTCGGTACGCTCAGCAATGTCCTTTCTGATGTTCGCCGGCAGCAGCTTGTTGCCGACGACGCCGTCGATCATGGCGCCGATGTCGCGCTCTGCCAGACGGTTGATCGTTAGCGCGGTCACATGCGGTTGTCCGACCCAGGGCGCCTCGAACTCCGGCCGAAACGTCACGATCAACAGCACCCGAAGGGTCCGAACCTGGTCCACCGTGCGACCGAACGCTTCCAGGCTCGTGGGGTCGGTCCAGTGCGCATCCTCCAAGATCATCAGCACGGGGCTGGAGCGCGCCAAGGTTTCCAATTGCACGCTGAGGGCCGCAAGCGTCTTCTGCCGGCGCTGTTCGGGAATAGCTTCCAGAGCGGGGTAGCGTCCGTCGTTGGGAAGCAACAACATCTCGGCCAGGAGCGCCGCGTCTTGCCTGGACGTCGAGGTCTGCGCCAATAGCGCATCGAGCTTGTCGAGCTTTGTTTGCGGGGCGTCGCCGTGCGCAAATCCGGCGGCGCGTTCGAACTGTCCGATCAGCGGATAATAGGCGCTATCGGTGTGCTGGGGCGAGCAGAAATAACGCAACCGTGTGTGTGATTCAGCCGCTATGGCCTCCATGAGCGCGGCGGAGAGCCTGGATTTGCCGATCCCGGCCTCACCGGACAGCAGCACCACCTGGCCTTCGCCGGTCTTGGCTCTCGCCCAGCGCCGCAAGAGCAGTTCAAGCTCCTCTTCTCGTCCGACGAGTGCAGTCAGGCCGCCGGCGTGCATTGCCTCGAAGCGGCTTTCGACAGAACTTGCCCGCAGCGCCGCGAAAGCTCTCACCGGCCCGGCGATCCCCTTGAGCTCCTTTGGCCCGAGGTCGCGTAGCTCGAAGAGATTGCCGAGGAGCCGGCGCGTTGTCTCAGCAAGGACGACCGTGTTCGGCTCGGCAATGCCTTGAAGGCGCGCCGCGAGGTTCGGCGTCTCGCCGACAATGCCGCGCTCCTGCGCTTCGCCGGACCCGACAAGATCCCCGATCACCACCATCCCGGTGGCAGCCCCGATCCGCACGTGTAGAGGCTCAGGAGCTGGGAGCGCAGCAACCGCATCGATCAGCGCGAGGCCGGCCCGAACTGCACGCTCGGCGTCATCCTCATGCGCCGCCGGATAGCCGAAATAAACGAGCACGCCGTCGCCCATGTATTTGGCGACAAAGCCTCCGAAGCGGCGCACCGTATCGGCGACGCACCTCTGATAGGACGAAATGACCTCGCGCAGGTCCTCCAGGTCCATACGGGCGGAGAGCGCCGTCGAACCGACGAGGTCCGAGAACATCACGGTAACCTGGCGGCGCTCGGCGATGTCCTTGGCGGATTCGTCGGTTACCGTGGGAGCGTCGGATAGCGGCGCTGGTGCGCTCGCTTCAGCGCGCAAGGTAGCGATGGCGTCGAGCAGCTTACGGCGATCCCCGACAAATCCGACACCAAGATCCTTCAAGTCCCCAGCCGTCAAACTCGGCAGGACCGTGCCGTCGATCTTATTCTCGCGGAAGGCTCCCTCATATTGTTCGAGGCCAAGCCTCCGCAGCCAACCTCCGACGTCCATGGCGACGTCCCAGTTCAGCCTCGCCCTGCATGATCACCCAGGCGGGACAGCCTGTCTAGGGTACCGCCTTTCGAATGACCCGTCTGGGTCAAGAGCGGACTCGATCCGAAACGCCACTCTTGGTGTCACCGACATCCAGACGGGCTTCATCATGTTGCCGCAGACGCGGCTTCTGTCAGGCGGTATTGCGGCAAATCGCAAGAATGCGGCACGCTGAGTTGGCGCCGCCGCCGCAAGCGCCCGAAGCAATTTTGCCGACCGTCAGCGCAATGAACTGAGCCTCGACGAAGTCGAGAGAATCAGGGAGTAGTGGTCAGGTCCCGATGTTGGCGACCATGACTATCGCCGCCCCGCCAAGGAGAGCAACGCCCAGTGGCTGGCTCAGTCGTCGACCCCACTTTGCATTCTTCTCGATCGCCATCAATGCCCCAAGCGCGAGCATCCAGCCGACATTGCCAGTGCCGACGACAAACATCAGCAACATGATCGCCCAGCAGCAACCGACACAGAACACGCCATGATGCATGCCGAGCAGGAAGGCATCGCGCTGCGGCGTGGTTCCGTGCCAGTGCTGGATGATAAAGCTGACTGGCGTGCGGCATTTGTCCAAACAATGGTACTTTAACCGGCTAAACTGAAAGAGCCCGGCAACTGCCAACACCCCCGCCCCCAGCACCCAGGCGTTGAGTGTCAGCCAACCCGATCGCGGCGCGAGCGCATGCACTGCCGCATCCAGCAGATGTGCTGCCACTCCGAAGCCCAGCCACACAAGCAAATAGCCGATGACCAGAAGCGCGATCAGACCTATCCGATCACCTCGTGCGGCGGTGAGACGATCGAACCGTTGCAGCAGTGGCAGGGCAGTCGGCAGCATCATCGCCGCCGACATCAGGAGCCAGCCTCCGGCGTAGAGCAGTCCTGGCAGCAGCACGTCGCCGCCCGGCAGCGCACGGCAGATGGCGGCAGCGAAGCCGAGATCGGTCCAGCGTCCGTGGTCGAGGTAGCGGCCGTACGGGCTCTGCTCCCACAGAAACAGCGCGATCCAAGCCGTGCCGATCAGGCTACCCATGATCGGCACGAGCCAGTTCCGTGTGCGCGTGGCCCGCATGTCCGTCGGCCGGTTCCGCGACGTTAAGCGTGGAAGACGAACGTGCTCTGCAAGGCGTTGTGCCCGGTGATGTCGAGGTCGTGGCCGAGTGCCGCGTGTTTCGACCGATAGCGCGCCGCCTTGCCCACGAACACCGGTGCGCCGGGCACGGTAGAAAAGATCGTGTTGCTCAGCACAGTGGTCGAGCCGTCCGGACCCTTGTAGGGTTCCAGCTCGGCGTAGCTGACCTCGCCGATCTTGAGCGTTCCCCTGCCTTCATTCACGTCGAACGTGATCGGCGCGCGCTCGACCGATACGACCTCGCCGACCAGCTTGGCGAAGTCCGCAACCGGTCCACCGAGCTTGCCGGTGTACACGTCCAGAAGCGCTTTTTCCTGTGTATCGGAGGCGCGCTCGTCAAGGTAGATGGCAACGCGGAAATTGCCCGCGAGAACATTGCCCGGAATGTGCGATACCAGGGCAAGCGTCCGCCCCGCCACATCAACGCCGTCGATCGTACCTGCGTCGAAGTGGTAGGCGAGTACTGAGTCGCAGGTGCCGTTATCGGGGTCCTCGCCGATCCAGCATGGGCACAGGACACGGCAGTCGCAGACCTCAAGCAGACGTCCTTCTAGGTGATACGCCATGTCGGGTCTCCCCTGTTGCTGCGTGATGTCTCCTTGCGGCGTGTTGCATTCCTGTTCGTTACAGGGTGCCGACGACGCCAATAATTACTAATCTTAGCGCCCAATCCGGCGACGCGCAAAGCCGTGAGGGAAGCATGGCCAACAGCGCTGCATTATTCGTGTGCCTTTGCGGAACGACGGCTTTGGGTCATGAGCACCCGAGCGAGGTGCGGCATGGCGGGCCAGCTTCACCCCCAACTCCGGAAGGACGTGCCGGCACTTGGCACCGCAGCTTCGTGCCAACGGACTAAACCGCTCGCGCGGTAGGGCGCTGAAGGGTCGCGGAGGGTGCTGTAGCCAGAGGGGAGCGTCCTGTCTTGAGATTGAGAGGCTTGCAACCTCTCCCAAGACAGG
>JBKQTR010000216.1:0-4706 GCA_052143095.1 Allostellaceae bacterium
CGTTCTACGGCTGGATCCACGATCTCTCGGCGCCCGACCCCACCACCTTCGTCAACCTCTTCGGCCTGTTGCCGTTCACCCCGTCGCACATCCCTTTCCTGCCTGTCTCTTTGCTGATGGTCGGCGCCTGGCCGATCATGATGGGCTTCACTCAGTTCCTGCAGCAGAAGCTCAACCCGCAGGCGGCGATCGATCCGGTGCAGCAGAAGATGTTCATGCTGCTGCCCATCGTCTTCACCTACATGCTGTCGCAATTCGCCGCCGGCCTCGTCATCTACTGGACCTGGAACAACCTGCTGTCGATCGCCCAGCAATGGATGATCATGCGCCGGGCGACCGCGGCGCCGGCCGCCGCCCAGACAGGCTCCTAGCATGATGGCGTCTGCCGTCGTCCATCCGCCGGCGGAGGCACCCGATGCCCAGGCCGAGGAAGCCGGCCGCCGCCTCTTCGCGCAGGCCTGCAGCTTCCTCGCCGGCGCCACCAGCGACGACGCGCTGCCCGCCGACGGCCTGCCGGAGATCGCCTTTGCCGGCCGCTCCAATGTCGGCAAATCGAGCCTCGTCAACGCGCTCACCGGTCGCACCACGCTGGCGCGCGTCTCGCGCACCCCCGGGCGCACGCAGCAACTCAATTTCTTCGATCTCGGCCACCGGCTGATGCTGGTCGACCTGCCAGGCTATGGCTTCGCCCAGGCCGCCAAGAAGGACGTCGCCGCCTGGACCGGGCTTACCCGGCGCTATCTGCGCGGCCGCGCCAGCTTGCGCCGGGTGCTGCTGCTGGTCGATGCGCGCCACGGCTTCAAGGAGGCGGACCGGCCGATCCTGGACATGCTCGACGAGACCGCCGTCTCCTACCAGATCGTGCTGACCAAGATCGACGAGGTGCCGCCGGCCGAGCTCGCCCGCCGCGTCGAGGCGGTGGCGCAGGATGCCAGGCGCCACGGCGCGGCGCATCCGACCCTTCACCTGACCAGCGCCCGCGACGGCAGCGGCATCGCCGCGCTGCGCGGCGCGCTGGGCGCGCTGGCGGCGCCGGCGCAACCGCGGTAGATTGCCGCCGCCATGACCGAGAAGTCGATTGCGGGCATCGATCCCGCCACCAAGGCCGCCACCCTGGCCGCCGCGCTCCCCTACATGCGCCGCTATGCCGGCAAGACCATTGTCGTCAAATACGGCGGCCATGCCATGGGCGACGAGCATCTCGCCGATCTCTTCGCCCAGGACGTGGTGCTGCTGAAGCAGATCGGCATGAACCCCATCGTCGTCCATGGCGGCGGGCCGCAGATCGGCCAGATGCTGGAGCGGCTCAAGATCAAGAGCTCGTTCATCGACGGGCTGCGCGTCACCGACCGCGCGACGGTGGAAATCGTCGAGATGGTGCTGTCGGGCTCGATCAACAAGCAGCTCGTCCAGGCGATCAACGGCGCCGGCGGGCTCGCCATCGGGCTTTCCGGCAAGGACGCCAACCTGATCCAGGCGCGCAAGCTCGAGCGGGTGCGGCAGGAGAGCGACAGCCATATCGAGAAGGTGCTCGATCTCGGCTTCGTCGGCGAGCCGCGGGCGGTCAATGCCGATGTGCTGGCGCTGTTCGAGCGCTCGGCGATCATCCCGGTGATCGCGCCGATCGGCGTCGGCGGTCCCGGCGAGACCTTCAACATCAACGCCGACACGGTGGCGGGTGCGGTCGCAGCCGCGGTCAAGGCGACGCGGCTGCTGCTGCTCACCGACGTCACCGGCGTGCTCGACAAGCAGAAGAAGCTGCTGCACGAGCTGACGCTGGCCGAGGCGCAGGCGCTCATCGCCGACGGCACCATCCAGGGCGGCATGATCCCCAAGGTCGAGACCTGCATCGAGGCGGTGGCGGGCGGCGTCGAGGCCGCGGTCATCATCGACGGCCGCGTGCCGCACGCCCTGCTGCTGGAGCTCTTCGCCGAGGGCGCCGGCACGCTGATCCGGCGCCGGCGCCGCGGCGCTCAGTAGACGTCGCGCAGATAGCGCTGGTTGCGGGCGAGGCCGGCGAGATAGGCCTTGGCCTCGCCGGTGCTCCGGTGGCCCTGGCGGGCGATGATGGCGGCGAGCGCGGCATCGACGTCGCGCGCCATGGATGCCGCGCCGCAGACGTAGAGGGAAGCTCCCTCTTCGAGCCAGGACCAGAGCTCGGCCGAGCGCTCGCGCATGCGATGCTGGACATAGATGCGCTCTCTCTGGTCGCGCGAGAAGGCGACGTCGAGCCGCGTCAGCAGCCCGTCGCGCTCATGGCCTGCGAACTCCTCCTCGTAGAGGAAATCGGCGCCGCGGCGCTGGTCGCCGAAGAACAGCCAGTTGCGACCTTGTGCGCCGCGGGCGCGGCGTTCCTGCAGGAAGGCGCGGAAGGGTGCGACGCCGGTGCCGGGGCCGATCATGATGATCGGCGCGGCATCGTCCGCCGGCAGGCGGAAGCCGTGGGCGGGCTGGATGAAGACCGGCACCTCGGCGCCGGCGGCGGCGCGCTCGGTGAGGAAGATCGAGGCGATGCCCTTGCGCAGCCTGCCGTGGCGGCGATAGCGCACCGCGGCGACGGTGAGATGCACCTCGTCACCCACCGCCTTCGGCGACGACGCGATCGAGTAGAGCCGCGGCTGCAGCACGTCGAGGGCGGCGACCAGCTCCTGCACCGGCGGGCGCGCCGAGGGAAAGGCGAGCAGCAGGTCGAGGAGATCGGCTTCCGCGGGCTGGGCGCCGGGATAGCCTTCGGCGAGCGCCTGCAGCCGCTGCGATTCACCGAAATCCGGCGCGCGCGAGGCCAACACCTCGACCGCCGCATCCGATGGCCGGCCGATGTCGCAGACCAGACTCAGCGCCTCGCCGAGGCTGCGCCTGGTGCCGTCGGGGCAATCGACCTCGTCGGTGCCGCGCGCGCCGAGGCGCTCGATCACCGCCGCCACCAGCTCCGGGCAATTGGCGGCGTGGACGCCGAAGCTGTCGCCGACCTCGTAGCTGAGGCCGCCGCCGTCGATGCGGAAGATGACATGCCGGGTGTCCTTCTCCGAGCCGTCGCGGTTGAGCTTCCGCGCGGCGGTGAAGCGGGCCGGCACCGGCGCGCGCGTCGAAGGTTGTCCCGCCGGCGGTGGGGGCGCCGGCGATACGGGCAAGGCCGGAGCAGTCGCGGGCTGCTCCACCAACTCCTTCAACGCGCGCGCCGTCTCCTTGCCGCCGGGCACGCAGCGGGCAAGGATCGTCTCGGCGCCACTCGCGATGGCTTCGGCATAGCTCTGACAGAGGTAGCCGCATTGGCCGCAATCGAGCTGCGCCATCGCCGCCATCAGCACGCGCTCGCGCTTTCTGCCCTGGGCGAGCAGCAGGCGCTCCTCCAGCGGCAGCGTCGGATCGTGCCAGGGGAAATCCTCTGCCGGCGCTTCCGGCGCGGCCACTGCCTCGGCGCCGAGATAGGCGGCGAGCCAGCCATCGATCCAAGCGCGCTGCGGCGCGGTGAAGGGCGCGGTCTCGGGGAGGAGCGGGGCGATATGGCTCATGGCCGTCAGTTCGCCGCGGCCAAGGCCGCGGCGGCGCCCTGCCGCAACTCGTCGAGCGACGAACGCCGGGCGAAGTCGAGAAAACCCTCGGCCGCGTCGCGGCGGCGGGCGAGGTAGAGGCGCAGCAATCCCTCGACGCGCTCCGGCACCTCCGCCATGGGCAGCGCCGGATAGATCTCGCGCCCCAGCCCGCGCTCGGCGCCGGCACCGCCGCCGATATAGATGGCATAGCCCTCGACCGCCTCCTCGCCGACCTTGGCGCCGAGCAGGCCGATATCGCCGACATAATGCTGGGCGCAGGAATTCGGGCAGCCGGTGAGGTGGATGTTGACCGGCCGGTCGAGCACGAGGCGGCTCTCGAGATGGCGCGCGAGCGCCAGCGCCTGGCCCTTGGTGTCGGTGGCGGAGAATTTGCAGCCGGTATTGCCGGTGCACGCCACCAGCGCGCCGCGGAGGTTGCTGGCGCGCCAATCGAGGCCGAGCGCTTCCAGCGCCACCTTGGCCGCGGGCAGCGACGCCTCGGGAATGTCGGAGACGAGCAGGTTCTGCCAGACGGTGAGGCGCAGCGTGCCGCTGCCATGGCGCTCCGCCAAGGTGGCAAGCCCGCGCATCTGCGCTGCGCTCATGCGTCCCACCGGCAGCACCACGCCGATGTAGCAGAGGCCGGGCTGGCGCTGCGCATGGATGCCGACATGGCCGTGCTTCAGCACCGCGGCGCGCGGCAGGCAGGACGCGAGCGGCAATCGCGCGAGCGGCGCCGGCAGGAGCTTCTCGGTCTCGGCGAGAAAGCCGTCGAGGCCGAGCCGGTCGAGCACGTATTTGAGCCGCGCGCGCTGGCGGTTGGTGCGGTCGCCTTCGGCAATGAAGACGCGCAGCACCGCCGCCGCCACGGTCAGGCATTCCTCCGGCTTCACCAGCACGCCGGCATCGCGGGCGAAATCGCCATGGCCGGTGATGCCGCCGAGCTGCAGGCGGAAATAGATCCCGGCGGGAAGGCCTTCGCCCTCGTCGACCGCGACCGCGGCGAAGCCGATATCGTTGGTGTCCTCGAGCACCGACACCTGGCCGCCGCCGTCGAAGGCGATGTAGAACTTGCGCGGCAGCCCATAGAGCTCGCGGTGCTGCAGGATGTAGTGGTGCAGCTCGCGGGCGAGCGGGCGGGTGTCGATCAGCTCCGCGGCGTCGATCCCCGCG
>JBKQTR010000217.1:0-3405 GCA_052143095.1 Allostellaceae bacterium
CTGCGCGCGTCGGTCGGATCGACCGAGGTTTGTCGGACCGACGCGCATCCACTAACTCGTCGGCTGGGCTTCGAGCTTGAGCGCGGTCACGTCGTGGCGCGGCGGGGCACCGAACATCCGCCGGTACTCCCGGCTGAATTGGGACGGGCTCTCGTACCCGACGCGAAACGCAGCCTCGGCCGCGTCAATTCCCTCGCCTAGCATCAGACGCCGGGCTTCCTGGAGGCGAAGCCGCTTCTGGTACTGGATCGGGCTAAGCGCCGTGACGCTCTTGAAGTGAAGGTGGAATGCTGACGGGCTCATCCGCACGTGCTTCGCCAGCGCATCGATCCGGAGCGGCTCGGCGAAGTGGTCCTTCAGCCACCGGATCGCGCGCGAGATCCGCTGAGCCGGAGCGCCGGGCGCGGCGATTTGGCGCAGCCGCGACCCTTGCGGGCTGGTAAGCAGGCGGTAGGTTATCTCGCGGAGCACGAGCGGCGAGAGCTGCCCGATGTCCTGTGGCGAATCGAGGAGGGTCACGAGGCGGCTGACGGCGTCGAGCAGCGGCAACTCGACCTGAGACACAGCGAGCCCTCGCGCGGGAAGCTCCGGCGGCGGCGTGGCCGTGCCCTCGGCCAGTATCTCACCGACCACCGCCGGGTCGAGCGATACGCGAACGATCAGGCACGGGCGATCCGACGATGCTTCGACCACCCGGGACGAGACGGGGAGGTGGACGGACACGAGGAGCGAGTGTGCGGGGTCATAGCGGTATGTCTCGCCGGCGAGAAGCGCCTCCTTTGCGCCCTGTGCGACGACGCATAGGGACGGCTCGTAAACGACCGCGAGGAGATCCGTCGGCGCCGAGTACCGATAGAGCCAGAGTGCGCGCACCGCAGTGTCGTGCTCGCCATCGGAGGCCGTGTGCCGCTCGACGGCGGACGCAAGTTTTTCCAGCTCGTTTGTTGCCACGTCGACGCTTCCTTTTCCGGTTGCCGGTTGAGCCTCTGGCCAGTTTACCCGCCTCCGGCGACTGCGGTCATGAGCAGTTCTACAAGTCGTGGAGGATTAGGCAAGAGGCCGGGACGATCAGGTTACCGGTTGATCGAGGTTTCGCCTTACCATTCCCTTCACCGAAGGGCGGCGGCTTCGCCTGGCATCGGCGGATGAGCCTCAGTAAATCAACAACCGAAACGATCTAGGGCACGATAGCGGAGGAAAAAAGTGAAGACGCGAAAACTTGGAACGCTCGAGGTGTCGGAAATCGGTTTTGGGTGCATGAGCATCAGCGCCAACTACGGACCGGCCGCGGACAGAGACCAAGGCATCCGGGTCATCCGTACCGCCTATGAGCAGGGCGTCACGTTCTTCGACACGGCCGAAGTGTACGGCCCCTTCACGAATGAAGAGCTCGTGGGGGAAGCGCTCGCGCCTGTCCGCGAAAAGGTCGTCGTCGCAAGCAAGTTCGGTTTCGACATGGGGGCCGGCGGCAGTCTTAACAGCCAATCAGCGCACATCAAGAAAGTGGTTGAGGACTCACTCAAGCGCCTCAGAACCGACCACATCGATCTCTATTACCAGCACCGAGTCGATCCGGGCGTGCCGATCGAAGACGTCGCCGGTACGATCAACGGCCTGATCAAAGAGGGAAAAGTCCTGCACTTCGGCCTCTCTGAGGCGAGTGCCAAAACAATCCGCCGAGCGCATGCGGTTCAACCGGTGACCGCAGTTCAGACTGAATACTCGCTGATGGAGAGAAGCCCCGAACACAACGGGGTTCTCACGACCTGCGAGGAACTCGGCATCGGCTTCGTCCCGTGGGGCCCGGTTGGACAAGGCTATCTCCCTGGGAAAATGGATGCTCGAACGACGTTCGACCCGAAAATGGACATGCGATCGGGGTTCCCCCGCTTCTCTCCGGAGAACTTGGCAGCAAACTCGCCGGCTGTCGACGTCCTGAGGCGTTTTGCACACGAGAAAAACGCGACGGCCGCTCAGATCGCCCTCGCATGGCTTCTGGTTCAGAAGCCGTGGATCGTTCCGATCCCGGGCACGCGCAACCCGGATCACCTCAACGAGAACCTGGGAGCCGTGAACATTCAGCTGACGCCCGCGGACCTTCGTGAGATCGAAGCGGACTTCTCTCAAATCAAAGTGCACGGTGGCCGGATGAATGAAGAACAAATGAAGGTGGTCGACCAATCGCAGTGACCTGTGTCAGGCGGGAGTTCGGACTCGTAGTTTGCCGTCAGTTCGTACGGCTGGCTGCGCGCGTCGGTCTGATCGACGTGTGTTGGACCGACGCGCGAGGGACTGCTTGACTCCTTCGCC
Source organism: Allostellaceae bacterium (assembly GCA_052143095.1). Lineage (GTDB taxonomy): Bacteria > Pseudomonadota > Alphaproteobacteria > ATCC43930 > CGMCC-115725 > DAHUYF01. The sequence continues at coordinate 2,311 of JBKQTR010000217.1, forward strand.
ATCGACAATGAGAATCAGCGGCTGCTGGGCCACAACGACGTTCGAACCACTATGATCAACACCTACGTTTTGAACCGCGATGTACGAGGCGTCCGTAGCCCCGCCGATCTTCTGGCTCGCCGGCCTGGCGAGCGCTCGACTGAAACGGCCTATCACGGAGGAGGAGCCGTGACAATTGAACAACCACGGGCGGGTGAGCTGGGTCGTTAGGCGTCAGCACATTGGGAGGGGATCCGTGAAGTCGGGGGCTTCGCCAGTTCATGGCAGCATTCTCAAGGCTTGGTCCACGAACGACCGCGTCACAACCTTCCTGGTCGAGCAGCTCCCCGCCGCATTGTGGGACGCTGCTGTCCCGGGTTCGCCGCGGCGCACGTTTCGGATGCTCGCTGGCCATATCCACAATGCGCGCTGCATGTGGATAAAGACTCTCGGGCAGCCGCACGGTATTGCGGTGCCTCCAGCGGTTGACCGGCACCGGGTGACCCGCTCCCAACTGGTCCGCGCCCTGAAACGCAGCGGCCGCGGGATCGCCGGCCTGCTGGCCTTGGGGCTCGAGCGCGACGGACAGATTCCGCCTACGGCGGCGTATACATGGCGCAACCTGCCACTTGACGTAGGGCATGTGCTGGCCTATTTCGTCGCCCATGAGGGCCATCATCGGGGCCAGATCGTGCTTGTGGCGTGCCAACTCGGACATCGGCTCCCGGCTGACGTCAGTAACGGTCTGTGGCAATGGACCAAGCGAGCCACGGAGGCCCGGCGCTAGAACGTGCTGACTCGCAGCTTGAGCCCACTATCGGCGGAAGACCTGTCATGCGGCCTGACCCATGCCTGCAGCAAACGCATTTCCGCGCGCCGCTGAGCCAGAAGCCATTCGCCAGCCTGCGTCGGTCACATCGACCGAAGTCATTCTCCCCGATTGACCCAGGTCTCTTTCAAGCGCCATTTTGCTCTGGCAACGCCTTGTGCCCATGTGCCCGGGCGTTATTCTGGACCGAGCAACTTCAAGAGCCGTGTTGCGCACCCGTGGAGCTGGGACATCGGCTCATCAACAAGCGCGGCCCAGACGTCGTTGAACATGGTCCTTAGCCGTCG
>JBKQTR010000218.1:0-4138 GCA_052143095.1 Allostellaceae bacterium
GTGCGCCTCCATCGGGTCGTTGGTGACGCGCTTCGGATTGTGCGTGAACGCCTGCCACTTGGCGATGAATTCCTTGTTGGCGGGCGTGTCGATCGACTCGAAGTAGTTCCAGGCCGCGAGATGTCCGATCAGCGGCTTGGTGTCGATGCCGGCGAGTTCCTCCTCGCCGACCGAGAAGGCGACCACCGGAATGTCGGAGGCCTTGATGCCCTGATTGGCGAGCTCTTTATAGAAGGGCACGTTGGCGTCACCGTTGATGGTCGAGACCACCGAAGTCTTCTTGCCGGCCGAGGCGAACTTCTTGATCGCGCCCACCTCGGTCTGCCAGTCGGAGAAGCCGAACGGCGTGTAGTTGATCATGATGTCCTCGGCGGCGACGCCCTTGGACTTCAGGAAGGCCTCGAGGATCTTGTTGGTCGTGCGCGGATAGACGTAGTCGGTGCCCTCGAGCACCCAGCGCTTCACGTCGCCGCCTTCCTTGCTCATGAGGTACTCGACCGCCGGGATCGCCTGCTGATTGGGCGCGGCGCCGGTGTAGAAGACGTTGTTCGAACTCTCCTCGCCCTCATACTGCACGGGATAGAACAGCAGGCCGTTGAGCTCCTCGAACACCGGCAGCACCGATTTGCGTGACACCGAGGTCCAGCAGCCGAACACCGCCGCCACCTTGTCCTTTTGCAGCAGCTCGCGCGCCTTCTCGGCGAAGAGCGGCCAGTTGGAGGCGGGATCGACCACCACCGCCTCGACCTTCTTGCCCAAGAGGCCGCCGCGCTTGTTGATGTCGTCCACCATCATCAGCACGGTGTCCTTGAGCGTCGTCTCGCTGATCGCCATCGTGCCCGACAGCGAATGCAGCACGCCCACCTTGATCGTGTCCTGAGCCTGCGCCGGCGCCAGCGCTGCCGACGAGGCCAAGGTGCCGGCCAGCGCCAGCGCCCGAATAACGTCCCGCGATCCCATGAGGCCTTCCCTTCTCCTTCACTGGCATGACAACAGCCACGCCCCCTGAAAGGGCGATGGCAAGAACCGGGCCAAAGTCGTTCGGCGCGGGGATTCAACGACTCTGCCGCCGGCAGCACGGCCGAAACACGGGCCTCATGGCGATTACGCGACAGAGTGATCAATTTTTGTTCAACGCCGCCTAATAAATGATCGAGGCACGTCCCGATCAATCTCTGTCCAGGCAGATTAAAAATTAATCATCTGCCATCCAACCCGCTCTCGCCGATGGTGCGAAAAGGCGCCTTTCGCGCTGGCATATGGCTTGCATTTTCCGCCGCGGAATGCGGTATTTCTTTTATTAATTTTTCATTTTCCAAGGCTGATCATTTATTTGTCATTTAGTTGACTAACAACAATCAACGAGGTGAGAGAAATGTCCCGACGTACCTTCACAAGCGCTGCACGCGTGGCACTCCTCGCTCTCGGCACCGCCGCAGCAGCGAGCCTGCCGGCGCGCGCCGACGACCAAGCCCCCGCAGCTGTGGCTGCCCCGGCGGAGCCGGCGTCGTGGTGGAGCAGCTTTACCTGGTCGGGATATGCCGAGGGCGGCATCACCGGCAATCCCGACAGCCCGTCGAACGGCATCAATTACGGCCAATTGTATACCGACAGGGCGAATCTGCCCGTCCTTAACCAGCTGTCGCTGATCGCGACGCGGCCGCTCGATCCCAAGGCGACGGGCTATGATTTCGGCTTCACCTTCCAGCCGATGTACGGCACCGACGCGCGCTACACGCATTTCTTCAACGAGTTCGACCGCTCGATCGACAGCCGCTACCAGTTCGATATCGTCGAGGCCGACCTCCTCGCCCATCTGCCCTGGGTGAGCGATGGCGGCGTCGACGCCAAGCTCGGCCAATACCCGACGCCGATCGGCTACGAGGTCATCAACCCCTCGGGCAATCCGCTCTACTCGCATTCCTACATCTATTTCTTCGGCATCCCGATCAAGCACACCGGCCTGCTGACGACGACGCATGTCTCGCCGCTGCTCGACGTCTATCTCGGCGTCGATACCGGCAATCTCGCCTCGTTCGGCAATGGCGACAACAACGAGGCGATCGCCGGCCTCGGCGGCTTCGGCTTCAACCTGCTCGACGGCAACCTGACCATCCTGGCGCTCACCCATATCGGGCCGGAAAATCCGTCAACCAAATTCTTCGCGGCCCAAGTCGCTCCTGGCTTCAGCGACGTCAACGGCACGAACCGCTATTTCAACGACATCGTCGTCACGTGGAAATTCAACGACAGCCTGACCTTCACGACAGAGCTCAACTACGTGAAGGACGATCTCGTCAGCACGAACTTCCATCAGCCCGACGCCTACGGCATCGCCCAATACGCCAGTTACACCATCAACGACATGTTCACGCTTCAGGCGCGCGGCGAGGTCTGGCGCGACGCCCAGGGCTTCTTCGCCGCCGCCTTCCCCGGCAATTTCGACTTCACGGATGCCGGCCGCGGGCTACCCAACACGTCGTTCAGTCCCGGCAAGGCGACCTATGAGGAGATCACGCTCGGCGTCAACATCACGCCGCCGGGGATCCCCGACATGTTCAAGGGCGCCAAGCTCCGGCCCGAGATCCGCTACGACCATGCCGATCAGGCCAAGCCGTTCGACAGCCTGACGAGCGACCATCAGGTCACCCTCGCCGCGGATTTCATCCTGCCCTTCTAGGGCGACGCACCGGAGGGTGAAGGGGCTGAGCTGCGACGAGGCCCCTTCATCAGCTTTTTTTGCGGGGCGAGCCGGACAGGCTCAACACCGCATCCAGCCCGGATTTCTCACGGCTTTTGCCCGATGAAGCTGCGGAAGAGGTCGAGATCGACCTCGCAGCGGGCGTCCTCGAAGCCGCTGTCGCGCATCGCCTGCAGGATGCGCTCGGCCGGCACGCAGTTCTCGATCGTCTCCCAATGGTATCGCATCAGCGTCCGGGCATGCGCCTCGCCGGTGGTCAAGCTGGCGAGGAACGGCACGACGCGGCCGAGATAGGTCGAGGTCAGCGCGCGGCTCAGCGGCCTGCTCGGCTTGCCGATCTCCAACAGCAGCACGCTGCCGCCACGACGGAGCACGCGGTGGAATTCGCGGAAGGCGGTCACGAGATCGGACACGTGGCGCAAGGCATAGCCCATCGTCACGAAATCGGCGACCTCCTCGGCCAGCGGCAATCCCTCCGCCGCGCCTTGGATAAGCGGAATGCCGAGCTTCGCCCGCGCGATGGCGAGCATACCCTCACTGACGTCGACGCCGATCACGCTGTGCCGGCTGCCGGTGATGGCGACCGCTTCCCGCGCCAGCAGCCCGGTGCCGACGGCGACATCGACCACGCGCAAGCCCGGCCTGAGCCCCGCCCGCAACAGGCAGCGGCGGCGGTACCATGCGCCCGAGCCCAGCGAAAACAGCCGATTGATCGAATCGTAATGCACCGCGGTGGCATTGAAGAGGCCGCGGACGAAGGGCTGGCGTTGAGACCGCTGCTCGTAAAATCCGGCGATCACCGGATGCGGCTCTGTGTCAGGCTGCGACTGCGGGTCGTGCAAGACGGCAAATCCTTTATTTCCCGGTTCATACCTACGCCGCCGGCTGGATATCGGCAACCTGGACTGGTAGTCTTTTACTGGTCCGTCAACAGTTCAGAAAGGGCGCTCCCGGCTCTTGCCGAACCAACCCGACCATCCGCAGACGCCTGAGGCGCCGCCGGTAGCGCAGTGCGACGTGCTGGTCATCGGCGGCGGACCGGCCGGCTCGACGATCGCGACGCTGCTTGCCGAGCGCGGCAGACGCGTCGTCCTGGTCGAGAAAGACCGGCATCCGCGCTTCCATATCGGCGAGTCCCTGCTGCCGTTCAACCTGCCGCTGTTCGACCGGCTCGGCATCAGGGACGAGATCGAGCGGATCGCGATGCTCAAATACGGCGTCGAGTTCGTCTCGCCCTATCACGGCAAGCAGGTCACCTACGATTTCGCCCGGGCCTGGGACAAGTCGCTGCCCTATTCCTATCAGGTCCGCCGCTCGGACTTCGATCACATACTGCTGCAAAACGCCGCCGCCAAGGGCGCCGAGGTCGTCGAAGGGTGCCGGGTCAGCGAGGTCGAATTTCCGCCCGCGGGCGGTGCCGTGGTCGTCGCCAGCGGC
>JBKQTR010000219.1:0-23796 GCA_052143095.1 Allostellaceae bacterium
GCGTATCGGGCGCTCGACAACTACACCGCTGTGCGGTTGCGTCGGTGGTTGCGCTTCAAGCACAAGGTCAGGCGACGCAAGGGCGGGACGTATCCACTCTCGCACCTTTATGGGCACTTCGGGCTCATACGCCTGACCCGGCTTGGGCACGACGTGGCGTGGGTGAAGGCGTGAGGTCTTGTCCGAGAGCCGGATGCGGGAGATCTGCATGTCCGGTTCGATGAGCGGGGTGTGGAGACGGAGCCACGGTCGAACCAGTGAGGCACCGCCAGACGAAAGAGGCGGAAAACAGATATGTTCGCCCTACCGCCACCGCGCCACACCTCGACTCTACTCTACTCCTCGGGCTCAACCGGCCGCCCGAAAGGCGCCGTCCACGCCCATCGCGACATGGTGGTGACGAGCCAGCTCTATGGCGTCGACGTGCTCGGCATCGGCGCCGACGACATCTGCTTCTCCGCCGCCAAGCTGTTCTTCGCCTATGGGCTCGGCAACGGCATGAGCTTTCCGCTCTGGGCCGGCGCCACCGCCGTGCTGATGCCGGAGCGACCGACGCCGCAATCGACCTTCGCCATGATCGAGCGCTTCCGCCCGACGCTCTATTTCGGCGTGCCGACGCTCTATGCCGCGCAGATCCAGGCGCTCGAGACGGCGCGGCCCGATCTCTCCTCGATCCGCTGCTGCGTCTCGGCCGGCGAGGCTCTGCCCGCGCACATCTTCCACAAGTGGCGCGCGCTCACCGGCCGCGTGATCCTCGACGGCATCGGCTCGACCGAGGCGCTGCACATCTTCATCTCGAACCACGTCGACGATATTGCGCCCGGCACGAGCGGGCGGGTCGTGGCCGGCTATGACGCCAAGATCCTCGACGAGCACGGCTCGCCGGTTCGGCATGGAGACGCCGGACAGCTCTTCATCCGCGGCGGCTCGACGGCGAGGTGCTACTGGAACAATCCGGAGCGCACCCGGCACACCATGGTCGACGGCTGGCTCGATACCGGCGACACCTACCTGCAGGACCCGCGCGGCCACTACGTCTATTGCGGCCGCAACGACGACATGCTCAAGGTGGGCGGCATCTGGTGCTCGCCCTTCGAGATCGAGACCAAGCTCGGCGAGCATTCCGGCGTGCTCGAGGCGGCCGTCGTCGGCCGCGCCGACGCCGACGGACTGGTCAAGCCGGAGGCCTGGATCGTCCTGAAGCAGCCGCATGCCGATTTGCCTGGGGTCGAGCAAGAGCTCGTGCGCCATTGCAAGGCCGAGCTCGCCGCCTACAAGTATCCGCGCTGGTTCCATTTCGTGCCGGAGCTGCCGAAGACGGCGACGGGCAAGATCCAGCGCTTCAAGCTGCGTGCGCAGGCGCGCCGGCGCCCGGGTGAGGCAAGGGACACAACGGCTGAAGGAGCTTCCACATGATCGGCGTCGTCGAGGCCACGGTGAACGACCCGCTCCGGGCTGGCGGGCGGCGTAAGGGGCTCGCTCCGGAGCTGGCGGTCCCCGGCGCTCCGGCCGGCTCGGACCCGGCGGATTGATCCAGATCAAATACAGCGCCGGCGCGGCGGCGCAGACTTTCGCCTCAAATCGGTATTTCAGTACCGAATAACGCGGCGGGGGAGACCGGATGAAGGCGAGCTTGGCTCCCGGGGTCGTATTTGAGCGGCGGGTCGGCGTCGACGAGACGCGCACCATCGGCTTCATGGGCGAGGCGGGGCGGGTCTATGCCACCCCGGCGCTGGTGCGGGACATCGAGCAGACCTGCCGCGACGGGTTGCTGCAGCATCTCGACGCCGGCGAGGATTCCGTCGGCGCGCGGATCGAACTCGATCACCTGGCGCCGACGCTGCTCGGCATGACGGTCGACATCCGCGCCGCGATCGCCGAGGTGAAGGGCCGGCTGGTCACCTTCGAGATCACGGCGCGCGACGCCGTCGATCAGATCGCTCGCGGCAAGCATGTGCGCTTCGTCACCGACGTGCAGAAGACGCTCGAGCGGCTCAAGGCCAAGGCGGAGAAGGCGAGAGCGGCGGGAGCCGCGATCTCATGACGGCGGCGGCGGACACGGCGAAGCGCATCGCGACCTATTGCTACCAATGCGTCGCCGGGCCCGACTTGCTGACCGTCTGCGTCGAGGACGGCGTGGCGCTGACGGTCGAGCCCAATTACTGCGCCGCCGACATCCATCCCGGCGCCGGCCGCGTCTGCGTCAAGGCCTATGGCCTGGTGCAGAAGACCTACAACCCGCATCGCATCCTGACGCCGATGAAACGCACCAATCCCAAGAAGGGGCGCGACGAGGAGCCGGGCTTCGTGCCGATCTCGTGGGACGAGGCGCTCGACATCATCGCCGAGAAGCTCAAGGCAGTGCGCGCGAGCGGGCTGCTCGATGCCTCGGGATATCCGAAGGTGGCCGCCAGCTTCGGCGGCGGCGGCACGCCGCAATCCTACATGGGAACCTTTCCCGCCTTCCTCTCCGCCTGGGGCCCGGTCGACATGGGCTTCGGTAGCGGCCAAGGCGTCAAGTGCTATCACTCCGAGCATCTCTACGGCGAGCTCTGGCATCGCGCCTTCACCGTCTCGCCGGACACACCATCCTGCCGCTACATCATTTCGCTGGGCAGCAACACCGAAGCCTCGGGCGGCGTGGTCGGCGTCAAGCGCCACGCCGACGCCCGCATCCGCGGCCTGAAGCGCGTGCAGGTGGAGCCGCATCTCTCGGTGACCGGCGCCTGCTCCGCCGAATGGGTCCCGATCCGGCCCAAGACCGACGCGGCATTTCTCTACGCCGTCATTCATGTGCTGCTGCACGAGGCGCCGCGCGCCGGCCTCGACCTCGCCTTCCTTGAGGAGCGCACGGCCTCCCCCTATCTTGTCGGCGCCCACGGCTACTACCTGCGCGATCCCGCCAGCGGCAAGCCGCTCGTCTGGGATCGCGCGCGCAACCGAGCGGTGCCCCACGACGCGGCCGGTGCCGAGCCGGTGCTCGAAGGCAGCTTCACGGCGCCTGCGATCGAGCGCGGCGCCGATGGCGAGCGCCTCGGCGAGGGCGAGCTCGCCGGCACCACGGCGTTCGGCAGGCTGGTCGCGCATATGAGCTCCTATACGCCGGAATGGGCGGCCGGAATTTGCGACGTGCCGGCGGCGACCATCCGCCGCGTCGCCGGCGACTTTCTCGCGGCGGCTTGCGTCGGCGAGACCGTCGAGATCGACGGCGCGACACTGCCGTTCCGCCCGGTCGCCATCACGCTGGGCAAGACGGTCAACAACGGCTGGGGCGGCTATGAATGCTGCTGGGCGCGCACGGTGGCGGTGGCGCTCGTCGGCGCGCTCGAAGTTCCCGGCGGCACGCTCGGAACCACGGTGCGCCTCAATCGGCCGATGTCCGACCGCATCGGCAGCGTCAAGCCGGGTCCCGACGGGTTCATGGACTACCCCTTCAACCCGACCGATGAGGCGCACTGGTCGCCGCGGCCCAACATCCGCAATGCCTATCGCACGCTGGTGCCGCTGGCCGCCAACGGTCCGTGGAGCCAGGCGCTGGGGCCCACCCATCTCGCCTGGATGTTCCTCGACGGCACGCCGGCGGGGCTGCCGGAGGTGACCTTTCCCGAGATCTGGTTTCTCTATCGCACCAATCCCGCGATCTCGTTCTGGGACACGGCGGCACTCGCCGGCAAGATGGCGCGCTTTCCCTTTGTCGTCGCCTTCGCCTATACGCGCGACGAATCGAACCACATGGCCGACATTCTGCTGCCGGAATGCACCGACCTCGAGGGGCTGCAGCTCATCCGCATCGGCGGCACGAAATTCGTCGAGCAGTTCTGGGACGAGGAGGGCTTCGCGCTGCGCCAGCCCGTGGTGGCGGCCGAGGGCGCGGCGCGCGACTTCACCGACATCGCCACGGAGCTCGCACAGCGGACCGGCCTGCTCGAGCCGTACAACACCGCCATCAATCGCGGTGCCGCCGGCGTCCCGCTCAAGACCGCTTCCTACGATTTCAGCCTAGAGGTCGCGACGCCCCATGGCCGCGACGCGATCTGGGACGCCGCCTGCCGCGCCGCCAGCGCCGAGGTCACCGACGGCGCCGCCGCCGACGGGCTCGACTGGTACAAGGCGCATGGCTTCCGCACGCGCCCCTACGCCCGCGGCGACTGGTACCTCTATCCCGCGCTGGCGCGGCAGGGCCTGCGCTTCGAGCTCCCCTATCAGGAGCGGCTCTTCCGCATCGGCCAGGAACTCGGGCGGCGGCTGCACGCGCACGGCATGACCTGGTGGGACAATCAGCTGGCCGAGTATCAGGCGCTGCCGGCGTGGAAGGATTTCCCCGCGCTCTGGGAAAAGGCGGTGGTCGACAGCGGCGGCAAGCCGCAGGATTTCCCGTTCTGGCTCGTCACCGCGCGCAGCATGCAATACGCCTGGGGCGCCAATGTGGGCGTGCAGATGATCCACGAGGTGGCGTCCAACATTGCCGGCCACGGCGGCGTCGTGATCAACGGGGATACGGCGGCCCGGCTCGGCATCGACGAGGGCGATCTCGTCGAGATCCGCACGCCGCGCCGCGCCACACGCGGCCACGCCGTGCTGCGCCAGGGCATTCGCCCGGACACGCTCCTCATGGTGGGGCAGTTCGACCACTGGGCGACGCCGTTTGCCCGCGACCTCGGCGTCCCCAGCATGAACACGCTGGTGCCGCTCTCGCTCGAGCTCACCGATGCCACCGGCTCGGGCGCCGATCTCGTGCGCGTCGGCCTCGCGCGCGTCGGAGCCCGGCGATGACGCGCTGGGTGATGGTCGCCGATCTCCGCCGCTGCGTCGGCTGCCAGACCTGCACGGCGGCGTGCAAGCAGGCCAACGGCACGCCGCCCGGCGTGCAGTGGCGCCGCGTGATCGACATGGAGACGGGACATTATCCCGATGTCCGCCGCGCTTTCGTGCCGGTCGGCTGCATGCATTGCGACGCGCCCCCTTGTCTCGATGTGTGCCCCTCGACGGCAACGCGAAAGCGCGCCGACGGCATCGTCACCATCGATTACGATCTCTGCATCGGCTGCGGCTATTGCGCCGTCGCCTGCCCTTACCAGGCGCGCCACAAGACCGACCGCGCGAGCTTCGCTTATGGCGCGGGACCGAGCGCGGCGGAAGCGGCGCGCTTCGACGAGCGGCGGCTGGCGGTGGCGACGAAATGCACTTTCTGCGTCGACCGCATCGATGCCGGACGGGAAAAGGGCCAGACGCCGGGCCTCGATCCCGAGGCGACGCCGGCCTGCGTCAACTCCTGCATCGCCGGCGCGCTCCATTTCGGGGACATCGACGACCCCGCAAGCAACGTGTCGCGATTGTTGGCGGAGAACCAATATTTCCGCATGCATGAGGAGCTCGGCACCGGCCCCCGCATGTATTACCTCTGGGATTAGCCATGGACCGCATCGCGCCCTGGCTGCAGACCAATTGGGACCGCCGCGCCGCCGGCAACTTCATCGGCGGCGGCACCGGCGGCGGCCTTGCCATCGCCGCCGCGGCGAGCGCGCTGGCGAGCGGCGCGGTCGCGCCTCGTGCCTTCGCGGCGGCGGCGCTCTTCATCGCCGCCGGGCTCTTCCTGGTGTGGCTCGAAATCGGGCGGCCTTGGCGTTTTCTCCACGTCTTCTTCCATCCGCAGGCCTCATGGATGACGCGGGAAGCGCTGGTGGCGCCGCCGCTCCTGCTCGCGCTCGCCGCCGCCGCGTGGCGGGGCGGCATGGCGCCCGCCGTCGTCAGCCTGCTGCTGGCGCTCGCTTTCGTCTATTGCCAGGCGCGCATGCTCCGCGCCTCCCGCGGCATTCCCGCCTGGCGCGCGCCGCGCATCGTGCCGCTGATGCTCGCCACCGCGCTTGCCGAAGGCACGGGGGCGTTCCTGATGCTGACGCCGCGCGCCGGCGCCGTCATGCTCGTCCTGGCGCTCGTCGCCATCGCTGCACGCTTTATCGCCTGGACCGCCTATCGCCGGCAGCTGGCGCATGGCGGCGCACCGGCGGCGGCGCTCACGGCGCTGCGCGCCATCGACCTGCCGGTGCTCGCCCTCGGCACCCTCTTGCCCGCCGCTCTCCTTTTCGCCGTCTTCGGTTTCACCACCCTCGCCGGTCCGATGGCGCTGGCGGCGGGAGCGCTCGCCCTCGCCGCGGGCTGGCTGATCAAGGCGGTGATCGTCACCCGCGCCGCCTTCAATCAGGGATTCGCCTTGCCGCATCTGCCGCGGCTTTCGGCAGGCAGAGACGCCAGCGCCCGACCGGGATGGAGCTGAAGCATGGCCACGCACGCAGCGCGCAACCGGGACAACGCTCAAGGACATGCCTATTTCTCGCCCGATGTCGAGACCATGCCGCGCAGGCAGCTGCAGCGGCTGCAATTCGATCGGCTGCGCCGCGTCCTGCACCATGCCTACGCCAATGTGCCGCATTACCGCCGGAGCTTCGAGGCCGCGAAGGTCTCGCCCTTCGCGCTGCGCGGCATCGGCGATCTCCGCCGCTTTCCCTTCACCACGAAAGCCGATCTGCGCGACAATTATCCCTTCGGCCTTTTCGCCGTGCCGCGCGAGACGCTGATCCGCCTTCACGCCTCGTCCGGCACGACGGGGAAGCCGACCGTGGTCGGCTACACCGCCGCCGATCTCGCCAATTGGGCGCTGCTCATGGCGCGCTCGCTGGTCACCGCCGGCGTTCATGCCGGCGACATCGTGCACAACGCCTATGGCTATGGCCTCTTCACCGGCGGGCTCGGCACCCATGACGGCGCACAGCGGCTCGGATGCACCGTCGTGCCGGCCTCGGGCGGCGGCACCGAGCGCCAAGTCACCTTGATGAGCGATTTCGGCGCCACCGTGCTGTGCGCGACGCCCTCCTATGCGCTCAACATCGCCGAGGTGGCCGAGCGCCTGGGCGTCGATCTCCGCCGCGGCCCGCTGCGCGTCGGCCTCTTCGGCGCCGAGCCGTGGAGCGACGGGCTGCGCCGCGCGCTGGAAAGCCGCTTGGGGATCAGGGCCATCGACGTCTACGGCCTCTCCGAGATCATGGGGCCGGGGGTCGCCATCGAATGCCATGAGGCGCAGGCGGGGCTCCATGGCTGGGAGGATCATTTCCTCTTCGAGATCATCGATCCCGAAAGCGGCGAGCCGCGCGAGATGGGCGAGACCGGCGAGCTGGTCATCACGACGCTCACCAAGGAAGCGCTGCCGATGATCCGCTATCGCACGCGTGACATCACCCGGCTCACCGACGAGCCCTGCCGCTGCGGCCGCACCCATCTGCGCCTGCGGCGCATCACCGGGCGGAGCGACGACATGCTGATCGTGCGCGGCGTCAACGTCTACCCCTCGCAGATCGAGGCAACGCTGGTGGGGCTGCCTGGCATCGCGCCCTATTATCAGCTGGTGGTGGAGCGCAGCGGCGCTCTCGATCACGTGACGCTCGAGGTCGAGGCCGATCCGACCGTCGCGGTCGATGACGAGGCGGCGCGCCGCTCGCTCGCCGCTGCCGTCGCGCATCATCTGAAATCCCTGCTTGGCATCTCCTGCGACGTGGCGGTGAAGCGGCCGGGCGAGGTACCGCGCTCGGAGGGCAAGGCGGTGCGCGTCCGCGACCTGCGGCCGAAGTCGCGGCCCTAGGCAGGGAAGACGCACCCATGGATTTCCGGCGACACGTCTCCCGCGCGCTCCACGAGGACCATGTGGCGACGATTGCCGTGCTCGAGCGGCTCGAGACGCTGCTCGGCCGCTATCTCCCGAGCCGGCCGCCGCCGCACGCCGACGCCGCACGGCTGCTGAAGGAACTGATCGCCGCGCTCGACACCGAGATCGGCCCGCATTTCACCTTCGAGGAAGCGAGCGTCTTTCCCCTGCTGGGCGAGGCCGGCGATCGTGAAATGGCGGCCTATCTCCTCGAGGAGCATCAGGCGATCCTGCCGCTCGCGCATCGCCTGGTGGAGATCGCCAAGAGCGCGCGCGCCGCGGGATTCGCCGCCGAGCCCTGGACACAATTCCACGTGACCGGCGCCGAGCTGATCGAGCGGCTCGTCTCCCACGTGCAGAAGGAGGAGATGGGTCTGCTGCCGGCGCTCGACGACCTGCTGGACGACGAAGCGGACGGGCGGCTTGCCGTCGAATTGGCGGCGAGCCGCTGACGCCTGCGAGAGAGGAGGATAACTCGATGAAACAAGCTTCCGAGCCGCATGCGGCGCCGCTGCCGATATCGATCCGGCCGCTGGCGGCCGCCGATCTCGACGCCGTGGTGGCGATCGACAAGGCCGTCTCCGGCCGCTCGCGCCGCGGCTTCTATGAAAAGCGCCTGGCGCATCTGGCGCGTGAGCCCGCGGCCTTCGTGGCGCTGGGCGCTGAGCGCGACGGCAGCCTCGTGGGCTTCGTCCTGGCGCGGCTCTACGAGGGCGAGTTCGGCGGCAAGGTCCCCGAAGCCGCGCTCGATGCCATCGGCGTGGCGGCAGACGCGCGGCTTCGGGGAGTCGGCAGCCGGCTTCTCGACGGCATGGCGGCGGCGATGCGCATCCACGGCGTTACCGAGATCGCGACCCAGACCGACTGGGCCGACATCGACCTCACGGGATTTTTTGCCGAGACCGGATTCACGCTGGCGCCGCGCCTCGTGCTGGAGCGGGCCGTCGGCGGGACGAGCATCCGATGACGCAGAGGAGAGGAGCCATGCCCGCAACCGGGACCAAGCCGCTGCGCGCGGCCGCCGGCGCCGAGATCGACCACAGCAGCGCCTCGGGCGACGATTTCGAGGCGCTGTCCCATGACCGCGTGCCGATCCGATCGATGACCCGCGGCGATCTCGACGGCGTCCTCGCCATCGACCGCGGCATCACCGGCCGCGACCGCACCGCCTATTTCAAGCGCAAATTCGCCGAAGCCATGGACGAATCCGGCGTGCGCGTCTCGCTCGTCGCCGAGGCCGACGGCAGGGTCTGCGGCTTCATCATGGCGCGGGTCGAGTTCGGCGAGTTCGGCAGCCTCGAGCCGGAGGCGGTCATCGACACCATCGGCGTCGCGGCCGGCCACGGCCACAAGGGCGTGGGCAGCGCTCTCGTGTCGCAGCTCATGACCAACCTCCAGGGCCTGCGCGTCGAACGCATGCGCACCGAGGTCGAGTGGAATCATTTCGGCCTCTTGAGCTTCCTCGACCGCATGGGCTTTCGCCCGCACCGCCGCTTGGCGCTGCGGCGGCGGGTGGGGTAGGCGGGGATCAGCCGAGGATCAGCGGCAGCCGCCGGGGGCCGCGCACGGTGCCTTCGGACCACGCCACCTGCTGCGACAGGTCGAGGCGGAACTCGGGGATGCGCTTCAGGAACTCCTCTACCGCCACCGTCATCTCCATGCGCGCCAAGTTCGAGCCGACGCAGCGGTGGATGCCGAGCCCGAAGGCGGCGTGCCGGTTTTCCTTGCGGTCGATGATCACCTTGTCGGCATCCGGGAACATGGCGGGGTCGCGGTTGGCGGCGGGAAACGACAGCAACAGCATGTTGCCGGGCTTGATCGGGCAGCCGCCCACCGTGGTCTCCTTGACCACCTCGCGTGCCATGGTGACCGGCGCATAGGCGCGCAGGAACTCCTCGATGGCGAACGGCATCAGCGCGGGCTCGGCAATGAGGCGGCGGCGGTCGGCGGGCGTCTTGGCGAGATGCCAAAGCGAGGCGCCGATGGCGCTCCAGGTGGTGTCGATGCCGGCGATCAGCAGCAGGCGCAGCGTACCGAGGATGTGGTCCTGTGACAGCGGCTGTCCCTCCTCGCGCGCCGCGAGCAGGTCGGCGATGAGGTTGTCGCCGCCGTCGCGCCGCACACGCTCCACATGTCCGGCGAAATACCCCGTCATCTCGCGGACGGCGGTCATCACCGCGGCTTCCTCGGTGATGCCGACCTCGAGGATCTGGTGGATCCAGTCGATGAACAGCGCGCTGTCGCTTTCGGGAACGCCGAGCATGAAGGCGATGATGCGCACTGGGATGTGGCGCGAATAGGCCTGCGCGGCGTCGACTTTCGTCTCGCCGATGAAGCGGTCGATGAGCTCATTGCAGGTGGCGCGCGCCTTGGACTCCAGCTTCTTCACCGCCTCGGCCGTGAAGGGCGGCAGCAGGATCTGCTTTGCCCGCTTGTGATACGGCGGATCCGAGGTGATGGGCGGGCTGGGCGCCGGGTTTTCCGGCCGCATCTCGCGCAGCACCACGCGCCGCGAGGAGAAATGCTCGCTGTCATGGGCGATGGCCTTCACATCCTCATAGCGCGTCGGCAGGTAGGCGCCCATGAAACGGTCCGTGTGCGCGATGGGGCAGGTTTTGCGCAGTTGGTCCCAGAGGGGATAGGGGTTCTCGTTCCACTGCCGGTCCAGATGGTCCCAGTCGGTGGCCCAGTCGCTGACTGGCGGACGCTTGGTCATGGCGCGCTCCCTCGTGCTGTCATTCTTCGATGATGTCGACGGCGAATTCCGGGCAATTCGCCTTGGCGAGCCGCGCCTTCTCCTCGAGCTCGGGCGGCACGGTGCCGTCGCCCGCGGGCTGCGCGTTGCCGAATTTGTCGAGAACGATCAGCTCCGGCGCCAGCGCCTTGCAGCGATTGTGGCCCTGGCACTTCTCCGCGTCGATGCGAAGCTTCAGCGTCTTTCGTGCAGCCATGAACCCGCCTCCCGTGATGTGCCGGCGATGACCGGGGCGCGCGGGAGATGGTGCCCTGTCCGGGCGCGGACGGCAAGACCGCGCCGGCGGATCGCATTCAGCCGTGCAGCTGCTCGTACTTTGCCAACAACTCCTCGCGCGTCTCGCGGAAATCCGGATGCGGCAGTATGCAATTGGCCGGGCAAGCGAGCTTGCATTGCGGCTCGTCCTCGGCGCCGACGCATTCGGTGCAGCGCAAGGGGTCGATGACGTAGATCCCATCGCCGACGGTGATCGCCTCGTTCGGGCAAACCGGGCGGCAGGCGTCGCAATTGGTGCAGGTGTCGATGATGGTGAGCGCCATGGGTAAGCCTCCTTCCCCGCCGCGTCAGGACGCCCTGGCCAGCTCACCCAGCCGCGCCAGTTTCTCGTGGCGAAACGCGCCCCAAAGCGCCGCGCCGATGGCGCCGGCATAGATCGAATCGGGATGGCAGCGCACGGGATAGGCCAGCTTCTCCTTGGCCATCGCCTCCTGCATCGCGGCGACCAGACCTTCGTCGAGCGCAAGACCGCCGGTCATGAGCACGACGCCGTCGATGGTGCCGATGCTCTTCAGCAGCTTGGCCAGGCGATCAGCCATGGAGGAATGAATGCCCTTCAGGATGTTGGGCGCCGTGATGCCGCGCGAGACCATGTTGATGACGTCGGTCTCCGCCAGCACGGCGCAGATGCCGCTGACCTTCTCCGGGTTGTCGGCTTGCTTGGAGAGCATGCCGATCTCGTCATGGGCGATGCCGAGATAGCGGGCAATGTTTTCGAGAAACTGGCCGGAGCCCGAGGCGCACTGGCTCGTCATCTTGTAGCTCAGAACTTTGCCCCTCGCGTCGAGGCGGATGGCGCGGCCGTGCAAGGCGCCGACATCGAGCGCCGCGCGCGCCTCGGGATCGAGGAAGATGGCGCCGCGCCCATGCGTGGTCATGGAGTAGAAATGCCCGGTGTGGAAGGTCAGCGCCTCGCCTTCGCCCGTGGTGGCGACATAGGCGACATCGTCCCGCTTGAGCCCGGCTTCCTCGAGGATGCCGTCATAGGTCTGCTCGGCAAGCTTGAAGGGATCGCGCTGGCGCACGCGCTCGGTGCGACGCACCAGCCAGCGCGTCTTGTCGCCCTGCGCCTCGAACAACACGGCTTTGATGGCGCCGGTGCCGACGTCGATGCCTGCGGTTACGGCCATGGCTTTGTTCTCCGTCAGTTCTGGACCGCGCGGCGGGCAAAGGCGGCGGCGCCCAGCGCACCGGTGTAGATCGAGTCGGGATTGATGTTGATGACGACCTCGCCGTAATTCTCGCGGATGAGCTGGCGCAGCTCCTTCACCGCGGCCTCGTTCTTGGCAACGCCGCCGGTGAAGGTGAACTGATCCCGCACCCCGCCCGAGCGCGAGATGATCGACATGGCACGCAGGATGATGGAGCGGTGGAGTCCGGCCATGATGTCCTCGCGCTTCTCGCCCAGCGCCAGCCGGTCGCGCAGTTCGGCGCCGGCGAAGACCGTGCAAGTCGAGTTGATGCGCACGGTGCGGGTGGCCTTCATCGCCATCGGGCCGAGCTCGTGCAGGCCCATGTTCATCTCGTCGGCGATGTAGCCGAGATAGCGGCCGCAACCGGCGGCGCAGCGGTCGTTCATCTGGAAATTCTCGACGATGCCGACGGGGTCGACTTGGATCGCCTTGGTGTCCTGGCCGCCGATGTCGAGCACGGTGCGCGTTTGCGGATACATGATGTGGGCGCCGAGGCCGTGGCACAGGATCTCCGAGCGGATGTGCTCCTTGGAAAAGGGCAGCGTCACCCGCCCGTAGCCGGTGCCGACGAGATAGGTTTGCTCGAGCGGGATCTCGAGCCCTGCGCGAACCGGAGCGGAAATCTGCCCGACGAGCCCGCCGAATTCCGGCGCCGATGCCGCGACCCGCTCGAGCGCCTTGAGGTACTTATCCTTCATCTCGCCGGAGGGCGGCCGGCTCTCGACGTCGATGATGGCCTTGTCGTAGACGTTGAGCATCAAGTCGTAGGACAACCCGGCGAGCTTGGCGATCTCCTGCGCCACGGTCATGAAGCGCGAGCCGGCGATGTCGCGGAAAAAGTCGGATTTGCGTTTGGCGTCGCGGGCGAAGAGCGCCGGCGCCTCCTCGCGCAGCCGCAAGAAGACGGCGGCGAGCGCCTCGCCGACGGCACGCTCCTTGCCTTTGAAGCGCTCGCCTTTGACATTCTCCAGGCACGTCCGCTCGAGATCCGCGAGCTGGTCGAGGAACTGCTCGAGCCGGAAGCTGCGCTCGAGCTCTCCGAGGAACTGATCAAGCTTGCCGCCGAGGTCGGGCAAGGCCGAGAGCGCCCGGTGGAACAGCGTGAAGCGCGTGTTGATGAGCGCCTCGTGCTTCGCAACGCGGGTGGCGGTGTCGTAGTTGGAGCGCGAATTGGTGATGCCGCGGCCGAGCACCTCGAAATGCTCGTCCATAAGCACCGCCTTCGTCGTGGTGGAGCCGAGATCGACGCCGATGAAGCAGCGCATGGTTTTCTCCTCACTCGGCCGCGGCGGACGGCGTCGCGCCCTGCCGCTTCTGCTCGATCATCTGTAGGTAGCTCTCGATCCGGTTCTTGATGTTGGCCGGCGAGAAGTAGCGGGGATCGACGAGGTCGGTCTCGATGAAGGCGGCGGGCTTGCCGGTGCGCCGCTCAATTTCCCGCAGCACCAGGAGCTGGCCGGCCGAGAAGCTGTTGCAGCTCTTGATCGAGTTGATCAGGAGGCCGTCGGCCTCGTACTCCCTGACGTATTTCTCGATGAGCTCGATGCGCGAAGGCAGGTTGCGGTTGGTGTAGCAGCCGAGGCAGTACTCCGCGAGCGACTCCAGGGGGTGGTCGGGGTCGTGGCGGAATCCCAGATCGTAGACGCCGCCCACCTTGGTGTAAGTGCTGGCGACGACGACCGCGCCCTCGTCGTAGAACATCTTCCAGAAGTCGCGGAAGCTCGTCCAATTGGGTGGGCCTTCGATCACAAGGCGATAGCGCTCGTCGTGAATCTCGCCGTCCGGCGTGATGGGGCCGAGCTTGTCGACCACGCGCTGCGCGATCTCGCCGCGCAGCAGGCGATAGTACTCGGTGGCATCCTCGGTGCCGCGGAAGGCGGTGAAGATCGGCCCGATGTAGTAGACGCCGCCGAAATAGGCGTCGATCGGCGACGGCTTGTTCTTGGCCGACTCGAGCACCCAGACGAAATCCTGCTCGGCCTTTGCCGACTCCCTGAGATACTGCCTGAGCCGGTCGATGTCGAACTTGACGCCGCTCACCCGCTCGAGCTTGGGGATGACCTCTTCCTTGAGCTGCTTCACCACGTAATCCCGCATGTTCTTCGAGGCGTGCCCGTCGCCCTCATAGGGCACATGCAGCATCGCGGTCTCGCATTTGTATTGCTGGCGCAACAGCTCGAACCACTTCATGAAAGTAAAGCAGCCGGTATAGGAAAGCAGGAGCAGGTCCGGGTCCGGCAGCGGCCGGCCGTCGGGGCCGAGATTGCCCTTGGCGATCATGCCGAGGTCCGTCTTGACGTAGGTGCAGACGTCCTCGGAATGGCCGCGCTTCTCCGCCTCCATGATGTAGCCGCCGCTTTTCTTGCGCATGCCGCTCTGGATGGCGTTGATCTCCGGCAGGTTGTTGACCATGTCGAAACACATGATGAGCTCGTTGAGATTGCCGGGCACGAAGGTGGAAACCACCTTGCGCCCGCCTTCACGGGCCGTGGCGAGCAGCTCGTAATTGCCGGCGATCATCTCCTTCTGCTTGAGCATCGACAGCTCTTTGACGACCTCGGTCGCTGGCTTGGCGCTCATCGTTCGCTCCACAGCTTGATGGAATCGGAAAAGGTGCCGGCTTGCTCGCGGATCGGCTGCATCTGCCCGGAGTTCTCGGCGTATTTGAAGGCGATATAGGGAACGCCGTGGGCGGCCAGCACGCTCTGCAGCATCGGCCGCTCGAGCAGCGCCGGATCGCAGAAGCTCGGCGCGGCGAAGATGACGCCCTCGGCGCCGCTGCGCTTCACCGCCTCGACGAGATATAGGCCCTTTTTCTTCTGGTCGGGCTCGTACTTGGCCGAGGTGTCGCCGCTGTCGTGCAGGTAGGCGAAGGCGAGGCTTTGGATCGGATCGCCCTCGACCGGCACGTCCGAGCGCTCCCAGCGGTTCACCAGCATGAAATCGTCGTCGACGATATAGCAGCCGGAAAGCTCGATCGACTTGATGAGGTTGAGCGGCGGTTGCTCGCAGAAGACGCCGGTGACCACGACGCGCGAATTGTCGCGCCGCGGACGGTTCTCCTGGGACGCGGCGGCGAGATACTCGTTCAGCAGACGGTTGTGCTCCTCGACCGCCAAAATCATCCCGGCACGCATCAGCAGATAAACTTCCGCCGAGGGCGCCTTCCAGGGCTGCTTGGAGCGGAAGGCATAGACCTCGCGCACGAGGCGGCGGTTCTCGTTGTAGAGCGCGATCGAGGCACGGATCGCGTCGTCGCCGATCGCGCGCCCGCTGATCTCGGCGAGCATCTGGCGCAGCTCGTTGAGCTCGTTGATGTAGAACTCGCCGCCGATATCATTGCGAAAATTCTGCGGCACGTCGAAATAACGGCTCTTCACCTTGGGGAACATGATCTTCCACATGCCCGAAAGGTTGCGGATCACGTCGCAGATGCTGGGAAACAGCATGCCGTCGACGAAATCGAGTCGGCC
Source organism: Allostellaceae bacterium (assembly GCA_052143095.1). Taxonomy (GTDB): domain Bacteria; phylum Pseudomonadota; class Alphaproteobacteria; order ATCC43930; family CGMCC-115725; genus DAHUYF01. The sequence continues at coordinate 15,394 of JBKQTR010000219.1, forward strand.
GGTAACGCCGAGCTCGACGGTCGAGCGCGGGATGCGGCAGATGTAGCTTTGATAGTAGGCGTCGCCGTGGATGACCTCGAGCTGATCGCCGCCGCCCAGCACGCCCAGCGGCAGCGCGCCCGCCGCGTGGATGAGCTCGCGCGGCACATAGAAGGGCATGTAGCCCACCACCTTGCGGCCGGGCGCCGCCGCCTTCCATTCCCGCGCATAGGTGAAATGGAGGTCGTCGAACAGGGCCTGGCAGCGGGCGACGATGTCGGCGGTGGCGGTCATGGCTAGCGGTGCTCCCATCTGGGCGGCCGCTTGGCGAGGAAGGCCTCCAGGCCTTCCACCGCGTCGCGGGTCGCCATGAGATCGTCGAGATAAAGCGCTTCGACACGCGCGAGCTTGACGCGCACGCGTTCGACGAGATCGAGACGCGCGGCGCGCATGGCATGGCGCAAGGCAGCGGCGCTCTTGCCGGCGAGGTGCTGCTTGAACAACGCGAGCGCCGCGCCCTCGGGATCCTCGGCGATCGCGGTGACGAGGCCGACGTCCTGTGCCTCGGCGGCGTCGAGGCTGCGCCCGGACAGCAGCAGCTCGTCGGCCTGGGCGCGGCCGATGCGTTCCGGCAGCAGGCAGGAGGCCGCCGGCGCCAGGACGCCGAGCTTGATCTCGGGCTGACCGAGCTTGGCATCGGGCGCCGCAAAGAGCAGCGTCCCTGCCAGCGCCAGCTCGAGCCCACCGCCCAGGCACTGTCCGCGCACCGACACGAGCACTGGCGCGGGGCTCGCGACGAGACGCAGCAGCACGGCATGCAGGCTCTTCAGCATGGCGGCGCAATGACCGGGAAGATGCTCCTCGACGCTGGCGCCGAAGCTGAAGTTCGGCCCTTCCGCGTCGATCAGCACGCCGAGCAGGTCGCGCCGGGCGAGATGCTCCGCGAGCGCGCGGTCGAGCGCCGAAATCATGGCGGCGTCGATGACGTTCGCCTTGGGCCGCGCCAAGCGCAGCCGCAGCAGCGTGCCGGCCTCGTCGAGCCAGACCCGCAGCGGCGAGAGCGCGGCTGCGATCACCGCTCGCCTCCCGCCCTGGGGACGAGGCTCTCGATCAGGTCCTCGCTCCACGGCGCGCCTTTGGCGAGCGACTGGCGCAGTGCCACGAAATCGATCTCGCGGTGATCCCTGGGCCCTTCGTTGAAGGCGCGGAAGCCGGTGCGCGCCTCGGCCATCATGTTGAGGGCGAGCCAGGCGCGGGAGTTCTCCTTGTTGCGGTTCCAGGCGTCGATCTTGGGCTTGCGCAGCTCTTCGAAGCTCTTGGTGAGGCATTCCGGGAAGGTGAGCAGCAGCTTGGTGCAGAGCTGATCGATCTTCTCGTCGAGGAGGGAGAGATCGACCGTGCCGCGCGCCAGCAGGCTCTTGCCTTCGGCCAGCGCCGCGCCGGTCTTGGGCTCGCCATGCACGATGCGGCCGTACTCGTCGAGATAGCGGTCGGTCACCACCAGGGGGTTGGCGACGAATTTGCCGTCGACCCTGAGCGCTGGCGCAATGTCCGAGATCAGCCCAAGGCGGTAGGCCTTGTGCGCCGACCAGTGCTCGCAGAGCGTGCCTGATTCCATGGCTCGCTCCATGCCGACCATGACCGGAAGGAAATCCGTCGCGCCGCCGAGCGCGGCGGAACCGTGCTTGGGTCCTGCCTGGCCGAAGCGCGCGAGGTCCTGGGCGATCGAGAAGTCGCAGGCCATGCCGATCTCCTGGCCGCCGGCGATGCGCATGCCGTTGACGCGGCAGATCACGGGCTTGTCGCAGCCGAGGATGGCCGAGACCATGTCGTTGAAGAGGCGCATATACTGCCGGTATTCCTGCGGATTGCCGGCATAGTACTCGGCATACTCCTTGGTATTGCCGCCGGTGCAGAAGGCTTTGTCGCCGGCGCCGGTGAAGACGACGGCGACGACGTCGCGCGCGGCGCTCGCGGCGCGGAAGGCCATGATGGCGCCCTTGGCCATCTCGGTAGTGTAGGAATTGAACTGGCTCTGGTTGTCGAAGACGATCCAGGCATTATAGAGCCCAGGCACGATCGCGCCGTCGGGCGTCTTGGCTGGGCGCTTCTCGAAGCGGACGCCCGGCACCGAGAACTCGGGAACCAAATTGTGGTCCTTGAGCACCGCGGGCTTGGTTTTTGCGGCGATTGAAAGCGTCGAGGCGGCCATGGTGATCATCCTCTCTGTCTCTGGCATCACGCGGTGGGAACGAGCACGACGCGGCGCTTCAGCTCATGCCGGTGCACGGCGTCGAAAACGGCGTTGATCTCGCCGAGCGGGCGCTGCTCGACAAAGGGCTTGATCTGAACCTTGCCGTCGAGCACCAGCTCCAACGCGGCCGGATAAAGCTCCGGCGGGCAGCCCCAATTGCCGAGGGCGCTGGCGTCGAAGGCCATGAGATTGGAAAGACGCAGCTCGACCTTGTCCAGCGTGAAGCCGACGACCGAGAGCGTCGCGCCGTGGACCAGCAGCCCATAGGCGATAAGCTGGCCCGCGGCCGTGCCGGAACATTCGAAGATGAACCACTCGGTGTCGGGCAAGCGCCGCTCCTTGGCGAAAGCCTGGATCGCTCCTTTGAGGGCGCGGCCGTCCATCTCGCGCGCGTTGAGCGTGGCCGAGGCGCCGCAGCGGCCGATGGCGGCGAGCTTTTCCGCATCCACATCGATGGCTACGACCGTGGCGCCGAAGGCCTTGGCGATCTGCACGGCGTAACCGCCGACGCCGCCCGCGCCGACGACGATGGCAAGCGAGCCTGGCCCGACCCCGGCGCGCTTCACCGCCTGGTAAGGCGTGGTAAGCGCGTCGGCGACGACGGAGACATCGGCGAGGCTAAGGCCGGCGGCTTTGAGCCGCGCCTCGTCCACGGCGCAAAGGCCGCGCGCCGGCACGACGATGTGGCTGGCGAAACCGCCTTGGATGTCGTTCCCGGGCATCTTCTGGCGGCGGCAGATGGTGCCGCGGCCGCGCCGGCACAGCTCGCACTCGCCGCAGGGCAGCACCGCCGGCACGATCACGCTCTGTCCGACCCAGCTTTCGGCGCCGGCGCCCGCGGCGGCGACCCTGCCGCTCACCTCATGGCCCAGCGCCAGCGGCAGCGCGTGATTGAGGCGGACGCCGTCATAGTAATAGCCGAGGTCGGTATGGCAGACGCCGCAGCCCGCGACTTCCACCGCCACCTCGCCTGAGGCCAAGGCGAAGGCGTCGAACGCGGTACGCGTCAGCGGCGCGTTCGGCGCGGTCATCATCCAGCGATAGGCGGATGGCTGCATTGTCCTGCTCCCTTCCTCGGCGGCCCGGGCGCCGGCCCTATCCTTCGATTCCGCCTTGACCCTGACGCCGGCCTCCTTTATTTTGGTATTATGGTACCAAATTACCGGTGATTTTGTCAAGCGCGAAAACTATGGGGCATTTGGCGCTCGTGCGGTTTGATCCAGATCAATCGTTCGCCGCCGCAGCGCGCCGATAGTGAGATCCGCAAGGGAGGGGACGATGATGACATTGGCGGCTCGGCCCGAGACCTCGCCCGCGGTGTCCATCGCCATGACCGGCAGCGGCGGCAGCGGCGTGATGACCGCGGGCAACATGCTGCTGGAGGCCGCGGCGCTCGCCGGATGCTACGGCCTGATGAGCCGGACGAGCGGGCCGCAGATCCGCGGCGGCGAAGCGGCGGCGCTGATCCGGCTGGCCGGCGAGCCGATCGACGGTCATGACGATCGGTTCGACCTGCTGATTTCCGTCGATTGGGTCAACCTCGAGCGTTTCGCCGCCGAGATCCCGCTCGACGCCGAGAGCATCGCCATCGGCGATCCGGGCCAGGGCGAGCCGCCCGCCGCCATGATCGGCCCCGGCACCAGGCGGTTGGCGCTGCCGATGAAGGACCTCGCCAAGAAGATACCGGGCGGGCGAGCCAATATGATCGCCCTCGGCTACGTCGCTGGCCTCATCGGTTTGCCCGAAGACGCGGTGAGGGAAGCCGTGCGCCGCACGCTCGGCACGGAAGGCGACAGGCTGACGGCGAGCCTCGCCGGCATCGAGGCCGGGCGCCTTGCCGCCGCGGGCGTGCCTTGCCCGCACAAGCTCGCGCCGAGCCACAGGCATAGCGCCGAGCGCTGGCTGATCAGCGGAAACGAGGCGGCGGGCTACGGCGCGCTCAAGGGCGGCGTCCGCTTCGTCGCCGCTTATCCCATCACGCCGGCGACGGAGATGCTGGAATGGATGTCGCCGGCGTTGAGCGGGCTGGGCGGGGTGCTGGTGCAGGCCGAGGACGAGTTGGCCTCGATCAACATGGCGATCGGCGCTTCCTATGGCGGAACGCCCGCGCTGACGGCGACATCGGGTCCCGGGTTCGCGCTGATGACGGAATCGCTCGGCCTCGCCGTCGCCGCCGAGGTGCCGATCGTCGTCGTCGACGTCATGCGCAGCGGGCCGTCGACCGGCATTCCCACCAAGTCGGAGCAGAGCGATCTCAACATGGCGCTTTATGGCGTGCACGGCGATGCGCCGCACGTGGTCGTGGCGCCGAATTCGGTGGCGGACTGCCTGACGACGACGCAATGGGCGGTCCATCTCGCCGAGGCCTTGCAGGTGCCGGTGGTGGTGCTGTCCGACCAGTCGATGGGGCAGACGCGCATGGTGCTCGACCCGCCGCGCGAGGAGGATTTCGTCGGCAAGCGCGCCGTCGCCGCCGCTAACGGCCAGGACTACAAGCGCTACGCGCTCACCCCGTCCGGCGTCTCGCCCATGGCGATCCCTGGCGCGCCCGGCCTCATGTACACCGCCGACGGGCTCGAGCACAGCGAGCGCGGCACGCCGTCGAGTCAGGCGGGGGATCACCTTGCCCAGCTCGACAAGCGGCAGCGCAAGCTCCGCTCGGTCGATTTCGGGCCGCACTGGGCCGAGATCGAGGGCGATGGCGAGATCGCCGTCCTCACCTGGGGCTCATGCACCGGGCCTGTGCGCGAGGCGATCGCGCGCGCCCGCGATGACGGCATCGCCGTGAAGCTGGTGTCGCTGCGGCTCCTGTCGCCGTCGCATCCCGATCGACTGGCCGCGGCGCTCGAAGGCGTCAAGCGCGTCCTTGTCGTCGAGCAGACCCATAGCGGTCAGTTCTACCGCTATCTCCGCGCCGAGCACGCGCTTGATGCCGAGCTGCGCGCCATACACCGCCCCGGGCCGCTGCCGATGCGTCCCGGCGACATCCATCGCGAGCTCATCGGATGGAGCCGCCCATGAATGCGCCAGTCGCCGCGCTGCCCTCGGCGAAGGACTTCAAATCGGACACCAAGCCGGTATGGTGCCCGGGTTGCGGCGATTACGGGGTGCTCACCTCGCTCGCGCGAGCGCTTGCCGATCTCGCCTGCCGCCGCGAGGAGGTCGCGATCATCTCGGGCATCGGCTGCTCCTCGCGCATGCCGGCCTACACGAATTGCTACGGCTTCCACGGCGTGCACGGCAGGGCGCTGGCGGTCGCCACCGGCCTTAAGGTGTCGCGCCCCGATCTCACCGTGATCGCCGCGGGCGGCGACGGCGACGGCTACTCGATCGGCGGCAACCACTTTCTCCACGCCTGCCGGCGCAATGTCGACCTCACCTACATCGTCATGGACAACCATGTCTACGGCATGACCAAGGGGCAATCTTCGCCGACCACCGAGCCCGATTGGGACAATGCCTTGACGCCGGGCGGCACGGGCTTGCGACCATTCCAGCCGCTGGTCATCGCGCTCGCTTCGGGGGCTAATTTCGTCGCCCGTGCCTTCTCCGGCGACATCATCGGCACCGCGGACATCATCGCCAAGGCGGTCAAGTCGCCGGGATTTTCCTTCGTCGAGGTCTTGAGCCCGTGCATCACCTTCCGCCCGGAGCAGCGCGACTGGAAAGAGCTCGCGCGGCCGTCGCCGGTACCGTCGACCGACGATCCGGCGCGGGCGGCGCGGCGCATCATGACCGATGACGGCTTCAACATCGGCGTGCTCTATGCCGGCGACCGCAAGCCTTATCGGCCCGAGATCGGGCGTGCGCGGCGGTCGCTGCAGGATCTGGCACGGGGGTTCGCGCTATGACCGCGGCGGACACGGGCGAGCCCGGAACGGACGCACCGGCCATCGCCACCGTCGATGACTTCCTCGCGCGCGCTTATGCCATGGAGCTCGAGGCGATGGAGCGCTATGAGGAGTTCGCGGCGCAGCTGGAGGTGCACGGCAATCTCGAGGTCGCCGGCCTGTTCCGCAAGCTTGCCGGCGCCGAGCGCAAGCACGCCGAGGCGTTGGCGCGCGACGTCGCCGAGCGCGGCAGCGCCGTCGCGCCGGGCGCGGCCCTGGCCGCGCCGGGGGCCGAAGGGCTCGAGACCGCCCTCGGCGACGCCCTCCATTATCTCATGACGCCCTATCATGCGCTTCAGATCTCGCTGCGGAACGAGCTGCACGCCTTCGCTTTCTTCACCGACCTTTCGCGCAGCGCGGCGCCCGAGGAGATCCGCCGCCTCGCGAGCGAGTTCGCGGAAGAGGAAAAACTGCATGTCGATCTCGTGCGCGAGTGGCTCGCGCGCGTGCCCAAGCCCGGGGAGGCCTGGGCCTACGATCCCGACGAGCCGCGCGTGCCGGACTGAGGGGTGACGATGACGGTGCTGCTGCCGCAGGGGTGGAAACCGCCGATCGGCTACGCGAACGGGGTCGCCGTGGAGCCGGGGCGCGTCGTCTTTGTCGCCGGCCAAGTCGGCTGGGATGCCGCCCAGATCTTCCGCTCGCCCGAGCTCGTGCCGCAATTTGAGCAGGCGCTCGAAAACGTGCTCGCCGTCCTCGCCGAAGCCGGGGGGCGGCCGGAGCATATCTGCCGCATGACCGTCTATTGCATCGACAAGCCTGCCTATCTCGCGGCACGGGCCGAGCTCGGCCGCGTCTGGCGGCGCTTGATGGGGCGACATTTCCCGGCGATGAGCATGATCTTCGTCGCGGATCTCCTCGACCATCCGGGGAAGGTGGAGCTCGAGGCGACCGCGGTCATTCCGCCGGCAGCGAACGTTTGACGTGGATCAATGCCGAGCGCGAGGGGCGTCTTATCGTCGAGTTGATCCGCGGGTTTCAAAAGGCACTGTGTCTCCACCGTCCGAAGGGATGCGCGTGATGGGCATGATCCTTTCCCTGACGCTCAATGGCAGACCGCGGACGGATCTGGTTTCGGACAATTTGCTGCTGGTCGAGTATCTCCGCGACCTGGCCGGCCTCACCGGCACCAAGCGCGGCTGCGACGGCGGCGAATGCGGCGCTTGTACGGTGCTCATCGACGGCACGCCGCGGCATGCCTGCCTGACGCTCGCCGCACGCTGCGGCGGGCGGCATGTCGAGACGATCGAGGGCATCGGATCGCCCGGCCGGCTGTCGCGGCTGCAGCGGGCTTTCCACGAGAAGCTGGGCACGCAATGCGGCTTCTGCACGCCCGGCATGATCATGGCGGCCGAGGCGCTGCTGCGGCGCGACCCCAGTCCGGACGAGGCGCAAATCCGCGCGGCGCTTTCGGGTAATCTGTGCCGCTGCACCGGTTACGTCAAAATCATCGAATCTGTTCAGGCGGCGGGGGATGCGCCATGACCGCACTGCGCGAGCCGGCCGTGGGGCGGCGGCTGCCGCTCATCGACGGCATCGAGAAGGTGTCGGGGCGTGCGGCCTACACGGCCGATCTTCCGGCGCACGCGCTGGTCGGCCGCATCCTGCGCAGCCCTTACGCTCATGCCGAGCTGCTCGACGTCGACGTCGCCACAGCGCGGTCGCTGCCGGGGGTCGTCGCCGTCGTCACCGGCGCCGATTGCGACAAGCCCTTCGGCGTGCTGCCCATCAGCATGAATGAATACCCGCTGGCGCGCGGGCGCGTGCGCTATCGCGGCGAGCCGGTAGCGGCAGTAGCCGCCGTCGACGAAGAGACCGCCGAGCGGGCGTTGGGGCTTATCCGGCTAAGAGTGCAGGAATTGCCCGCCTATTTCTCGGCCGAGGCCGCGCGCGCCCCGGGGGCGGTGCTGCTGCACGACAACCGCGCCGGCAACGTGCTGCGCGAGGTGCATGACGAGTTCGGCGACCTTGTCGCCGGATTTGCCGCCGCCGACCTCGTGCGCGAGGCGCGCTATCGCTGCGCCGAGGTGGCGCATGGGCAGATGGAGCCGCATGCGGCGCTGGCCGAGTACGACGCCGAGCGGCAGCGGCTGACGCTCTACAGCGTGACGCAAGTGCCGTACTACCTCCACCTCATGCTGGCGCACTGCCTCGGCTTCGAGGAATCGCAGATCCGCGTGGTAAAGCCCTTCGTCGGCGGCGGCTTCGGCGCGCGCGTCGAGCCGCTCAACTTCGAGATCGTCGCCGCGCTCCTCGCGCGCGCCGCCCGCGGCACGGTGC
>JBKQTR010000220.1:0-10728 GCA_052143095.1 Allostellaceae bacterium
CATCTGGCTGCGCCGGGTGCGGGAGCCGCTCTTGGCCTTGGCGATCGGCCTGGTCATCGGCGGCGCCATCGGCAATGTCATCGACCGGCTGTGGCGGGGCGCGGTGGTCGATTTCCTCGATTTCCATCTCGGTCAATGGCATTTCTACGTTTTCAACCTGGCGGATGCGGCGATTTCCGTCGGTGTCGGCCTCATGCTGCTGGACAGCTTGCTTGCGCGCGCCAGAGCGGTAAATTAGGCAAGGTGGAGTAGGATCGGTGTCGATGGGTCATTCCGCACGTCTGGTTTGCGTCGTGGCGCTCGGCGCGCTGTCGCTCGGCGGCTGCGACAGCCTTGAGCGCGCTTTCGGCCTGCAGAAGGTGGTGCCCGACGAATTCGCCGTGGTGTCGAGCGCGCCGCTGGCGATTCCGCCGGATTACGCGCTGCGTCCGCCGCGGCCCGGCGCCGCGCCGACGCAGGAGGCCTCGACCGCCGATCAGGCGAAGCAGACCATCTTCCGCGCCGGCGACCAGCTGGCGGCGCTGCCGGGGGCGGACCAGCGCAGCGCCGGCGAAAATGAGCTGCTGAAGCAGGCGGGCGCCGCCAGCGCCGCGCCGGATATCCGCCAGACCATCGCCCAGGAGGCCAAGGTGGATAACGGCCCGGTCGATCAGAGCTTCGTCGACAAGCTGCTGTTCTGGCGTGGTCCCGACACCACCCCCCGCGCCGCCGACCAGGTGCTCGACCCGAACCAGGAGGCGCAGCGTCTGAAAGGCAGCGAGGCGGCGGCCAACGCCCCGGCGATCAATGCCCCTGCGACCAAGGCCCCGGCGGCGTCAGGCCTGACCGGCGTCCCGGTCATCGAGCGCACCAAGGCGCCGTCGATGGTCGGCACGTTCTAGTCTCGTTCATCCACGCCGCAGGGAGGACACCATGGCGAAAGCGCTGCTGCCGAGGCTTCTCTCCGTTCTCTTGCTGGCGCTGCCCGCCGTGTCCTGGGCGCAGGCGGGCAAGCAGTTCAATGCCGAGAGCTTCACCCTCGCCAACGGGCTGCAGGTGGTGGTGATCGAGAATCATCGCGCGCCGATCGTGACGCAGATGATCTGGTACAAGGTGGGCTCGGCCGACGAGCATCGCGGCAAGACCGGGATCGCGCATTTCCTCGAGCATCTCATGTTCAAGGGCACGAAGGAGACGCCGCCCGGCGCCTTCTCGCATATCGTCGCGCAGAACGGCGGGCGCGAGAACGCGTTCACCACCGCCGACTACACCGCCTTCTTCCAGAATGTCGCCGCCGACCGGCTCGAGCTCGTCATGCGGCTCGAGAGCGAGCGCATGACCGGGCTGGTGCTGAACGACGGCGTGGTGCTGCCGGAGCGCGACGTCATCCTCGAGGAGCGGCACACCCGCATCGACAATGTCCCCTCGGCGCTGCTGAACGAGCAGATCAACGCCGCGCTGTTTCTCAACCATCCCTACCACAACCCGGTGATCGGCTGGGAGCATGAGATGCGCGGCCTGACGACCGAGGACGCGCTCGATTATTATCGCAGCTGGTACGCGCCCAACAACGCCGTGCTGGTGATCGGCGGCGACGTCAGCCTGGAGAAAGTGCGCGCGCTCGCCGAGAAATATTACGGGCCGATCCCGGCGCACCCGGTGCCGGCGCGCCAGCGCGCCCAGGAGCCGCCCAAGGTGGCCGCGACCCGCCTTGTCATGCGCAGCCCGCGTGCCGGCGAGCCCGCCTGGAGCCGCTCCTACCTGGCGCCGAGCTACACCGCCGGCGACCGGCGATATGCTTATGCGCTGCAGGTGCTGGCAGAGGCGCTGGGCGGCGGCGTCACCTCTCGGCTCTACCACGCGCTGGTGCTGCAGCAGGGCGTGGCGCTCGGCGCCGGCGCCTTCTACGACCCCGGCGCGCTCGATCTCGCCACCTTCGGCTTCTACGCCACGCCCAAGAAGGGCGTCGCCATCGCCGATCTCGAGACCGCGCTCGAGACGGTGGTCAAGGCAGCGCTGAAGGACGGGCTGACGCAGGAGGAGGTCGACCGCGCCAAGCGGCACATGCAGCAACAGGCGGTCTATGCCCGCGACAGCCTCGACGGTCCCGCGCGCATCATCGGCGCGGCGCTTGCCACCGGGCGCAGCGTGGAGGATGTCGAGACTTGGCCGCAGCATATCGGCGCGGTGACGCTCGACGAGGTCAACGCCGCCGCGCGGCTCGTCATCCATGACGAGATCGGCGTCACCGGCGTGCTGCTGGCGGAGCCGACTTCATGAGCGTCCGCCGCGCTCTCCGCCGCGCCGTGCCGCTGCTGGCGCTACTGCTCTCCGCCGCACCGGCGCTCGCCGCGACCCAGGTGCAAGCGGTCACCAGCGCCCTCGGCATCACCGCCTGGCTGGTCGAAGACCACAGCCTGCCGGTGGTGACGCTCGATGTCAGCTTCCGCGGCGGCGCCGCGCTCGACCCTGCGGATAAGAGCGGGCTTGCCACGCTGACCGCCGATCTCCTCGACGAGGGTGCGGGCGAGCTCGACAGCGAGGCTTACCAGGGCAAGCTCGAGGATCTCGCCGCCTCGCTCGATGTCGAGGCGAGCGCGGACGATATCGGCATCTCGCTCCGCAGCATCACCGCCAATCTCGCGCCGTCGCTGGAGCTGCTGCACCTGGCGGTGACCGCGCCGCGCTTCGACGCGCAGGCGGTGGGGCGCGTGCGCAGCCAGCTGCTCGGCGAGCTCGAGCGCCAGCAACGCCAGCCGCAATATATTTCGGGGCGGCTGTGGTTCCGCAACGTCTTCGGCGATCACCCCTACGCCCGGCCGCGCCAGGGCACGCCCGAGAGCATCGCCCGCATCGGCGTCGACGACATGCGCGCGCTGGTGAAGAGCCGCTTCGCCAAGGACGCGATTCTGATCGGCGTCGTCGGCGACGTCACGCCCGAGACGCTGAAGCCGTTGCTCGACCATGCCTTCGGCGATCTGCCGGCGCAGGCGGCGGAGGGCGCCGTGCCCGAGGCGGTGGTCGCGGCCAAGGCGCCGCTGCTGCTCGCGAAGCTGCCGATCCCGCAAAGCGTCGTCACCTTCGGCCAGCCCGGCATCAAGCGCGACAATCCCGACTGGTACGCCGCCTATGTCGTCAATCACATCCTCGGCGGCGGCGGCTTCTCCTCGCGGCTGACCGAGGAGGTGCGCGTCAAGCGCGGGCTCGCCTATTCCGTCTATAGCGGGCTCGACCCGCTGCGCCATGCCGGCCTCATCATCGGCAGCGTTGCCACCGAGAACGGCCGCGTCGCGCAATCGATCGACATCATCCGCGCCGAGTGGCGGCGCATGCGCGAGGAGGGCCCGACGGCGCAGGAGCTCGCCGACGCCAAGACCTATCTCACCGGCTCCTATCCGCTGAGCCTCGATTCCACCGGCAGCATCGCCGCCACTCTGGTCGGCATCCAGCGCGACGGGCTCGGCATCGACTATCTCGACAAGCGCAGTGGCTTGATCGACGCGGTGACCCTCGACGACGCCAAGCGCGTCGCCCGCACGCTGCTCGATCCCGACCGGCTCTCCTTCGTCGTCGTGGGATCGCCGGCGAGCCTGCCCGGCGCCGAGGAAGCGCCGCCCGGCGGCGGCTGAGCGATGAGCGCCGCGCCGCTTTACGAGCACGACGGCGCCGGCTGCCTCGCCGAGAGCGTCGGCGCGCGCGGGCTCACCGGCGCCGAGCTCGCCGCCGCGCTCGCCCGCGCCCGGCCGGCGCTCGAGAGCCTGCGGCGCCGACATGGCGATGGCAGCCTGCCGCTGCTGCACCTGCCGGCGCGGCGCGACGATCTCGCCGCGCTGGAGGCGCTGGCCGGCGAGTTCCGCGGCGCCTGCGCCGATGTGCTGGTGCTCGGCATCGGCGGCTCCAGCCTCGGCGGGCAGACGCTCGTGGCGCTCGCCGATCACGGCTTCGGCCCGCGCCCGGGAGCGCCGCGCCTGCATTTCATGGATAACATCGACCCCGCCCGCTTCGCCGCGCTCTTCGCCGCGCTCGATCCCGCCCGGACCGGCATCATCGCCATCTCCAAATCCGGCGGCACCGCCGAGACCCTGGCACAGCTCCTCATCGTGCTCGACTGGCGCCGCCAGGCGCCGGGGCCCGCCGCGTCCGGCGACCACCTCGTCGCCATCACCGAGCCCGGCGACAACCCGCTCCGCCGCCTCGCCACGGCGCAGCGCATGCGCCTGCTCGACCACGATCCCGGCATCGGCGGGCGCTATTCCGTGCTCTCCAATGTCGGGCTGCTGCCGGCGCTCATCGCCGGGCTCGATGCCGCGGCACTGCGCCAGGGCGCGGCGACGGTGCTCGACGCCACGCTCGCCGCCACCGATCCAGCCTCCGCGCCGCCGGCGCTCGGCGCCGCGCTGGCGGTGGCGCTGGCCGAGCGGCGCGCGATCGCCACCATCGTGCTGATGCCCTATGTCGACCGGCTCGCCGCGTTCGGGCTGTGGTTCCGCCAGCTCTGGGCGGAAAGCCTCGGCAAGGACGGCAAGGGGACGACGCCGGTGCGCGCGCTGGGCGCCGTCGACCAGCACAGCCAGTTGCAGCTCTATCTTGCCGGGCCGTCCGACAAGATGTTCACGCTGCTGCTGCTCGACCAGGCGGGTGCCGGCGAGCGCGTGCCGCCCGATTTGGCGCAGGATCCCGCGCTCGCCTATCTCTCCGGCCGCCGCATGGGCGAGCTGATTGAGGCCGAGCAGCGCGCCACGGCCGCCAGTTTGATCGGCAGTGGCCGGCCGACTCGCCTCATGCGACTCCAGCGACTCGACGAGGAGGTGCTCGGCGCGCTGCTGATGCATTTCATGCTCGAGACCATCATTGCCGCGGATCTCCTGGGAGTCGACGCCTTCGACCAGCCGGCGGTCGAGCACGGCAAGCTGCTGGCGCGGCAATATCTTGGCGAATCCCGGCAGGCCGGCGCACAATAGCCGCATGCCCATCCGGCAATTGCCGCCCGTGCTCGTCAACCGCATCGCCGCCGGCGAGGTGGTCGAACGTCCCGCCTCGGCGGTGAAGGAGCTGGTCGAGAACGCCATCGATGCCGGCGCCGCCCATATCGAGGTGGTGCTGCGCGACGGCGGCCAGAGCCTGATCGCGGTCAGCGACGACGGCGACGGCATGAGCCGCGACGAGCTCGCGCTCGCGGTCGAGCGCCATTGCACCTCGAAGCTGCCGGACGACGATCTCCTGCGCATCAGCAGCCTGGGATTCCGCGGCGAGGCGCTGCCCTCCATCGGGGCGGTGAGCCGGTTGACGCTCGCCAGCCGCCGGCGTGGCGCGGCCGAGGCCTGGTCGCTCACCGTCGAGGGCGGCGCCAAGGGCGCGCCGCTGCCGGCGGCGCAATCCCAAGGCACGCGGGTCGAGGTGCGCGACCTCTTCTATGCGACGCCGGCGCGACTCAAATTCATGAAGACCGCGCGCAGCGAGCGCGACCAGGCGGTCGATACCGTGCGGCGCCTCGCCATGGCCTATCCCGCGATCGCCTTCACCGTCATCGGCGACGAGGATCGCGTGCTGCTGCGGCTTGCCGCCCAGCGCGGCGATCTCGCAGGCGCCGACGCCGGGGCGGCGCGGCGCGCGCGGCTGGCCGCCATTCTCGGCCGCGACTTCGCCGACAATGCGCTGGCGATCGCGGCGGCGCGCGAGCGTGTGCGGCTCGGCGGCTTCGCCGGGCTCCCCACGCTCAACCGCGCCACCGCCCGCGACCAGTATCTCTTCGTCAACGGCCGGCCGGTGCGCGACAAGCTGCTGGTCGGCGCGGTCCGCGGCGCCTACCAGGATTTCCTCGCCCGCGACCGGCATCCGCTGGTGGCGCTGTTCCTCGACCTGCCGGAAGACGAGGTCGACGTCAACGTCCATCCCGCCAAGGCCGAGGTGCGCTTCCGCGATGCCGGGCTGGTGCGCGGCCTCATCGTCGGCGCGCTGCGCCAGGCGCTCGCCGCCGCCGGCCACCGCGCCGCGACCACCACCGCGGCCGAGGCGCTGTCCGCGTTCCGCCCCGGCGCCTTGCCGCATGGCGGCGGCGGCTGGGGCGTCGTGCCGGCCTCGCTCGCGCCCGGCCTTGCCGAGGCCGCCGCGCTCTATCAGGCGCCGATGTCGCGCGGGCTCGGCCTCGATCTACCCGCGGCGCGCCCGGCCGAGGCCGCGTCAGCCGCGGCGGCTGCGCCCGAGACCTATCCCTTGGGCGCCGCCCGCGCGCAGCTCCACGACACCTACATCGTCGCCCAGACCGCGCAGGGCATCGTCATCGTCGATCAGCACGCCGCCCATGAGCGGCTGGTCTATGAGCGGATGAAGGCGGCGCTCGCCGCCACCGGCGTGGCGCGGCAGATCCTGCTGCTGCCGGAGGTGGTGGAGCTCGAGGAGGATGCGGCCGCGCGCCTTGCCGCGCGCGCCTCGGAGCTGGCCGAGCTCGGCCTGCTGCTCGAGCCCTTCGGCAGCGGCGCCGTGGTGGTGCGCGAGGTGCCGGCGCTGCTCGGCGAGACCGATGTGCAAGGCCTGGTGCGCGACCTCGCCGACGAGCTCGCCGAGCTCGGCGACGCCTTGGCGTTGAAGGAACGGCTCGAGGAGGTCTGCGGCACGCTCGCCTGCCATGGCAGCGTCCGCGCCGGCCGTCGCCTGACCCAGGCCGAGATGGACGCGCTGCTGCGCCAGATGGAGCGCACGCCGCATAGCGGCCAGTGCAATCACGGCCGCCCCACCTATGTCGAGCTCGGCCTCGCGGATATCGAGAAGCTGTTCGGGCGGCGGTAGTCCCGGTGCTGCTGCGGTGGCTGACGGTGGTGAAAATGCGCGTCCGCTACGCGAAAGCTGCTGCAGATGGTGCGCGCGAGATGGCCGATGAGGGTTGGCTGCCGCGCCAGCCGCCATCAGCGGTGTTGAATGACGCCTGCCCTGGCCGGGGGAACGCCCGGTCGACCGACCGGACCGGGGAAGAAGCCGTGCCGATGATGGAGGCCCTGAGCAAAAAAGAATGAGGCGCTGAGCCCGACCGGTGGGCCCCAGAGCCAAGGATTGTAATAGGGATAATAGGCGTAGGGCGGGGAGTAGGCGTAAGGAGGATAAGCGGGAGCCGGGGGCAAGGCGGGCACCATCGCATAGGACGGATAGTAACGGTAGGGCTCAGGCGCGACGAGCTGCTCTGCCGACTCGGGGATGCCGCCCACCATGCTCAGGGGACCTAGCCGGAAAACGGCATCGGCAATCTTCTTCTGATCATTCGAGAGGCCGGCATAGAGCGCCTCGAAGGCGGTGGTGAACTTCTTGAGACCGTCGAGCTGCGCCTCGCCGAGCTTCTCATAGGCGCCGAGAGTGTCGACGGCGTTGCCCTTCTCAGCGCTCTGAAGCCGCTCTCTGAGCAGCGGCGCGACCGCCGTCGTGTTGTCGCGCATCACTTGAGCGACAGTGGCCCAGAGCGGCTCTTGCGCGGGCGTGATGCGCAGCCGGTCATGCAGATATTTTATCCGCGCCCGGATCGGGTCCACGGTCGCTTGCGCGGCGCCCTTCTCCTGGGTCGGCGCCGGCGTGGCCGACCGCTCGCCATCCTCGATCGAAGAGGCCTTGCCCGAGGAGATCCCGGCATCGGTCCCTTGGGCGAGGCAAGCCCCAGGCGACACGCCGGCCAGCGCGACGCTGCCGAGAAGCATCGCCGTGGTGAGCGGGCGCGCGATCGGACAGCAGAGATGATGCATCGATGACCCCTTCGCAGATCTGCTCGATCACGCACGGCGGCGGCCTCTATCCCTCTCCACATGACCTATGGCGGAGTGCTCGGTTTAGCAAGCCCCGGCTGCTGGCGCCGCACCCATGTTTTACGCGAAGACTCTCCCGGACACATCGCGTCTCGGGAACTCACGCCGCGACATCATTTGCCATCGGCACCGAACGCGGCAAAATCAGACGCAATCCGCGCGCTGACCATCTTCCCGGAGGACTCCGCCTTGGACACCTAGCTCGCCGCCGCCCTCGACTACATCGCGACTTGGATCGAGTTTCAGCGGTCCCATCTGGAGCAGCCTGGCTGTGCTGTGGCGGTAGCCCTGCGCGGCCGGATCGTGCTTGAGGAGGCCTTCGGGGTGGCGGATGTCATTACGGGCGAGCGCCTGACCCCACGCCACCGCTTCCGCGTCGCCTCGCATTCCAAGAGCTTCACCGCTGCCGGGATCATGAAGCTGCACGAGCAAGGGCGGCTCCGGCTTGACGATTCCGCCGGCGGCTTCGTCGCGGGGCTGCACCCCGCCATTGCCTCGGTCACGATCGCGCAGCTCCTCTCGCATTCGGGCGGCCTCGTGCGCGACGGCGCGGACGCCGGCCAGTTCATGGACCGGCGTCCCTACTTGGCCGAGACGGAGCTCCGCAGCGATCTTACCGCGCCACCGCCGCTCGAGCCCTCGATGCGCTTCAAGTACTCGAATCACGGCTACGGGCTCCTCGGCCTCATCATCGAGAAGGTGACGGGCGAACCCTATACCTCCTGGATGCGACGCGAGATCGTGGCGGCGGCCGGGCTCGGTGAGACGGAGCCGGACATGCCGGCGGCGGGGGCTGTGCCCTTCGCACGCGGCCACAGCGGCCGCATGCCTTTGGGACGCCGCGTCGTCGTGCCCGGCGATAATCCGAGCCACGCCGTGGCCGCGGCAGCTGGTTTCGTCAGCACGGCTCATGACCTCGCGCTCTTCTTCAGTCAGCTCGATCCCAAGAGCGAGAGCCGCCTGCTCTCTCCCTTGAGCCGGCGCGAAATGGTGCGCCGGCTGTGGCGCGATTCGGAGTCGAGCCTCGAGCGCTACTACGGCCTCGGCCTCATGAGCGGCGAGCCCGGCGTGTGGGAATGGTTCGGCCATGGCGGCAGCTTCCAAGGTTACATAACGCGCACCGCGGTCTTTCCCGCACACGCGCTCGCGGTCTCGGTGTTGACCAACGCCGTCGATGGTCCCGCCCAGCCGTGGGTTGATGGCATCGCCCACATCCTGGAGACGGTGGCGGCCGGCGGCGCGCCGGCGGCGAAGACACGCGGGTGGAGCGGGCGCTGGTGGACGCTCTGGGGCGCGACCGATATCGTCGCCGTAGGCGAGAGCGTCCGCACCGCTTCGCCGGCGCTGCAGAAGCCCTTCGAGGATGGGCTCGAGATCGAGATCACCGGCCAAGACACCGGCCGCGTCGCGCGCGGCTCGGGTTTGCGAAACATCGGCGAGGCGGTGCGGCTCGTGCGCGACGCCGGCGGGCTCCCGCGCGAGCTGTGGATTGGCGGTGTCCAGCTCATGCCCGAGGATGCATTTTCCCGCGAGATCACGGACCGGTACGGGGCGTGGGGGGCTTCGCGGTTGGACGCTGATTCCAAGGGAGCGGGTGGTTAAGTGCTGAGCGAAGCGAGCGTTCCGCCAGCGTCAGATGACGCCGGCAAATGACTGCGAGCGATCCAAGGCCTCGGCCAGGATGCCGAGCGCTCGCTTGATCTCGGCGCGTCCGGCGGGACCGCCCAGGCAGACCCGCACCGCTTCCGGCGGCGGCCCCGACACGGTGAAGGCATCGCTGACCACGACGCCGATCCCGCAGGAGCGCAGATGCTGCATCAGGACGCCGCGGCTCCAAGGCTCCGGCAGGCGCAGCCA
Source organism: Allostellaceae bacterium (assembly GCA_052143095.1). GTDB lineage: Bacteria > Pseudomonadota > Alphaproteobacteria > ATCC43930 > CGMCC-115725 > DAHUYF01. The sequence continues at coordinate 9,621 of JBKQTR010000220.1, forward strand.
GAAATGCAGCGCCTCCGGTTGGGTCAAGATCCAGGATGGCTCCAGCAGTTCGGCAACGAGTTGCTGACGCGCCATCGCCTCGCGCCGGATCGCCGTGAGCGCCGCGTCGGCCGTGCCGTCGGCGATCCAGCGCGTGGCCAGCGCCGCCATGAGCGGCGCCGCCATGACGGTGGTGGCGTGGAGCGTCGCGGCGAGGCGCGCGGAATGACGGGCGTCAGGCGAGACGATGTAGGCGATGCGCAGGCCCGACGCCACGCATTTTGCCAGCCCCGAGACGTAATGGGTGATCTCCGGCGCAATCACTGCGAACGGCGGCGGCGATTGTCGCGGCAGGCGGCCATAAGCGTCGTCTTCGATGATCGCGACCCCGTGGCGTCGCGCGATGGCGACCAGCGCGTGTCGCCGCGCCTCGGAGATCGTTATCGTCGTCGGATTCTGCAGCGTCGGATTGCAGTAGAGCGCCTTCGGCTTGTGGGCGCGGCACGCCGCTTCGAACGCGTCGGGGTCGATCCCCTCATTGTCGAAGGGCAGGCCTTCGAGCGTTACGCCGCAATGCGCCGCATGCGCCCGAAAGCCGGGATAGGTGATCGCTTCCGTGCAGATCACCTCGCCGGGCCGCGCCAGCGTGGCGAGCATGGCAAGGATCGCGCTTTGCGCTCCCGGGCAGACGAGGAGGCGGTCGGGGGTCAGCCCGCCGATCCGCGGCGAGAGCCAGCGGATGCCGGCTTCGCGATCATTGGGCGAGCCGCCGAATTCCTGGTACCGCAGCAGCGCGCGGAGATCACCGAGCTCTTGCAGATAGCCAATGCCCTGGCGCATGCGCTCGAGCAGCGCCGGATCGTCGGGCTCCGGCGGCAGGTTCATCGTCAGATCGACCGGCGCTGCGATGCCGTCGCTGCGTGTCGTTTCGCCGCCCTGGGCGCGCACGAAAGTCCCTCGCCCGACCGTGGCGTCGATGAGGCCGCGCCGCCGCGCCTCGCCATAGGCGCGCGCCACCGTCGTGTAGTCGAGGCCGAGCTGCCCGGCGAGCGTGCGCTGCGCCGGCAGGCGCTCGCCGGGCAGCAGGCGGCCCGATCTGATCGCCGCGGCGATGTCGTCGACGATGGCG
>JBKQTR010000221.1:0-49338 GCA_052143095.1 Allostellaceae bacterium
AAGTCCCGGCACCGCAAAACGCTCCTCTTGTCCGGAATTGACAAGAACAATTCCTACCAAGATGCGCAAAACAGCACCGCTTCAACGCCGCCGCCTGCGCATCCCTTCCTCTGATTCACACTGTCAATGAGCGTCCCCCGAAAGGGAGCGGCGCTTATAGGCTCGCAACCATGGCAAGTCAACAAGCTTTTACCCGCTGTCGGGAGCTTCTATCACGGTCGACAGCGACCGCCACGCGGAGCGGCGTTCGCAAGCGACACGTGTCAGAAGAGCCGCCAGAAGCGGCTGAGGGGTAGATATAGAACGCCGTCACAGAATTGTCCAGAGCCGCCACACCGATATTTCGCTCGCTAGAGCAGGCCCAACGCGCGCAGCTCCTCGGCCATGGCCTCGGGCAGCTTGTCCGCCTTGGCCGCCTGCGCCGGACGGTCGGCCGGCGCGTCCTTGGGCAGGAGATAGCGCCAGCCCTGGAACGGGCGCTTGGGCTGCCACACCGTCTCCACCAGCTTGGGATCGTAGCGCACGAGGCAATAGCGCTCGCCGTCATCCTCGACCACGGGAATGAAGCCGAGGATGCGCTGGCGCACGCGGATATGGCCCTTGATCACCCAATAGATCGAGCCGCCATCGAGGATCTCCTCGCGCCGGCGCGGCATGTGGCGGGTATAGAAGACCGAGCGTCCGCGCTCGCGCCGCCGCTCCTTCTGCTGCTTGCGCATATCCGCGAGATCATCGACCCCGACCGCGAGCTTGAGGAGATGGAGCGCCATGCTTCAGGCCGCCTTGGCGGCGAGCGCGCGCGCCACTTTGGACGCCGGCTCGCGGCCGAGCGCCTGCGAGATAAAGCGCCCGGCCGCAGCGAGCCGCGCCAGCTCGACGCCGGTGCGGATGCCGAGCCCGCTCAGCAGGTAAAGCACATCCTCGCTCGCGACATTGCCGGAAGCGCCCTTGGCGTAGGGACAGCCGCCAAGCCCGGCGACCGAGCTGTCGATGACGGCGATGCCGTGCTCGAGCGAGGCCAGGATATTGGCCAGCGCCTGGCCGTAGGTATCGTGGAAATGCACCGCCAGCCGCTCCCGCGGCACCGCTTCGGCGACCCGGTCGATCATCGCCTGGATGCGCCCCGGCGTGCCGGTGCCGATGGTGTCGCCGAGCGACACCTCATAACAGCCCATCGCCAGCAGCTTCGCCGCGACATCGGCCACCGCTACCGGCGCGATCGGCCCGTCATAGGGGCAATCGACGACGCAGGAGATGTAGCCGCGCAGGCGCAACCCGTGCCGCCGCGCCGCTTCGGCCACCGGCGCAAAGCGCGCCAGGCTCTCGGCGATCGAGCAATTGATGTTGCGCTGCGAGAAGCTCTCCGACGCCGCGGCGAAGATGGCGATCTCCTCGACCCCCGCGGCAAGCGCCGCGGCGAAGCCTTTCATGTTCGGCACCAGCACCGGATAGCTCACCCCGGGCTTGCGCCTGAGCCTCGCCAGCACCTCGGCGGTATCCGCCATTTGCGGGATCCATTTCGGCGAGACGAAGCTGCCGGCCTCGACCACGCCGAGCCCGGCATCGGCGAGCTGCTCGATCAGCGCGATCTTGGTCGCCGCCGGCACGATTTGCGCCTCGTTCTGCAGCCCGTCACGCGGGCCGACCTCGACCATGCGCACCTGCTTCGGCACCTGCATCGCCCGACCTCCCTAGCGCTAACCCGCCGCCGCGAAGGCGATGAGCTCGGCGCCTTCCTCGACGAGATCGCCGGGCGCGTAATTGACGCGCTCCACCGTGCCGTCGGTCGGCGCGGCGATGGTATGCTCCATCTTCATCGCCTCGAGCACCATCAGCGCCTGTCCCCGCTTCACCGTGGCGCCGGACTTCACCAGCACCTGCGCCACCTTGCCCGGCATCGGCGCGCTGAGCCGGCCGCCTTCCGCCTCCTCCGCCGCTCTGTGCGCCAAGGGATCGATATAGAGAAGCCGCCAGCTGCCGTCATCCCCCACCACCGTCACCTCGTCGCCTTGGCGCAGCACCGTGAGCTCGGCGCGCACCCCGTCGAGATCGAGCGCGAGATCGCCGTCGGGCAGGCGGCTTGCGCCGGCATCGCTCGCTTCGCCGTCGATCTCCAGGCGATAGCGCGCGCCGCGGTAATGCGCCCGCACCAGGCGTTGCACCTCGCCTTCGGCCCAGCGCATATCGCGATAGGTATCGCCGTTGAGCCGCCAGAAGTCGCGACGGTGCCAGGGCGAGTGGGGATCGCCGGAGCCGGCGCCGGAAGCCGCCGCCTGATCGAGCAGCAGTACCAGGCTGGCGGCGGCGAGTGCCAGCCGCGGCGCCGGTGCCGGCGCCGGCAGCAGCTCGGCGCGGTGACGTTCGATGAAGCCGGTGTCGAAGGCGCCGGCGGCGAAGGCGGGATGGCGCAGGACGCGCAGCAGGAAATCCCGATTGGTGACGAGCCCGGCGATGCGGTAGCGGCCAAGGCCGGCGGCGAGACGGCGCAGCGCCGTGTCGCGGTCCTCGCCCCAGGCGATCACCTTGGCGATCATCGGATCATAATAGACGCTGACCGTATCGCCTTCGCGCACGCCGGTGTCGATGCGCAGGCCCGGCGCCGGCGCCGGCGCGCGCAGGCGGCGCAAGCTGCCGGTCACCGGCAGGAAATTGCGCGCGGGGTCCTCGGCGTAAAGCCGCGCCTCGACCGCGTGGCCGCGCACCGCCACATCCTCCTGGCTGAGCGGCAGCGCCTCGCCGGCGGCGACGCGCAACTGCCATTCGACAAGGTCGAGCCCGGTGATCGCCTCGGTGACGGGATGCTCGACCTGGAGCCGCGTGTTCATCTCCATGAAGTAGAAGGCCGGGCCTTCGGCGATGAACTCGACCGTGCCGGCGCCGACATAGCCCACCGCGCGCGCCGCCGCGACTGCCGCCTCGCCCATGGCGCGGCGGCGCTCGGTGCTCATGCCCGGCGCCGGCGCCTCCTCGACCACCTTCTGATGGCGGCGCTGGATCGAGCAGTCGCGCTCGAAGAGATGCAGCGCGTTGCCGTGGCCGTCGGCGAAGATTTGCATCTCGATGTGATGCGGCCGCGTCAGGTATTTCTCGATTAGCACGCGGTCGTCGCCGAACGCCGATGCCGCCTCGCGCTTGGCCGAGGCGAGCGCCGCAGCGAAGGTCTCGGGCGTCTCGACGACCCGCATGCCCTTGCCGCCGCCGCCGGAAGAGGCCTTGATCAGCACGGGATATCCGACGCGCCGCGCCGCCTCGGCGAGCGACGCCGCGTCCTGCGCCTCGCCGTGATAGCCCGGAACCAGCGGCACGCCGGCGCGCTCCATCAGCGCCTTGGCCGCCGCCTTCGAGCCCATCGCACGGATCGCCGCCGGCGGCGGACCGATGAAGACGAGCCCGGCCTCGGCGCAGGCCTCGGCGAAATCGCCGTTCTCCGACAGGAACCCGTAGCCGGGATGCACCGCCTCGGCGCCGGAGCGCTGCGCCGCCTCGATCAGGCGCGCGATGCTGAGATAGCTCTCGCGCGCCGGCGCCGGGCCGATCGGATAGGCCTCGTCGGCCGCCGCCACATGCAGCGAAGCCGCATCCGCCGCGGAATAGACCGCGACGGTGCGGATGCCCAGCGCCCGCGCCGTGCGCATCACCCGGCAGGCGATCTCGCCGCGATTGGCGATGAGGATCTTGGCGAACATCGCGGGGCTCAGCGCGTCCAGCCGGGCTTGCGCTTGTCGAAGAAGGCGGCAAGCCCTTCGCGCGCCTCGCTCGAAGCGCGCGCCTCGGCGATGGCGCGGGCGGTGAGCGCCATGACGCTGTCGCCGACCGACCGGTCCTGCACCTCGGCGATGAGCCGCTTGGAGCGCGCCTGGGCGTTGCTGCCGCCCGCGAGGATCGCCGCGACGATCGTCTCCACCGCAGCGTCGAGACCGGCGCGCGACGCCACCTCATGGACGAGGCCCACGCGCTGCGCCTCGGCGGCGGAGAAGCGCTCGCCGGTGAGGAAATAGCGCCGCGACGCGCGCGCACCGATCGCCGCCACGACATAGGGGCTGATGGTCGCCGGCACGAGCCCAAGGCGCACCTCGGAGATCGAGAACACCGCCTCCGCCGCGGCGATGGCGACGTCGCAGCAACAGACGAGGCCGAGACCGCCGGCAAAGGCAGCGCCATTGACGCGCGCCACCGTTGGCTTGCCGAGCTCGTTCAAGGTGCGCAGCAGCTCCGCCAGCGCCATGGCGTCGGCGACGTTCTCGGCATCGCTGTAGGCTGCCATGCGCCGCATCCAGTTGAGATCGCCGCCGGCGGAGAAGCTCTGGCCGCTGCCGGTCAGCAGCACCAAGCGCACCGCCGGGTCGCTCTCGAGCCGGCGCAGCGCCAAGGTGAGATCGGCGATCAGCCGGTCGTCGAAGGCGTTATGGATCGCCGGCCGGTTGAGGCTGACGCAGGCGACGCCGCGCGCATCGCTGTCGACGAGGATGTTGGGCTCGCTCATCCCCGTCACATCCGGAAGACGCCGAAATCGGTCTTCTCGATCGGCGCGTTGAGGCTCGCCGAGATCGCCAGCGCCAGCACGCGGCGGGTCTCGGCGGGATCGATGACGCCGTCGTCCCAGAGCCGCGCGCTGGCATAATAGGGATGGCCCTGATGCTCGTACTGCTCGAGGATCGGCGCCTTGAAGGCGTCTTCCTCGGCCTTGCTCCAGGCGTTGCCGCGCGCCTCGATGTTGTCGCGCCGCACCGTCGCCAGCACCGCGGCCGCCTGCTCGCCGCCCATGACCGAGATGCGCGCATTGGGCCACATCCACAGGAAGCGCGGGCCGTAGGCGCGGCCGCACATGCCGTAATTGCCGGCGCCGAAGCTGCCGCCGATGATGAGGGTGAATTTCGGCACATTGGCGCAGGCCACCGCGGTCACCATCTTGGCGCCGTCCTTGGCGATCCCGCCGGCCTCGTATTTGCGTCCGACCATGAAGCCGGTGATGTTCTGCAGGAAGATCAGCGGAATGCCGCGCTGGGCGCAAAGCTCGATGAAATGCGCGCCCTTCAACGCACTCTCGGAGAACAGGATGCCGTTATTGGCGACAATGCCGACGGGATAGCCCCAGAGGCGCGCGAAGCCCGTCACCAGCGTCTGGCCATAGAGCTGCTTGAACTCGTCGAGCTCGCTGCCGTCGACGATGCGCGCGATCACCTCGCGCACGTCATAGGGCTTGCGCGTATCGCTCGGCACGACGCCGTAGATCTCCTCGGCGTCATAGAGCGGCTCGACCGGCGCGGCGATGTCGAGCGAGGGTCGCTTCACCCGGTTGAGATGACCGACGATGCGCCGCGCGATGCCGAGGGCATGGGCGTCGTCGAGCGCGTAGTGATCGGTGACGCCGGAGACGCGGCTGTGCACATCGGCGCCGCCGAGCTCTTCGGCGGTCACGACCTCGCCGATCGCCGCCTTCACCAGGGGTGGGCCGCCGAGGAAGATCGTGCCCTGATTGCGGACGATGATGCTTTCATCCGACATCGCCGGCACATAGGCGCCGCCGGCGGTGCAGGAACCCATCACCACCGCGATCTGCGGGATGCCGAGGCCCGACAGCGTTGCCTGGTTGTAGAAGATGCGGCCGAAATGCTCGCGGTCGGGAAAGACCTCGTCCTGGTTCGGCAGGTTGGCGCCGCCGGAATCGACGAGATAAAGGCAGGGCAGATGATTCTGCCGCGCGATCTCCTGGGCGCGCAGATGCTTCTTCACCGTGACCGGGTAGTAGGTCCCGCCCTTGACCGTGGCGTCGTTGGCGACGATGACGCATTCGCACCCCATCACCGGGCCGATGCCGGTGATGATGCCGCCGGCCGGGATGTCCTCGCCATACATGCCATAGGCGGCGAGCTGCGAGAATTCGAGGAACGGCGCGCCGGGGTCGATCAGCGTGCGCACGCGCTCGCGCGGCAGCAGCTTGCCGCGGGCGAGATGACGCTCGCGCGCCTGCTCGCCGCCGCCGGCGCGGATCTTGGCGACCTTGGCCGCGAGATCCTCGACCTGCGCGCGCATCGCCGCCGCATTGGCACGGAAAGTCTCGGAGCGGGGATCGAGCAAGGTCTTGATGACCGGCATGGCATTCCTTCAACCCACGGTCGGCAGGCGCTCCGCCACCATGCAAAACGCGGCTGCGGCCGGCAAGCGAAAAGCGCCGGCCCGCCGGGCGGCGGCCGCAGCGCGCCGAGACCTGGTCCGGGATGCCGGACGGTCACTCCTCGCAGCTCTCGCCGAAGGCCTCGAGCCCCGCCAGCAGGTAGTCGGGCAGCGCGCCATCGCCGATCATGAAATCGGCGCTGCGCTCGTCGATCTCGTCGCCGGCGGCGGCGAGCGCATCCTCCCATTCGGCAATGTCGTAATCGCCGCGCCCGAGCATGATGAGCGCCAGCAGATTGGCCTGCTCCTCGACATCGAGGCCGGCGACGAACTCGATCATCTCGCGCCGGCGCGGATCCATGCCGTTCGCCGGCTCGACCAGGGTGGTGAGCGGGCTGTCGTCGCCGGTGGTGGTGGCGTCGCCCGCGGTCGAGGGCTCGAGCCCCGCCACCTCGCGCGCCACCTCGATGAAGGCGCAGACCTTCTCCGGATTGATGCCGAGCTCGGGCATGGTAATTCTCCTCTGAAGTTCAGTTGCCATGGCGTCGCTGAGCAACCTATGGTTTAATCCCGTGCCTGTGTATTGGCAGCGTGCCTGAGTGAACACACGGAGGCCCTCTTGCTCTCCCGGAAGACTTTCCGCCATCTCGGCCTGGGGTTACTCCTCGTCGCGGCGATGACCTGTGGGCTCGCTGCCGAAGCTTGTGCCGACTATGCCGCCGGCGTCCGATACGCCAAGCAGGGTGACTACCTGGCAGCGCGGCGGGAATATTTGGCGGCGGCGACAGACGGCAACGCGAGCGCGCAGAACAACCTTGCGAGCCTCTATAGAAGTGGCGAGGGCGGTCCGATCGATCTCGAACGGGCGTTCTATTGGTTCTCAAAAGCGGCGCTCCAAGGCCAGGTCAATGCGCAGACATCCTTGGGCGATATGTACGAAAAGGGCGACGGGGTGCCGCGGGACTACCTTCGCGCCGCGTACTGGTATCGGCGCGCGGCCGTTGCGGGATTTTTCATCGGTCAATCGTCGCTTGCGGAAATGTTCGAAATCGGACGCGGTATCCCGAGGGAGCCAGTAACCGCCCTCGCATGGTATACCATCGCGGCAAAGGCCCGCGTGAATCCCAACAGCACTTTCTACACCGATGCTCTGAGGAAGGCAGTGGCGGCCAGAGATAGGCTCGCCCAACACCTATCGACAGCGGAGCGCGTCGCCGCCGAGGACATCGCCCGCCACTGGGTTGTCGGCTTCGACTTGCCGGCGCCGTCAGGTCCGGCATCGGCCGCGGCGCCGACGCAACCGGCGACGGCGCCGTCGCAGCAAAAGAAAACCGAACCGGCCATCGGCACCGGAACGGGCTTCATCGTCAATGATCGCGGCGACGTCGTCACCAACAGCCATGTGGCTGGCCGATGCTCGCGGCTCAGCTTCGCTTTGAACGGGCAGCCGTTGGTGACTGGCAGGCTGATCGCGGTCGACGGCAAGAACGATCTGGCGGTGGTGAACTTTCCCCTGCCGGGCGCGGCGACGGCCGTGCTGTCGGACGCGGCAAAGGAGAGATTGGGCGAAGATCTCTTGGTCTTCGGCTATCCCCTTATCGGCATTCTCTCGACCTCCGGCAACCTCACCCGCGGCTCGATCAGCGCCTTGGACGGCATCGACGATGATGCTCGCTACATCCAAATCTCGGCCCCGGTGCAACCCGGCAATTCCGGAGGGCCGGTGATGGATGCGGCGGGACGGGTGATCGGTGTCGTCACCTACAAGCTCGATGCCTTGACGGCGGTGAAAGCCTCCGGCGACATCCCGCAGAACGTGAATTTCGCGCTGAAGGTCAGCGTCCTTCGGCTGTTCCTCGACAGCCACTCGATTCCCTATCGAGTTCCCGATCCATCGTCTGGCGGACCCGCCGCGGGTGAAGTCGGCGACGCGATTCAAAAATTCACCGGCGTCGTGGTGTGCGCTCGATGAGCGCCTAAGCCTGCAGCACCTGCCGGCTGATCACCAGGCGCTGGATGTCGCTGGTGCCTTCGTAGATCTGGCAGACGCGCACGTCGCGCCAGAGGCGCTCGACCGGAAAATCCTGGAGATAGCCGTAGCCGCCATGGATCTGGATGGCGTCGGAGCAGACGCGCTCGGCCATCTCCGAGGCGAAGAGCTTGGCCATCGAGGCTTCCTTGATGCAGGGCTGGCCGGCGTCGCGCAAACTCGCGGCGTGCAGCGTCAGCTGGCGCGCCGCCTCGATCCGCGTCGCCATGTCGGCCAGCCGGAAGGCCACCGCCTGGTGGTTGGCGATGGCGGTGCCGAAGGTCTTGCGCTCCTTGGCATAGCGCGTCGCCGCCTCGAAGGCGGCACGCGCCATGCCGATCGCCTGCGCGGCAATGCCGATGCGCCCGCCCTCGAGATTGGCGAGCGCGATCTTGTAGCCCTCGCCCTCCTGGCCGAGCAGCAGATCCGGCGTGAGCTCGATCTCCTCGAAGACGATCTGCGCGGTGTCCGAGGCGCGCTGGCCGAGTTTGTGCTCGAGCTTGGCGACGCGCCAGCCCGGCTTGTCCGTCGGCACGATGAAGGCGCTGATGCCCTTCTTGCCGGCGCCGGGATCGGTGACGGCGAAGACCAGCGCCAGCTTGGCCTTCGAGCCCGAGGTGATGAACTGCTTGGTGCCGGTGAGGACGTATTTGTTGCCGTCGCGCCGCGCGCGCGTGCGGATCGCCGAAGCATCGGAGCCGGCCTCGGGCTCGGTCAGGCAGAAGGCGCACAGCATCTCGCCGCGCGCCAGCGGCTTGAGGAAGCGCTCCTTCTGCTCCGCCGTGCCGAATTTCAGCAGCGGCATGCAGCCGGTGGAGTTCTGCACGCTCATGATGGTCGAGCAGGCGCCGTCGCCGGCGGCGATCTCCTCCAGCGCCACCGCATAGGCGACGTGGTCGGTGGCGGCGCCGTCATAGGCCTCGGGCACGAGCATGCCGAGAAGACCGAGCTGGCCCATCTCGCCCACCGCCTCGGCCGGGAAGCGCGCGGCGCGGTCCCATTCGGCGGCGAACGGCTTCAAGCGCTCATTGGCGAAGTTCCGCGCCATGTCGCGGATGATCGCCTGCTCCTGCGTCAGGATCATGGGCGCGAGGCTACCACGGAATCGGGCTGCCGTCGTGATTGTAGAAGCGGCCGGTATCGGCCTCGCTCAGCCCGGCGATGACGCGTCGCAGCCCGGCAACGCTCTCCTCGACGGCGAGCAGCGCCTCTCTGCCGCCCATATCCGTGCGCACCCAGCCGGGATGCAGCAGCGCCGCGATGATCTCGGGATGATCGAGCGCATAGGAGCGCCAGGCGGCGTTGAGCGCCGCCTTCGACGAGCGGTAGGCATAAAGCCCGCCATTGCTGTTGGCGCCCATCGAGGCGAGCCGGCTGGTGATGGCGATCATCTTGCGCTGCTCGCTGCGCGCCAACGGCGCGAGCAAGGCGCCGGCGAGCGCCAACGGCGCCATGCTGTTGACGCGGAAAGTCTCGCCCCAGCCTTCGGCGTCGATCACCTCGGGCGTCATGCCGCGCGGACCGGCGATGCCGGCATTGGCGATCAGCAGGTCGATACTGTCCTGCGCGAGCTCGCGGCCGAGCGCGCTCACCGCGGCGAAATCGGCGACGTCGAGGGCATAGACGGCGACGTCGCCGCCGAGCGCGCGCAACGCGTCTGCCTTGGCGAGTGAGCGGCTGGTGGCGATGACACGCCAGCCGGCTTCCGCGTATTGCCGGGCGAATTCGAAACCGAGGCCGCGATTGGCCCCCGTGATCAGGACGGTGGACATGCGCCGTGATTTCCTTCTGCTCAATCCGATACTAGGGCCGGCGAGGCTGCAGCGGTCAATGCATTTCCCTCAGCGCCCGATCCACGGGTACAATACCGCAGCGAGGGAGATCGGCCATGAGCGACGGCACAGCGAGCGCGGCGGAATTCGCCACCCACGAGGTCTTCAATCAGCCCCCGCCGCTCGTCGACTACAACCTCTTCACCAGCGATGGCGCGCTGCAGGACGCGGTGGCGCGCGAGGGCGGCGGCTGGGCGCTGGAGCGCCTCACCGGCTTCGGCCAAGCCCTCGGCCGCGCCGAGACGATCGACTGGGGCTTCCAGGTGAACCGCACCCCGCCGGTGCTGCAGAGCTTCGACCGCTACGGCCGGCGGCGCGACACTGTCGAGTTCCATCCGGCCTGGCATTCGCTGATGGCGCTCGCCGTCGCCGAGGGCGTTCATACCGGGCCCTGGGCCGAGCCGCGGCCAGGCGCGCATGTCGCCCGCGCGGCGCAGGTCTATATGCAATGCCAGATCGAGGCCGGTGTGCAATGCCCGATCACCATGACCTATGGCGTCGTGCCGGCGCTGCGCCGCCAGAGCGAGCTGGCGGAGGTATGGCTGCCGCGCCTGTTCTCGCGCCGCTACGATCCACGCTTCCGTCCCGCCGGCGAGAAGACCGGCGCGCTCATGGGCATGGGCATGACCGAGAAGCAGGGCGGCTCCGATCTGCGCAGCAACGCCACGCGCGCCGAGCCGGAGGGAACCGGCGGCCCGGGCAAGGCCTATCGCCTCACCGGCCACAAATGGTTCATGTCGGCGCCGATGTGCGATGCTTTCCTGGTGCTGGCGCAGGCGCCCAAGGGCCTCTCCTGCTTCTTCCTGCCGCGCTGGACGCCCGACGGCGAGGTCAACGCGCTGCGCCTGCAGCGCCTCAAGGACAAGCTCGGCAACCGCTCCAATGCCTCGAGCGAGGTCGAATTCCAGGGCGCGCTCGCCTTCCTCGTCGGCGAGGAAGGCCGCGGCATTCCGGGGATCATCGAGATGGCGACCTATACGCGGCTCGACTGCGCGCTGGGCAGTGCCGGGCTGATGCGCCAGGCGCTGGCGCAGGCGGCGCATCACGCGCGCCACCGCACCGCCTTCCAGCGCCACCTCGTCGACCAGCCTCTGATGGCCACTGTGCTCGCCGATCTCGCGCTCGAATCCGAAGCGGCCATGGCGCTCGCCTTGCGCATGGCGCGCGCCTTCGACCGCCAGGACGATGCTGCCGAGACCGCGTTCCGCCGGCTGGTGACGCCGGCGGCGAAATACTGGGTGTGCAAGCGCGCCATCGCCTTTGCCGGCGAGGCGATGGAGGTGCTCGGCGGCAACGGCTATGTCGAGGAAAGCCTCATGCCGCGGCTTTATCGCGAGATGCCGGTGAACTCGATCTGGGAAGGCTCGGGCAACGTCATGTGCCTCGACGTGCTGCGCGCGCTGACGCGCACGCCCGAGGCCGGCGAGGCGCTGCGCGCCGAGCTTGCCCCCGCCCGCGGCGGCGATGCGCGGCTCGACCGCTTCGTCGCAAGGCTCGAGGCGACGCTCGCGGCGCGGCCCGACGAGGCCCAGGCGCGGCGCCTCTCCGAGCACTTGGTGCTGGCGCTGCAAGGCGCCCTGCTGGTGCGCTTCGCGCCGCCGGCAGTCGCCGACGCGTTCTGCGCCAGCCGGCTCGAGGGCGAGCGCGCCGGCGCCTTCGGCGCGCTCCCCGCGGGCATCGACGTGAGCGCCATCGTCGAGCGCGCGGCGCCGGCGCTCGGCTGAGCCGCCGCCTAGGCCTAGCTAGGCGGTCTCGGTGAAGAGCTCGCGGCCGATCAGCATGCGGCGGATCTCCGAGGTGCCGGCGCCGATCTCGTAGAGCTTGGCGTCGCGCAGGAGCCGTCCGGTCGGGTAGTCGTTGATGTAGCCGTTGCCGCCCAGCGCCTGGATCGCCTCGAGCGCCATCCAGGTCGCCTTCTCCGCGGCATAGAGGATGGCGCCGGCCGCGTCCTTGCGCGTCGTCTGGCCGCGGTCGCAGGCGCGCGCCACGGCATAGACATAGGCCTTGCAGGCGTTCATCGTCGTGTACATGTCGGCAAGCTTGCCCTGCATCAGCTGGAACTCGCCGATCGGCTGGCCGAACTGCTTCCTCTCATGGACATAGGGGAGGACCGCCTCGAGGCAGGATTGCATGATGCCGAGGGGCCCCGCGGCGAGCACGGCGCGCTCGTAATCGAGGCCGCTCATCAGCACCCGCACGCCCTCGTTCAGCCTGCCCAGGACGTTCTCCTCCGGCACCTCGCACTCCTCGAAGACGAGCTCCGAGGTCGGCGAGCCGCGCATGCCGAGCTTGTCGAGCTTCTGCGCCGTGCGGAACCCCTTCATGCCTTTCTCGATCAGGAAAGCGCTGATGCCGCGCGCGCCGGCGCCGGGATCGGTCTTGGCGTAGACCACCAAGGTCTCGGCCTCGGGGCCGTTGGTGATCCACATCTTGCTGCCATTGAGGATGAAGCTGTCACCCTTTTTCTCGGCGCGCGTGCGCATGCTGACCACGTCGGAGCCGGCGCCGGGCTCGCTCATGGCGAGGGCGCCGACATGCTCGCCCGAGACCAGCTTCGGCAGGTACCTGCGCTTCTGCAACTCGCTGCCGTTGCGGCGGATCTGGTTGACGCAGAGATTGGAATGGGCGCCGTAGGAGAGGCCGATGGCGGCCGAGCCGCGGCTCACCTCCTCCATGGCGACGACATGGGCGAGATAGCCCATGCCGGTGCCGCCATACTCCTCCTCGACGGTGATGCCGTGCAGCCCGAGCGCGCCCATCTTGGGCCAGAGCGCGCGTGGGAATTTGTCGGTGCGGTCGATCTCGGCCGCCAGCGGCGCGATCTCGTCATCGGCAAAGGCGCGCACCGTGTCGCGCAGCTGGTCGATCTCGGCCCCGAGGTCGAAATCGAGCGATGGGTAGCGGTTGGTCGGCATGGCGCCTCCCGGGTGGGCTTTTCCCGCAGTCTACCGGCGGGGGGTGTCCTGGCAAGGGATGCTCTGCCGGCTGCCGCCCTAGAATGGAGGGAACAAGCCATCCCGCTCATAGGAGGAGCACGCCAAGATGTTCATTCGCAAAGCCGCCCTTCCGGCGCTTGCCCTCGTCGCCGCCCTGGCCGGCGCCGGTGGATTGATGGCGCTGAGCGCGCCCGATGCTGACGCCCAGGCGACCACCACGGCGCCCCAGGGCCAGGCGCGGCCGGAGCACCATTTCGATCCCGGCCGGCATATCGAGGGCCGGATCGCCTTCCTCAAGGCCGAGCTCAAGATCACCGATGCGCAGGCGCCGGCATTCGAGAGCGTGGCCCAGGCCATGCGCGAGAACGTCAAGGAGATGGCGCGATTGCATGAGCAGCACCGCGCCGACCGCGACACGCCGAAGACCGCGGTCGAGCGGCTGGAGGCCCAGGTGAAGTTCGGCGAGATTCACACCCAGCATGAGCAGCGCTTCCTCGCCGCCTTCAAGCCGCTCTACGACAGCCTGTCGCCCGATCAGAAAAAGACCGCCGACGAGCTGCTGGCCGATCACCACCACGGCCACCACCGCTGAGCCGCGCCGACGGCGCAAGCCGGCACTGACCGGCCGAGACGAGGCGAGGCGCTTCGCCTGAAGCGCCTCGCTCAGGGGACGGCAGGCGCCACCACCTGGGCGTGGCAGACCGCCACCGCGGTCATGTTGACGAGGCCGCGCACCGTCACCGAGGGCGCGACGATATGCGCCGCGGCATCGACCCCGAGCAGGATCGGCCCGATCGGCTGGCCGTCCGCCAGCACGGTCAGCGCGTTGAAAGCGATGTTGGCGGCGTCGAGGTTCGGCATGATCAGCAGATTGGCCGTGCCCTTGAGCAGCGAATTCGGGAAGATGCGCTGGCGGATCTCCTCGGAGAGCGCCGCATCGGCGTGCATCTCGCCCTCGACCACCAGGTCCGGCGCACGCTCGCGCAGCAGCGCGAAGACCTGACGCATCTTGCGCGCCGACGGCACGTCGGCGCTGCCGAAATTGGAATGCGACAGCAGCGCGACCTTGGGCTCGATGCCGAAATGCCGCAGCGCCTCGGCGGCGCGCACCGTCGTCGCCGCGATCTGCTCGGCGGTGGGATCGTCGACGACGAAGGTGTCGCACAGGAAGTAGGTGCCCTTGGGCAGGATGAGCGCGCTCAACGCCGCCGGCGCGCTCACGCCGGGTGCGAGACCGAGAATGTCGACGAGATGCCTAAGATGGCGATGGTACTGGCCGATGGCGCCGCAGAGCACCGCATCGGCCTCGCCGCGCCGCAGCATCAGCGCCGCGATCACCGTGGTGCGCGTGCGCACCAGCGAGCGGGCGAAGTCGGGCGAGACGCCCTTGCGCTCCATCAGGCGGTGATAGAGCGTCCAGTACTCGTGATAGCGCGGATCGGCCTGTGGATCCACGAGCACGACGTTGTCATCGAGCTTGAGGCGCAGATTGAGCTTCTCGATGCGGCGGGCGACCACCTCGCGCCGGCCGATAATGATCGGCTTGGCGAGCCCGTCATCGAGCACCTGTTGCACCGCGCGCAGCACGCGCTCGTCCTCGCCCTCGGCGAAGGCGACGCGCCTGGGATCGCCGCGCGCCCGGTCGAAGAGCGGCTTCATGGCGAGGCCGGAGCGGAAGACGAACTGGCTGAGCCGCTGGCGATAGGCGGTGAAATCCTCGATCGGCCGGGTCGCCACGCCGGACGCCATCGCCGCTTTCGCCACCGCCGGCGCCAGCTTCAGGATGAGGCGCGGATCGAACGGCTTGGGGATGAGATAGTCCGGGCCGAAGGTGAGCGGCGTGTCCCCATAGGCGGCGGCCACCACGTCCGACGGCTCGGCCAGCGCCAGATCGGCCAGCGCCTCGACGCAGGCGAGCTTCATCGCCTCGTTGATGGCGGTGGCGCCGACATCGAGCGCGCCGCGGAAGATGAAGGGAAAGCACAGGACGTTGTTCACCTGGTTGGGATAATCCGTGCGTCCGGTGGCGATGATCGCATCCGGCCGCACCGCCCGCGCCGCCTCGGGCGTGATCTCCGGATCGGGATTGGCGAGCGCCAGGATGAGCGGCCGCCCGGCCATCTTCGCCACCATCTCGGGCTTGAGCACGTTGGGCGCGGAGAGGCCGAGGAAAATGTCGGCGCCGGCGATGACCTCGCCCAGCGTGCGGGCGTTGGTCTCCTTGGCGTAGCGCTCCTTGCGCGGGTCCATCTCCTCTTTGCGGCCGCGCCAGACGACGCCATATTTGTCGGTGACGATGATGTTGGCGACCGGCAGGCCCATGTCGACCAGCAAATCGAGGCAAGCGATGGCGGCGGCGCCGGCGCCCGAGGCCACCAGCTTCACTTCCTGCAGCGTCTTGCCGATGATCCGGAGGCCGTTGCGGATGGCGGCGCCGACGATGATCGCGGTGCCGTGCTGATCGTCGTGGAAGACCGGGATCTTGAGGCGTTTCCTGAGATTGGCCTCGATCGCGAAGCACTCCGGCGCCTTGATGTCCTCGAGGTTGATGCCGCCGAAGGTGGGCTCGAGCGCGGCGATGACCTCGACCAGCCGGTCGGGATCGCGCTCGTTGACCTCGATGTCGAAGACGTCGATGCCGGCGAATTTCTTGAACAGCACCGCCTTACCCTCCATCACCGGCTTGGCCGCGAGCGGGCCGATGGCGCCCAGCCCCAGCACCGCCGTGCCGTTGGTGATGACGGCGACGAGATTGCTGCGCACGGTCAGGCTCGCGGCCTCGCCGGGATCGGCGGCGATCGCCAGGCAGGCGGCGGCGACGCCGGGCGAATATGCCAACGCAAGGTCGCGCTGGTTGGCGAGCGGCTTGGTGGCAACGATGCCGATCTTTCCCGGCGTCGGAAGTCGGTGGTATTCAAGCGCGCTTTCGCGCAATTCCTCGGCCATGAGGCTCTCTCCGCGTTGCGCCTCTTCTATAGCACCTGGACGCGCCAGGCCACCCTGCGGCATTGCCGCCGAAGGCGAGCCTGTCTATCGGACCGGAGGGATGGTGCGGTCGAGAAGACTCGAACTTCCAAGCCCTTTCGGGCACTAGCACCTCAAGCTAGCGCGTCTACCAATTCCGCCACGACCGCAATGCAGCAACGGCATCCGCAAACTTTCGCATTGCCGCTGGTGGGCCGGGTGATTACCAAATCCCCGGGACCATATCAAGCGGGATGGCGGCAGGAGAGCAGGCGATGGACGAGGTGGAATGGCAGATCAGCGACGCCCCGGTGCCCTATGAGGCGGCGGTAGCGGCGATGGAGGCGCGCGTCGCCGCCATCCGCGCCGGCACCGCGCCGGAGCTGGTCTGGCTGCTGGAGCATCCGCCGCTCTACACCGCCGGCACCAGCGCCCGCGACAGCGACCTCATCGACCCCGCGCTGCTGCCGGTCTACCGCAGCGGCCGCGGCGGGCAGTACACCTATCACGGCCCCGGCCAACGGGTCGGCTATGTCATGCTCGATCTCAGCCGCCGCGGCGCCGATCTGCGCGGCTACGTGCAGGGGCTCGAGGAATGGCTCATCCGCACGCTCGCCCGCTTCAACCTCAGGGGCGAGCGGCGCCCGGGCCGGGTCGGCATCTGGATCGACGAAGGCGGCGGGCGCGAGAGCAAGATCGCCGCCATCGGCGTGCGCGTGCGCCACTGGGTGAGCTTTCACGGCGTCGCCCTCAATGTCGATCCCGATCTCGGCCATTACCGCGGCATCGTCCCCTGCGGCGTCAGCGAACACGGCGTCACCTCCCTCGTCCGCCAGGGCCTGCCGGTCGCCATGCCCGAGGTGGACGCGGCGCTGCGCGGCGCCTTCGCCGAGATCTTCGACCGGAGGGGGCGCCGGGATGACGAGGCCGCCCCGACATCCCGCAATTTCTCTAAAATACCAAATAATTCCTAGATTTATGCCGTATTTAACCGCCGATTTTTAAGCAACACCGACGAAAATATTATCCAATACTTGCTCCTATCCTCCGAGCAATATTGTACGATCCCTCCGCTGGTGACCGAAGACTGTCCGACACCGGAGATCGAAAGCGCCGGCCGCGTCGTTTGGAGAGGCATATGCACATTATCGCTGTCGCGTCCCAGAAGGGTGGGTCTGGCAAGACAACGATGGCCGGGCATCTCGCCGTTCAGGCCGACCGCTCCGGCTTCGGCCCGGTGGCGCTGGTCGACACCGACCCGCAAGGCAGCCTGTCGGAATGGTGGAACGCGCGCGCGGCCGATACGCCGCTTTTCGCGCGCACCAGCACCGGCCGGCTCGCCACCGACATCCAGCGCATGCGCGAGCTCGGCATCAAGCTCCTGGTGGTCGACACGCCGCCCGCCATCGAGGCGACGATCACCGAGGTCATCAGCCTCGCCGATCTCGTCATCGTCCCGGCGCGCCCGAGCCCGCATGATTTGCGCGCCGCCGGCGCCACGGTCGAGCTCATCGAGCGCCTCAACAAGCCGCTGGTCTTCGTCATCAACGCGGCGACCCCGCGCGCGCGCATCACCGCCGAGGCGGTGATGGCGCTGTCGCAGCACGGCACGCTGGCGCCGGTCATCATCCACCATCGCACCGGCTACGCCGCCAGCATGATCGACGGCCGCACCGTCATGGAGGTGCCTGGCGAGGCGCGCTCGGCGGAGGAAATGACGCTGCTGTGGGAATACCTCGCCAACCGGCTCAACCGCGACTTCCGCACCATGCTGCCCTCGACCCTGCTGTCGGCGCCGCCGAAGCAGGAGATCGAGCCGATCATGGTCGGCCAGGAGGGGGCATCATGAAGGCCGCATCGCTCACGGGATCGCTGCTCGTCGCCAATCGGACCGAAGCGCCGAGCGCGGCGCGGGCGCCGCTCGACATGGGCAGCAACGTCCAGTCGCTGCCGAAGCCGCCGCGCCAGGGTGCCGGCGGCGGCGAGGACATGATGCGGGTGAGCCTGCGCATGCGGGCGGAGCGCCATCTGCGCCTGCGGCTTGCCGCCGCTCATCTCGGCCGCAGCAACCAGGCGCTGATGCTCGCCGCCATCGACCACTACATCGACAATGTCCTGCCGCTGCTGATGGCCGGGCATTGCGCGTGCCTCGAGCAGGGGCGCATGCCCGCCGGCAGCTGCGCTGCCCTCGGCTTCGGGCGCGCCCGCCCCGATCATCCGCCGCGTCCCGAGCCCCAATGACCCCCGACGCCTCGCCGCGCGCCGCGCTCGAGCCTGCCGCCTCCCTCACCTCGGTGCGGGTCAAGCGGCGGAAGCTGCCGGTTGCGCCCAGCGGCAAGCCCGGCGACCTCACCGAGGGCGGCGCGGGGCAGCCGGAGCCCGAGCCCACCGCCGCGCGCGAGGTCATCGTCCTGCCGCCCCCGCCGCCGCTCGCGCCACAGCTTCGCGAGATGGCGCTGCCTTTTGCCGAGGTGCTGCTGCCGGAGGTGATCGCGGCGTGCGAGGCGACCGAAGACGCCACCGAAGACGCCACCGAAAGCGCCGATGTGATCGCGTTGCTGCCGCAGCTGCTGCTGCCGGAGATGCCGGTGCCCGGGCGCGCGCTGGCGCCGATCCAGCCGGAGCCCCCGGCCGCCGCGCCGCAGCCGGAGCTGCCGCTGCTGTCGCTGGAGCTCGAACTGGAGCCGGAGCCGGAGCAGCTGCCGCTTGACGCGACCCTGCCCGCCTTGCTCGAGCCGCCGGCGGAGCCGCCCGAGGCGGAAAGCGGCGAGGACATTCTCGACTATTGGGACGGTCTGCGCGGCACGCGTGCGTTCCCGGCGCTGGAGGATCTCGACCGCGCGCATATCGCCGCCACTTGGCCCAACACCGTGCTGGTCGCGGTCGAGCCGTCCGAGCTGCCGCGGATCACGCGGTTTGGCGAGAACGATGGCGAGATCGAGTACACCGCCGGGGTCATCGATTGGATCATGGCGCGCGGCCGCAACTCGGCCAAGCGCGGCGAGCCGATGGAGGAGGAGAAGCGCTTCGCGATCTCCGCCGGCGGCGCGCGTTATCGCCTGCTGCTGCTGCCGGTCGGCAAGGACGGGCAGAAATCCGACCATGTGCTCTGCCAGCTCTCGCGCAGCGAGGAGTTGAGCGCGGTCGCGAGCTTCCGGCGCTGGCTCACCGGCTGAGCTGGCAGCCGAGAGCTACTTCGCTGTCCGCTGCATCCCAAAGCTCCTCTATCGTCATGGCCGTGCTTATCACGGCCATCCACGCCGTTCAGCGCCCTGCCTCAAGACGTGGATGGCCGGGACTCGGCCTTCGGCCGGCCCGGCCATGACGGTGGGTGGGACTCATGTGGTAGGGTCGAAACACGAGCGTCATTGCCTAACCTAGCGCCCCCGCACGCCCTCTCCTAAAATGCCGAGCATGAAGTGCCTGCTGCTCGGCGCTTGCGCCCTGCTCCTTGCCGGTCTGCCTGCGGCGGCGCAATCGCCTACCGTGCCGACCAGCCGCGAGCTCATTCATCTCTCCTTCGCGCCCGTGGTGAAGAAAGTCGCGCCGGCCGTGGTCAACGTGTTCTCGCGGCGCGTCGTGCGCACCACGGAGGGTCCGGCCGCGCTGTTCAACGACCCGCTCTTCCGCCGCTTCTTCGGCAACCGCCTCCCCCCGGGCATCACGCGCGAGCGCGTCGAGAACTCGCTGGGATCGGGCGTGATCCTTGATGCCGCGGGCTTCATCGTCACCAACCAGCATGTGATCAACGACGCCGAGGAAGTGCTGGTGGTGCTCGCCGACCGCCGCGAGTTCGCGGCGAAGATCCTGCTGTCCGACGAGCATGCCGATCTCGCCGTGCTTAGGATCGACGCCCATGGCGAGAGGCTGCCGGCGTTGCAGCTCGGCGACAGCGACGCGCTCGAGGTCGGCGATCTCGTGCTCGCCATCGGCAACCCCTTCGGTGTCGGCCAGACCGTCACCAGCGGCATCGTCTCGGGCCTGGCGCGCACCATCGGCGCCAACGATTTCCGCTCCTTCATCCAGACCGACGCGGCGATCAATCCCGGCAATTCCGGCGGCGCGCTGGTCGATCTCGACGGCAGGGTGGTCGGCATCAACGCGGCGATCTTCTCGCAATCCGGCGGCTCGATCGGCATCGGCTTCGCGATCCCGGCGAGCCTGGTGCGCGGCGTGCTGCAGGCGGCGGTGAGCGGCCGCAAGATCACGCGGCCCTGGCTCGGCGCGAACGGCCAGGGCGTCACCGCCGAGATCGCGCAGAGCCTCGGCCTGCCGCGGCCCGAAGGCGTGCTGCTCAACACGGTGGTCCCCGGCGGCCCGGCGGCGCTGGCCGGGCTCAAGGCGGGCGATGTCGTGCTCGAGGTCGACGGCCACGCGATCGACGATCCCGACGGGTTGCGCTTCCGCATCGCCATCGCCGCCGCCGACGCGCCGGCGCGCCTCACGCTGTGGCGCGCCCGCCAACTCCGCGACATCGTCGCGACATTGGTGCCGCCGCCGGACCAGCCGCCGCGCGATCCCACCCAGTTCGCCGGCCGCCAGCCGCTGTCGGGCGCCGCCGTCGCCAACCTCAACCCGGCCTTCGCCGAGGAGCTCGGCATCGACAGCGCCCAGCGCGGCGTCATCATTACCGCGCTCGCCGAGGGCGGCATCGCGGAGCGGCTCGGCATCGAGCCCGGCGACATCGTCGTCAGTCTCAACAAGCAGCCGGTCGAGAGCGTGGCGCAGCTGCAGCGGCTGCTGGCCGCCGCCGGGCCGCCCTGGGTGGTGACGGTGAAGCGCGGCGACAAGCTGCTGACCACGCCGCCCTTGCGCCAATGACATGAGCCTCTTCGAGGACCAGGCACCGCGCCCGCTCGCCGACAAGCTCAGGCCGCGCAAGCTGTCGGAGGTGGTGGGCCAGGATCATTTGCTGGGGCCGCAAGGCGCCATCGGCCGCATGGTGGCGCAGCATCGCCTCGCCTCAATGATCCTGTGGGGCCCGCCGGGCTGCGGCAAGACCACCATCGCGCGGCTGCTCGCCGAGGCGACCTCGATGCATTTCGAGCCGCTCTCGGCCGTCTTCTCCGGCGTCGCCGATCTGCGCAAAGTGTTTGACGCCGCCAAGAAGCGCCGCGTCGGCGGCCAGGGCACCTTGCTCTTCGTCGACGAGATCCACCGCTTCAACCGCGCGCAGCAGGACGGCTTCCTGCCGTATGTCGAGACCGGCACCGTGGTGCTGGTCGGCGCCACCACCGAGAACCCGTCCTTCGAGCTCAACGGCGCGTTGCTGTCGCGTTGCCAGGTCTTCGTGCTGCACCGCCTCGACGACGCCGCGCTCGATATCCTGCTGGCGCGCGCCGAACAGGCGCTCGGGCGGCCCCTGCCGCTCGACGACGCCGCGCGCCAGGCGCTGAAGGCGATGGCCGATGGCGACGGACGCTTCCTGCTCAACCTTGCCGAGGAGCTGGCGCTGCTGCCCGACGGCACCGTGCTCGACACCGCCGCTCTGGCCGCCGCGGTGCAGAAGCGCGCGCCGCTCTACGACAAGGCGCAGGAGGGTCACTACAACCTGATCAGCGCGCTGCACAAATCGGTGCGCGGCTCCGATGTCGACGCGGCGCTTTATTGGCTCGCGCGCATGCTGGCCGGCGGCGAGCATCCCGAATACATCGCGCGGCGCGTGCTGCGCATGGCGGTGGAGGATATCGGCCTTGCCGATCCGCAAGGCCTCGTCCAGGCGCTCGCCGCCTGGCAGGCCTATGAGCGCCTGGGATCTCCCGAAGGCGAGCTCGCCATCGCGCAAGCCGTGATCTACCTCGCCACCGCGCCCAAATCGGTCGCTGCCTACATGGCCTTCGGCGCGGCGCAGCGCGCCGCCAAGGAGAGCGGCTCGCTGATGCCGCCGATGCACAGCGTCAACGCGCCGACGAAGCTGATGCGCGAGTTGGGATATGGCGAAGGCTATGTCTATGACCCCGATACCGAGGAGGGCTTCTCGGGCCTCGACTATTTCCCCGACGAGTTGCCGCGCCAGGCCTTCTACCGCCCGATCGACCGCGGCTTCGAGCGCGAGATCAAGAAGCGGCTGGAATATTGGGAGAAGCTAAGGCGGAAGAAGACGGAGTAGGGCGGCAGCGAAGTAGTCGGGCCGGCGTCGAATGTCGCAGTGGAACATCCGAACCGCCGACCCCAATCGCGGGAGCAATATGTTAATAAAATGCACTCATCTATAGCCTCGACCGGCACGCAGCCAAGGGGATTTCAGCGCGGCCGCCTGCTTATAACCGTCGAGTTTTCCCGAGGCTTAGGAGGGTATCCCGCATGAACCGCCGCATCGCCTTGCTGTGCATGAGCACCCTGCTCGTGACGCTCGTTGCCGGCATTACCGCTGGTTCTGCCCAGACCAGTCCGCCGCCGGCACCGCCCCCGGGCTCCGCGCCGCCGCCTCCCGGCGCCGCCCCGCCGCCGGCGCCCATCCCGCAGCCCCAGGTCGAGGTGGTCCCCGCCGCCCCTCCCGGCGCCTGGGTCTGGCAGCCCGGCGGCTGGCATTGGAACGGCGTCCGCTATGTCTGGGTGCCCGGCCGCTACGTCCACCCGCACCATCCTCACGCCGTGTGGGTCGCCGGCGGTTGGGAGTGGCGCCATGGCGGCTGGATATGGGTCCCCGCGCATTGGCGCTGAGCTGACGCCGCGGCGGGGGTAGCGAGCGGCGGCGGGCACCGCTAGGATGCAGCGCCGCCACCACCTTCGAGGCCCCCGCCGGCATGAGCGGCGTTCAGACCATCCCCGTCGCCGCCGATGACGGCGAGCTCCGGCTCGACCGCTGGTTCCGCCGGCATTTCCCCGGCCTCGCCCATGGCCGGCTGGAGAAACTGCTCCGCACCGGACAAGTGCGCGTCGACGGCCATCGCGCCAAATCCGGCGACCGGATCGCGCCCGGCCAGGTCATCCGCGTGCCGCCGCTGGGCGCGCTGGCGCCGCCGCCGCGCAGCGCGCCGCCCGAGCCCCGGCCGCGCGATATCGCCATGCTCGAGCGGGCGGTGCTGCATATCGACGACGACGTCATCGTCATCGACAAGCCGCCGGGCCTTGCCGTCCAGGGCGGCACCAACACCGAGCGCCATCTCGACGCCATGCTCGACGCGTTGCGCTTCGGCGCCAAGGATCGGCCGCGCCTCGTCCATCGGCTCGACCGCGATACCAGCGGCGTGCTGGTGCTGGCGCGCAGCGCCACCGCCGCCGGGGCGCTCGCAGCCGCCTTCCGCGACAAGACGGCGCGCAAGATCTACTGGGCGGCGGTGGTGGGGCTGCCCAAGCCGCGGCGCGGCCGCATCGACCAGAAGCTTGCCAAGCTGCCTGGACCCGCGGGCGGGCGCGTCGCGCCCGACGAGGAGGAGGGCAAGCGCGCGGTCACCTATTACCGCACCGTCTCGCACGCCGGCGACAAGCTCGCCTGGCTGGTGCTGCAGCCGGTCACCGGGCGCACGCATCAGCTGCGCGCGCATTGCGTGACGCTCGGCACGCCGATCCTCGGCGACGGCAAGTATGGCGGCGCCGCGGCGCATCCCGCCGGCGTGCCGCATGCGCGCGAGCTGCATCTCCACGCCCGCGCGCTGTCGCTGCCGCATCCCGGCGGCGGCAGGCTGGAGGTCGTCGCACCCCTGCCGCCGCATATGCGCGAGACCTGGGCGTTCTTCGGCTTCGACGAGGCCGAAGAGCAAGACCCCTTTGCCGACATCGCCCCCGAGCGATGAAGCGCTTCTACGGCACGGTGACGGTGGCGCCGGAAGCGGGCGGCTTCGGCGTCAGCCTCGACGGCAAGCCATTGCGCACCCCGGCGAAGGCGCCGCTCACCGTGCCCAGCCGGACGCTCGCCGAAGCGATCGCGGCGGAATGGCGCGACCAGGGTCCGGAAGTGAAGCTCGGCGAGCTGGCGCTGACCCGGCTCGCCAGCACCGCGATCGATCTGGTGGCGGCGCGCCGCACCGAGGTGGCGGCGGAGGTGGCACGCTATGCCGGCACCGACCTCGTCTGCTACCGCGCCAGCCACCCGCCCGAGCTCGCCCGGCGCCAGCACGAGGCCTGGCAGCCGCTGATCGACTGGGCGACGCTCCGCTACGACGCGCCGCTCGAGACCACGGTCGGAATCGTGCCGATCGCACAATCTTCCGTCACCTTGCGCGCGTTTGCCGCCGCGGCCGAGAGCTACGCGCCGCTGGAGCTCGCCGCCCTCCATCTGGCGACCGCAGCCTGCGGCTCGCTGGTGGTGGCGCTGGCGCTGATCGAGGGCCGGCTCGACGTCGAGGGCGCCTTTGCCGCTGCCCAGCTCGATGAGAGCTTCGAGATCGAGCAATGGGGCGAGGATGGCGAGCAGGCACAGCGACGCGCCGCGCTGAGGGACGACATGGCGCTGGCTGAGAGCTTTATCCGCCTGCTGCGGGAATAACCCGGGGGGCTGGCGCTCGCCGCCGGTTTGGTGTTATCTCAACCGCCCATCCCGTGAGAAAAGCCGAGGAGCGACGGGACCATGCAGGATATTCTTAACCAGCTCGAGGAGAAGCGCGCGGCAGCGCGCGCCGGCGGCGGCGAGCGCCGCGTCCACGCGCAGCACGCCAAGGGCAAGCTCTCCGCGCGCGAGCGGCTGGAGCTGCTGTTCGACGCCGGCTCCTTCGAGGAATGGGACATGTTCGTCGAGCACCGCTCGAGCGATTTCGGCATGGCGGAGCACAAGATCCCCGGCGACGGCGTGGTCACTGGCTACGGCACGGTGAACGGAAGGCTGGTCTTCGCCTTCAGCCAGGACTTCACCGTCTTCGGCGGCGCGCTGTCGGAGGCCCATGCCGAGAAGATCTGCAAGGTCATGGACCAGGCGATGAAGGTGGGCGCGCCGGTGATCGGCCTCAACGACAGCGGCGGCGCGCGCATCCAGGAGGGCGTCGCCTCGCTCGCCGGCTATGCCGAGGTGTTCGAGCGCAACGTGCTCGCCTCGGGCGTGGTGCCGCAGGTGTCGCTGATCATGGGCCCCTGCGCCGGCGGCGCGGTCTACTCGCCGGCGATGACCGACTTCATCTTCATGGTCAAGGACAGCTCTTACATGTTCGTCACCGGCCCCGACGTGGTGAAGACGGTGACGCATGAGACGGTGACGCAGGAGGAGCTGGGCGGCGCCGTGACCCACGCGACGCGCTCGGGCGTTGCCGATCTCGCCTTCGAGAACGACGTCGACGCCTTGCTGCAGCTGCGTCGCTTCATCGATTTCCTGCCGCCGTCGAACCGCGAGAAGCCGCCGGTGCGCCCGAGCTGGGATTCGCCCGACCGCGAGGAGATGTCGCTCGACACGCTGATCCCGGCCAATCCCAACAAGCCCTACGACATGCGCGAGCTCATCCAGAAGCTCGCCGACGAGGGCGATTTCTTCGAGCTGCAGCCGAGCTATGCCCGCAACATCATCATCGGCTTCGCGCGTATGGAGGGCTCGACCGTCGGCATCGTCGCCAACCAGCCGATGGTGCTGGCGGGCTGCCTCGACATCGACAGCTCGCGCAAGGCGGCGCGCTTCGTGCGCTTTTGCGACTGCTTCAACATCCCGATCATCACCCTGGTCGACGTGCCGGGCTTCCTGCCGGGCACGGCGCAGGAATATGGCGGCATCATCAAGCACGGCGCCAAGCTGCTCTTCGCCTTCGCCGAGGCGACCGTGCCCAAGGTGACGGTGATCACGCGCAAGGCCTATGGCGGCGCCTATGACGTCATGAGCTCGAAGCATCTGCGCGGCGACGTCAATTTCGCCTGGCCGTCGGCCGAGATCGCGGTGATGGGACCCAAGGGCGCGGTCGAGATCATCTTCCGCAGCGATCTCGGCGATGCCACCAAGATCGAGGCGCGCACCGAGGAGTATCGCGAGAAATTCGCCAATCCCTTCGTCGCCGGCAGCCGCGGCTTCATCGACGACGTCATCATGCCGCACGGCACCCGCCGGCGCATCTGCCGCTCGCTCGCCATGCTGCGCGAGAAGCAGTTGAGCAACCCCTGGAAGAAGCACGCCAACATCCCGCTATAGGACAGTCACCCCGCGCCCATGTTCAAGAAAATCCTCATCGCCAATCGCGGCGAGATCGCTTGCCGGGTGATCCGCACCGCGCGCCGCATGGGCATCAAGACGGTCGCCGTTTACTCCGACGCCGATGCCGATGCGCTGCATGTGCGTGAGGCGGATCAAGCCGTGCGTCTGGGGCCGCCGCCTTCGGCGGAAAGCTATCTCCGGATCGACCGCATCCTCGAGGCCTGCCGCAAGACCGGCGCCATGGCGGTGCATCCCGGCTACGGCTTCTTGTCCGAGAAAGTGGAGTTCGCGGGCGTGCTCGCCGAGGCCGGCATCACCTTCATCGGCCCGGAGGCGCGCGCCATCGCCGCCATGGGCGACAAGATCGAATCGAAGAAGCTCGCCGTTGCTGCCGGCGTCTCGACGGTGCCGGGATATCTCGATGTCATCCCGAGCGCCGACGCGGCGGTCGAGATCGCGCGCGAGGTGGGATATCCCGTGATGATCAAGGCCTCGGCGGGCGGCGGCGGCAAGGGCATGCGCATCGCGCGCAACGACGCCGAGACGCGCGACGGCTTCCGCGCGGCCGGCAACGAGGCGCGCTCGAGCTTCGGCGACGACCGCATCTTCCTCGAGAGATACATCGAGGAGCCGCGCCATATCGAGATCCAGGTGCTGGGCGACGCGCACGGCCACGTCCTCCATCTCGGCGAGCGCGAATGCTCGATCCAGCGTCGGCACCAGAAGGTGATCGAGGAGGCGCCGAGCCCGTTCCTCGACGCCGCGACGCGCGCCGCCATGGGCGCACAGGCGGTGGCGCTGGCCAAAGCGGTGGCGTACCGATCGGCCGGCACGGTCGAGTTCATCGTCGACCGGCAGCGCAACTTCTATTTCCTCGAGATGAACACCCGGCTCCAGGTCGAGCATCCCGTAACCGAGCTGGTCACCGGCCTCGACCTCGTCGAGTGGATGATCCGCATCGCCGCCGGCGAGCGGCTGACGCTGCAACAATCCGACATCAGGCTTGAGGGCTCGGCGATCGAAGCGCGCGTCTATGCCGAGGATCCCTTGCGCAACTTCCTGCCCTCGATCGGCCGGCTGGCGCGCTACCTGCCGCCCGAAGGCGAGGGCATCCGCGTCGATACCGGGGTCTTCGAAGGCGCCGAGATCAGCATCTATTACGACCCGATGATCGCCAAGCTGGTCAGCTACGGCGCGAGCCGGGCGGAGGCGACGCGGCGGCTGGGCGAGGCGCTCAACGCCTACTACATCCGCGGGCTCTCGCACAACATCGCCTTCCTCGCCGCGGTGCTGCTGAAGGAGCGCTTCGCCGCCGGCCGGCTCACGACCAACTTCATCGCCGAGGAGTTCCCGCAGGGCTTCACCGGCGTCGAGATCACGCCCGAGGCCTTGGACCAAGCGATCGCCGTCGCCGCCGCGGCGCAGCGCATCGTCGCCGAGAGCGAGGCGCGCATCGGCGGCCAGCTCGCCGGCCATGGCCGCGTCGTGCCGGAGGATTGGGCGGTGTGCATCGGCGAGGCGCGGCATCGCGTCGTCGCACAGCGCGAGAACGGCGCCATCGCGGTGACCGACGCGCAAGGCCGGCGCCGCGTCGTGACCAGCCGGTGGCAGCCGGGCCAGCCGCTGTTCCGCGGCACGATCGACACGGCGCCGGTGATCTTCCAGCTCGACCGCGACGGCATCGGCTTCCGCCTGACACGCGACGGCGCGAGCCTCGCCATCAAGGTGCTGCCGCCGCGCGCCGCCGAGCTGCTGGCGCAGATCCCGGCGAAACAGGCGCCGGACCTCTCGCGCTTCCTGCTGTCGCCGATGCCGGGCCTGCTCGTCTCCATCGCCGTCGGCGAGGGCGAGGAGGTCAAGGCCGGCGAGGCGCTGGCGGTGGTCGAGGCGATGAAGATGGAGAACGTGCTGCGCGCCGAGCGCGACGGCACGGTGGCGAAGGTCCGCGCCATGCCCGGCGACAGCCTCGCCGTCGACCAGGTCATCCTCGAATTCGCCTGAGGGGCGATCCCCGTGCCGGCGCTACGCCTCGTCATCACCGGCCGGGTTCAGGGCGTCGGATTCCGCGCCTGGACCCGCCGCGAGGCGCGCCGGCGGGCTGTGCGCGGCTGGGTGCGCAACCGCCTCGACGGCAGCGTCGAGGCGCTGCTCATCGGCCCGGCCGACGCGGTCGAGGCGCTGGCGGAGGCCTGCCGGCGCGGCCCGGGCACGGCGCGGGTCGACGTGGTGAGCCGGTTCCCCGACGAGGATGACGGCGCCGCCGATTTCAGCGAGCGGCCGACGGCATAGCCGCACAAAAGGGACGAAGCGGAAACGGGGCGCAGGCCAAGGCTCGGAGTTGAAATCTCGACGCGCATAGGTTATGTCAATCCTTGACATAGGAGCTAAGATGGCAACCAATGTGCATCTGACCCCCGAGCTGGAGCGCTTCGCTCGATCCTGCGTCGAGGATGGCCGCTACAATAATGTGAGCGAAGTCGTACGCTCGGCCCTGCGTCTGCTGCAAGAGGCGGAGGAGCGACGGCGTCAGTTTCAGGCGATGTTGCGGGAGGCGGAAACGGAGGCCGACCGGGACGGCACCGTACCCGTCGAGAGCATACTGGCGGAGATTGACAAGATCATCGACGACAGCAAGCAATGATCCCGGCGGCGCTCGCGCCGCGCGCTCGGCGTGACCTGCTCGCCGCCGTGCGCTGGATTGCTGCAGACAACCCTGCTGCCGCGCGTGCTTTGCGGGATGCCGTCGCCAAGGCCGCGCAGCGCATCGGCGAGCACCCCCATATCGGCAGCGCTCGTCCCGAGCTTGCTAACGCACCCTATCGGTTCATGCCGCTGACGGGTTTTCCCTACATCCTCGTCTACAACGCAAACCGCAGCCCGCCTTTGATCATCCGCATACTCCACGGCGCGCGGGACTTGCCCGACATACTGCGCGATTTGTAAGTCGTGAGCAGATCGAATCACCATCCTCGTTTTTCCCGCGAAAGCGGGAATCCAGGGCGAGCGCCGCCCGCCAAAGACGCCTGAGCAACCCCCATGGCCCAGACCCAGCTACACCTCATGAGAAGCCGGCGCTTTCTGCCGCTCTTCATCACGCAGTTCCTGGGCGCGGTGAACGACAACCTGCTGAAGACCGCGCTGGTGACGTTGGTGACCTACGAGGCCTTCACCGATGCGACGACGACCCGGATCGTCGTCGCCATCGCCACCGCCATCTTCATCTTGCCGTACTTCCCCTTCTCCGCCATGGCCGGGCAGCTCGCCGATAAATACGACAAGTCCCGCCTCATCCGTCTCATCAAGCTGTGGGAAGTCGGCGTCATGGTGCTGGCGGTCATCGGCTTTGCCGCCAGCGGCGAAACCTTCATCTTCTTCGAGCTCGCGGTGCTGTTCCTGCTCGGCGTCCAGGCGACGTTCTTCGGGCCGGTGAAGTACGGCATCCTGCCCGACCTGCTGGGAACCGAGGATCTCATGAGCGGCAACGCGCTCATCGAGGCCGGGACGTTTCTCGCCATCCTGCTCGGAACCATCGCCGGCGGGCTGCTGATCGTGGCGCCCGCAGGCCGGACGATCGTCTCGACGGCGCTCCTCGGCTTCGCGCTCGGCGGCTGGGCGATCAGCCTCCTCATCCCGCACGCGCGCAGTGCCGCGCCCGAACTCAGCATCAATCTCAACCTCTGGACCGAGACCGTCGCCATCCTGCGCTTTGCCGGCGCCCATCGCGAGCTCAAGCTCGCGATCGTCGCCATCTCCTGGTTCTGGCTGGTCGGCGCGATCTTCCTGTCGCAATTCCCCACCTACGCCAAGGAGACGCTCGGCGCCGATGCCGGGGTCGAGACGTTGTTCCTCGCCACCTTCTCGCTCGGCATCGGCTCCGGCTCGGTGCTGTGCGGCCGGCTGCTGCGCGGCGAGGTGAGCGCAAGGCTGGCGCCGCTGGGAGCAATCGGCATGGCGCTCTTCAGCGTCGATCTCTATGGCGTGAGCGCGCGCGTCGGCGGCGGCGAGGCCGCGCTGATCGGCGTCACCGGCTTTCTCGGCCATTTCGCCAATTGGCGGCTGGTCGCCGACCTCTTCCTGATCGCGCTGTGCGGCGGTCTCTTCATCGTGCCGCTCTATGCGCTGCTCCAGGCGCGCAGCGAGGAGAGCCATCGCTCGCGCGTCGTCGCCGCCAACAACGTGATGAACGCCATCTTCATCGTCGCCTCGGGCGCGCTCAGCGCGGCGATGCTGAAGCTCGGCCTCACCGTGCCGCACATCTATCTCGCCGTGGGCATCGCCAATATCGGCGCCGCCATCGTCGTCTCGCGGCTGCAGCGCGGGCGCGGCAGGTTCTTCCCCTTCCGCCGCGGACCTCGCTAACCCGACGGCCAGCGCGGCGCGTCGTGGCCGAGCGGCACGGGCGGCCTTGCCCAGCGCGGCGGCGTCTCGGCCATCCGCGCCGCCGGCGCGAGATGGCGGATCACGCCGAAGGGCGACGGCGTCTCCTGGCTGAGCCGCGCGATCTCCGCCTCCGGCATCGCCTTCGGCACCGCGGCGACCGCCGCCGCGTCGAGCAGGCCCTGATCGCCGATCCACTGGCCCGTCCGCGCCAGCGAGACGCGCACGCGCCAGCTGCCGCCCTCGCGCGCCCGGCGCAGCAGCGCCGCCATGGCGCCGAACGCCATGAGATAGCCGCTGACATAGTCGATCGCCGAGACCGGCATCAGGCGCGGCGCACCGGCACCCTCGATCAGCGCCATGCCGCTGGCGCATTGCACGATGGTGTCGAAGCCGCGCCGCAGCGACCACGGGCCGAGCCGGCCCCAGGCGGAGAGCTCGACCACGACGATCCCCGGCCTGAGCCGCGCCAGCGCCTCGGCGCCGAAACCGCGCCGCGCGAGCGTGCCGGGGCGGTAGCCTTGCGAGAACACATCCGCGCGCCCGTCGCGGATTAGGGCGGCCAGCGTCGCGGCATCCGCCTCCCGGCGCAGGTCGAGAAAGGCCGAGAGCTTGCCGAGGCCGGTATCGATGTCCATGTCGCGCGAGGCCGGAAGATGCGGCCCCGAGATCTTCAGCACCTCGGCGCCATGCTCGGCAAGCGTGCGCGCGCAGGTCGGCCCGGCCAGCACGCGGGTGAGATCGAGCACGCGCACCCCCGCCAGCGGCCGGTCGCCAGCGCCCAGCGCCTGCGGCGGCGCGTCGCCGATGCGCGCGATCTCGAGCAGCTTCAGGCTCGCCACCGCCGCCGCCTGCGGATGGGCGAGCCATTCCTCGCGCGAGCGCACAAGCGCGGCGCAGCCGGCAGCGTCATGCACGGCATCCTCGAGCGCGAGCCCATCCCAGCCGGCAACCGCTGCCGCCACCGCCGTGCGCGACACGCCGGAGGGAAGACCGAGCACGCCCAGCGCCGCGGCGCGATGGTTGGGGAAATTGCAATGCAGCATCACCGCGCGCCCGTCGCGCGTGGCGTAGAAGCCGCTCACGGGATCGAAGATGTCCTGCGGCGGCGCGCCGTCGACGAGGAGGTGGCGGCCGCTGCGCAGCGCCGCGACCGCAGGACGGAAGTCGACGGCGACCTGCTGGCGCGGGCGGCGCGCGCGCATCGCATAGAGCTCCGCCGCGGCGATGGCGGCGGCGGCGATGGCGGCGGCACCGGCGGCGCCGATGCGAAAGCGCGTCGGCAGCACGGGATCGGCACCGGTGATCGCGACAGGCTCGGCCGCCTCCGGCGGCAAGCCGGCCAGCGACAGCAGCTCGCTCAGCGCGGCGGAGGCCATGCGGCCGAGGCTACACCGCGGCGGCGGCAACAAAAAGGGGCAGCCTCGGGCTGCCCCTTGTCGCGCGGAATGATCACCGTCAGGCGGCGGCTTCCTCGGTCTCTTCCGCCGTCTGCACCGGACCCGAATCCTGGCCCTTGGCCTCGGGGTCGCGGTCGACCAGCTCGATCACCGCCATGGCGGCCGCATCGCCGTAGCGGAAGCCGGCCTTGAGCACGCGGGTGTAGCCGCCGGCGCGCGTCTTGTAGCGCTCGGCCAGCGTCGTCATCACCTTGTCGGCGAGTTTCGCATCCTGCAAGGCGGCGATGAGCTGACGGCGCGCATGGAGCCCGCCGCGCTTGCCGAGCGTGATCAAGCGCTCGACCACCGGGCGGAGATCCTTCGCCTTGGGCAGGGTCGTCGAGATTTGCTCGTGCTTCAACAGCGCATGGCACATGTTGTCGAACATGGCCTTGCGGTGGGCCGAGGTGCGGCTGAAGCTGCGGCCGCGCAGACGATGACGCATGGTGAGATCCTTCCCCGGCGCTCAATACGGCTCTTCGAGGCGCTTGGCGAGCTCCTCGATGTTCTCGGGCGGCCAGTTCGGGATCTCCATGCCGAGATGAAGCCCCATCTGCGCCAGCACCTCTTTGATCTCGTTGAGCGACTTGCGGCCGAAATTGGGCGTCCGCAGCATCTCCGCCTCGGTCTTCTGCACGAGATCGCCGATATAGACGATATTGTCGTTCTTGAGGCAGTTGGCCGAGCGCACGGAGAGCTCGAGCTCGTCCACCTTGCGCAGCAGGTTCTTGTTGAAGGGCAGCTCGTGCGCCGGCGCCTCCTCGGTCGCGGCGCGCGGCTCCTCGAAATTGATGAAGAGCTGCAGCTGGTCCTGCAGGATGCGCGCGGCCAGCGCCACGGCGTCCTCGGGGGTCACCGCGCCGTTGGTTTCGATGCGCATCGAGAGCTTGTCGTAGTCGGTGCGTTGCCCGACGCGGGTGTTGTCGACGCGGTAGCTGACCTTGAGCACGGGGCTGAAGAGCGCATCGACCGGGATGAGCCCGATGGGCGAATCCTCGGGGCGGTTCTCGGTCGCGGGCTTGTAGCCCTTGCCGGTCTCGACCGTGAACTCCATGGTGATCTTGGCGGCGCTGTCGAGCGTGCAGATCAGCGCGTCGGGGTTCATCACCTCGATGTCGTGGCCGGTTTCGATCATGCTGGCGCGGACCTCGCCCGGCCCTTGCGCCTTGAGACGCATGCGCTTCGGTCCCTCGCCATGCATCCTGAGCCCGATGCCCTTGACGTTGAGGACGATGTCGGTGATGTCCTCAAGCACGCCGGGCAGCGAGGAGAATTCGTGCAGCACGCCCTCGATCTGCATCGAGCTGATCGCGGCGCCCTGCAGCGAGGACAGCAGCACGCGCCGGAGCGCGTTGCCGAGCGTCAGGCCGAAGCCGCGCTCCAGCGGCTCGGCGACGACGGTGGCGACCCGCGTCGGGTCGTCGCCCGGCTCGACCGAGAGCTGCTTGGGTTTGGTCAGCGCTTGCCAGTTTTTCTGAATCACGAGCGGAACCTCATACCGTTTGGCGCGACGGGAACGTCGCTGCCGTCAATTCCGAACGCGACGGCCGCCCGGCGGGGCGGCTAGGCACGTCCACGGGCACGGCGCCCCGGCGCCGGCCCAGCCAACTCAGACCCGGCGCCGCTTGGGCGGCCGGCACCCATTATGCGGGATCGAGGTGACGTCGCGGATCGAGGTCACCGCGAAGCCCACCGCCTGCAGCGCCCGCAGCGCCGATTCCCGGCCGGAGCCGGGTCCCTTGACCTCGATCTCGAGGGTGCGCATGCCGTGCTCCATCGCCTTGCGGCCGGCATCCTCGGCGGCGACCTGCGCCGCGTAGGGGGTCGATTTGCGCGAGCCCTTGAAGCCCATGGTCCCCGACGACGACCAGGCGATGGTGTTGCCCTGCGCGTCGGTGATGGTGATCATGGTGTTGTTGAAGGTGGCGTTGACATGCGCCACGCCGGACGTGATGTTCTTGCGTTCGCGACGGCGCAGACGCGGCGCTGTAGCAGGCTTCGCCATATTCCTCTCAACCCCTCGGGATTACTTCGACACCGTCTTCTTGCCGGCGATCGGCCGCGCCGGCCCCTTGCGGGTGCGGGCGTTGGTATGCGTGCGCTGGCCACGCACCGGCAGCCCCTTGCGATGGCGCAGCCCGCGATAGCAGCCAAGATCCATCAGCCGCTTGATGTTCATCGCCACTTGGCGCCTGAGATCGCCCTCGACCGTATAATCGCGGTCAATCAGCTCGCGGATGCGCAGCACCTCGTCATCGGTCAACTCATGCACCCGGCGCTGGGCGGGAATGCCGAGCTGCGTGCAGATATTCTCCGCCGTGGTGCGGCCGATGCCGTGGATGTACATGAGCCCAATCGGGACCCGCTTCTGGCTCGGGATGTTGACGCCAGCTATACGCGCCACCTGCGCTTCTCCTTGGATATGATGTCCGGCGATGCAAAAGCCGCAGTACGGCTGAGGGCGCGCATTATAGGAATCTGCGGCCTAAAGTCAACGGTCCCGCGGGGTTAGCACTTATGTAGCGATTCCCCGGATTTTTGCAACCCGGGCGCCCTTCCCGGCCGAGACCGCCCCCGCTGCCCCGCCTATCGGCCCGCGCCGTCATAGCCGGCTCAGGATCGCCTCGATCTGCCGGCCGACCTCCTCGATATCGGCCATGCCGTCGACCGAGCGCAGCACGCCCTTGCCGCGGTAATAGGGCAGGATCGGGGCGGTCTGCTGGCGATAGGCCTCGAGCCGGATCTTGACCGCCTCGGGCCGGTCGTCAGCGCGGTGGACGAACTCCTTGCCGCCGCAGACGTCGCACACCCCGTCTTGCTTGGGCCGGTTGAATTTATCGTGATAACTGGCGCCGCAGGCGGCACAGCTGAAGCGGCCGGCGATGCGCTCGATCAGCGCCGCCTCGTCCACCGTCATCTCGATGACGGCGTCGAGCTTCAGCCCCTTCTCCGCGAGCATGCGGTCGAGCGCCTCGGCCTGGGGCACGGTGCGCGGGAAGCCGTCGAGGATGAAGCCCTTGCCGTCCTTGAGCTGGTCGATGCGCTGGGAGATGAGCTCGATGATGATGTCATCCGAGACGAGCTTGCCCGCATCCATCACCGCCTGGACCTTGCGGCCCAAGGCGCTGCCGGATTTGCGCTCGGCACGCAGCATGTCGCCGGTGGAGAGCTGCGCCAGCCCCAGCTTCTCCTCGAGCCGCTTGGCCTGGGTTCCCTTGCCGGCGCCCGGAGGTCCCAGCAGGATAATGTTCACCCGCGTCTCCCCCGTAGTTTCGCCTTCTTGATCAGCCCCTCATACTGATGCGCGAGCAGATGCGAGTGGATCTGCGCCACCGTGTCCATGGTGACGCTGACGACGATCAGCAGGCTGGTGCCGCCGAAATAGAACGGCACGCTGTATTGCGACACCAGGATCTCCGGCAGCACGCAGACCGCGGCGAGGTAGAGCGCGCCCACCAGCGTCAGACGGGTCAGGACATAGTCGAGATAATCGGCGGTGGTCTTGCCCGGACGGTAGCCCGGGATGAAGCCGCCGTATTTGCGCAGATTGTCGGCCGTCTCGGTCGGATTGAAGACGATCGCGGTATAGAAGAAGCAGAAGAACACGATCAGCGCGACATAGAGCAAGATGTAGATCGGGCTGCCGTGGCGCAGATAGATGCTGACCCAGCCGACGATACCGGTCTGGTCGCCGCTGCTGAAGCCGGCGAAGGTCGCTGGCAGCAGCAGCAGCGAGGAAGCGAAGATCGGCGGGATGACGCCCGAGGTATTGAGTTTCAGCGGCAGGTGCGAGGCCTCGCCGCCGAACATCTTGTTGCCCACCTGGCGCTTGGGATACTGCACCAGGATGCGCCGTTGCGCCCGCTCCATGAAGACGATGAAGGTGATGACGCCAACGGCGATCACCAGGAAGAGGATGATGAAGAAGGTCGAGAGCGCGCCGGTGCGGCCGAGCTCGAGCAGCGAGCCCAGCGCCGCCGGCATGCGCGCGACGATGCCGGAGAAGATGATGAGCGAGATGCCATTGCCGACGCCGCGCGCCGTGATCTGCTCGCCGAGCCACATCAGGAAGACGGTGCCGCCGGTCAGCGTGATCATGGTGGTGAAGCGGAAGAACAGGCCGGGATCGATCACCGGCGAGCGCCCGCCGCCCGCGCCTTCGAGCCCGACGGCGATGCCGTAGGCCTGGATGGCGGCGAGGAAGACGGTGCCGTAGCGGGTGTACTGGTTGAGCTTCTTGCGCCCGACCTCGCCCTCCTTCTTGAGCGCCTCGAGCTGCGGCGAGACCGCGGTCAGAAGCTGCACGATGATCGAGGCCGAGATATACGGCATGATATTGAGGGCGAAGATGGTCATGCGCCCGAGCGCCCCGCCCGAGAACATGTCGACCATGCCGAGGATGCCGCCGGCGTTGCGGCTGAAGATCTCCTGCAGGATCTGCGGATCGATGCCCGGCAGCGGGATGTAGGTGCCGAGGCGATAGATCACCAGCGCGCCCAGCGTGAACCAGATGCGGTTCTTGAGCTCGGTCGCTTTGGCGAAGGCGGAGAAATTGATATTCGCCGCAAGCTGTTCGGCGGCTGACGCCATCGATCCCTTCCCTGGGGGCCTAGCACGCCCCCGTGCGTTTAGGCCTCGGCCGGCTTGGCGCCCGTGACCACCACCTTGCCGCCGAGCTTCTCCACCGCGGCAACCGCCGCCTTCGACGCGCCCACCACCTCGATGGTCAGCGGCGTCTTGAGCTCGCCCTTGGCCAGGAGACGCACGCCGTCGCCGACCCGGCGCAACACGCCGGCCGCGACCAGCGCCGCGCCGTCGACCGTCACATCGGGCTTGAGCCGGCCGGCTTCAAGGGCGACCTGCAGCCTCCCGAGATTGACCACATGGAATTTCGGCTGAAACTCCCGGCGATTGAAGCCGCGCTTGGGCAGCCGGCGATGCAGCGGCGTTTGGCCGCCCTCGAAGCCGTTCAAGGCGACGCCGGTGCGCGCCGTCTGGCCCTTGCCGCCGCGGCCGCTGGTCTTGCCTTTGCCGGAGCCGATGCCGCGGCCGACGCGCTTGGCGCGATAATGCGCGCCTTTGTTGTCCCTGATCTCATTGAGCTTCATCGTCCACCACCTTCACCGTGCGGGCGCCGCCGTCAGCCGGCCTCGACCCGCACCAGATGCTTCACCCGCTCGATCATGCCGCGCACCGCCGGCGTGTCCTCGAGGACTCGCGTCCGCCGCAGCTTGTTGAGGCCGAGCCCTTTCAAGGTGGCGCGCTGATAGTCCTCGCGCCCGATCGGGCTGCCGATCTGCGTCACCGTGACCGTCTTGTCCGGCGCCTTCCTGGGCTTGGGCGGCGCCGCCGCCTTCGCCACCGGCGGCGGCGCCGGCTTGACCGGCTTCGGCCGCGCCGCCTTCGCCGCCGCCGCCTTGGCCTTCTTCGCGGCCTTCTTGGCAGCCTTCCGCGCCGCCTTCGCCGCCGCCTCGGCCGCGGCATCGGCCTGCTTGCCCGGCTTCGCCGCCGCCTCGGCCGCGGGCTTCGCGGCTTTCGGCTTGCCGGCCGCCGCGGCCTCCGGCTTTGCCTTCTTCGCCGGTTTTTTCTTCTCGTCCTTCGCTTCCGCCATGGCTTACTCCCGCGCCTCGGCCGTGCCGTCGCGCCGGCCGAGGATCTCGCTCACCTTGCGGCCGCGCCGCGCCGCCACCGAGCGCGGGCTCACCGAGCGCGCGAGCGCCCGGAAGGTCGCCTTGATCATGTTGTGCGGGTTGGAGGTGCCGACCGATTTCGCCACCACATCCTGCACGCCCAGCGCCTCGAAGATGGCGCGCATCGGGCCGCCGGCGATGATGCCGGTGCCGGGCTTCGCCGCGCGCACGATGACCTCGCCGGCGCCGTAGCGGCCGATGATGTCGTGATGCAGCGTGCGGCCCTCGCGCAGCGGCACGCGCACCATGGCGCGGCGCGCCTGCTCGGTCGCCTTGCGGATCGCCTCCGGCACCTCGCGCGCCTTGCCGGCGCCGTAGCCGACCCGGCCCTTGCCGTCGCCGACGACGACGATGGCGGCAAAGCCGAAGCGGCGGCCGCCCTTCACCACCTTGGCGACGCGGTTGATGCCGACGAGCTTCTCGACGAAATCGCCATCCTCGCCGCGGTCCCGATCGCGCGGCGCCCGATCGCCGTCGCCGCGGCGGCCGCGGCCGCGCGGGCCCCGCTCGCCGCCGCCGGGCGCCCTGCCGCCGCCGGGGGGCCTTGCGCTGCTGCCTGGTGCACGTGCCATGAAGCGCCTTTCCTAGAAGCTGAGGCCGCCCTCGCGGGCGGCGTCGGCCAGGGCCTTGACCCGGCCATGAAAGAGATAGCCGCCGCGGTCGAACACCACGGCGGTGACGCCGGCGGCCTTGGCGCGCTCGGCCAGCAGCTTGCCCACCGCCTCCGCCGCCGCCCGGTCCGCGCCGGTCTTGAGCTTCGCGCGCAGATCCTTGTCGAGGCTCGAGGCGGCGGCCAGCGTATGGCCTTTCGCGTCGTCGATCACCTGCGCGTAGATGTGCCGCGAGGAACGGAATACGGCCAACCGCAGGCGCCCCTTGGCGACCCGCGAGATCCGGTAGCGCACCCGCATCTGGCGGCGGGCGAAGAGGGATTTCGCTTTGCTTGTCATCGCTCGGGCCTCGCTATTTCTTCTTGCCTTCCTTGCGGCGGATGTGCTCGGACGCGTAGCGGATGCCCTTGCCCTTGTAGGGCTCGGGCTTGCGGTACGAGCGCAGCACCGCGGCGATCTGCCCGACCTGCTGGCGATCGGGGCCGGTGATCGTGATCGACGTCGGCTTCTCGCAGGTGATCTTGATCTCGCTCGGGATCGGGAACGTGACGTCGTGGCTGTAGCCGAGCTGGAGCACGAGGTTCTTGCCCTGCACCGCGGCGCGATAGCCAACGCCCTCGATATCGAGGTTCTTGGTGAAGCCCTTGGAGACGCCGTTCACCATGTTGCTGATGGTGGCGCGCATCGTGCCCCAATGCATGCGCGCGCGCTTGGTCTCCGATTTCGGCGTCACCACCACCTTGCCGTCCGCGACGGTGGCGTTGACCTCGCCGCTTAGCGGCAGCTTGAGCGTGCCGAGCTTGCCCTTGCAGGTGACCGTCTGGCCGGCCACCTCGACGGTGACGCCTTGCGGGATGGTGACCGGGCTCTTGCCGATGCGCGACATCACAACACCTCAGAATACGCGACAGAGGATCTCGCCGCCGACATTGGCGGCGCGCGCCTCGTTGTCCGACATGACACCGCGCGGCGTCGACAGGATGGCGATGCCCAATCCGTTATAGACGCGCGGCAGGTCGGAGACGCGCGAGTAGATGCGCCGGCCGGGCTTGGAGATGCGGGTGATCTCGCGGATCACCGGCTCGCCGTCGACGTATTTGAGCTCGATCTTGAGCTCGGCCACGCCCGGGCGCACTTCCTCGCGGATATAGCCGCGGATGTAGCCCTCGCGCTGCAGCACCTCGAGCACGTTGGCGCGGATCTTGGATGCCGGCGACTGCACCACGGGCTGGTGCGCCCGCTGCCCATTGCGGATGCGGGTCAGGAGGTCGCCGAGCGGATCGGTCATCGACATTCAGTGTCTCTCCCTTACCAGCTCGACTTGACCATGCCGGGGATCTGGCCGGCCGAGGCGAGCTCGCGCAGCGCCAGCCGCGAGAGCTTGAACTTGCGGTAGACGCCGCGCGGGCGCCCGGTGAGCTCGCACCGGTTGCGCACGCGGATGGCGGCGGAGTTGCGCGGCATCTCGGCGAGCTTGAGCCGCGCCGCGAAGCGCTCTTCCGGCGCCAGCGACCGGTCCTCGGCGGTCGCCTTCAGGCGGGCCCGCTTGGCCGCCAGGCGCTTCACCAGCGCCGCCCGCCGCTTGTTCTTGTTCACCGAACTCGTCTTCGCCATGGGGCTTGCCCTCGTCGGCCGATTAATTGATGAACGGCATCTGGAAGCCGCGCAGCAGGGCCTTCGCCTCTGCATCGGTCTTCGCCGTCGTGACAATGATGATGTCCATGCCGCGCACGGCATCGACCTGGTCGTAATTGACCTCCGGGAACACCAGCTGCTCCTTGAGGCCGAGCGCGTAATTGCCGCGCCCGTCGAAGCTCTTGGGAGAGACCCCGCGGAAGTCGCGCACGCGCGGCAGCGCGATGTTGATGAGCCGGTCGAGGAACTCGTACATGCGCTGGCGACGCAGCGTCACCTTGCAGCCGATCGGCAGCTTCTCGCGCAGCTTGAAGGTGGCGATCGACTTCTTGGCGCGCGTCACCACCGGCCGCTGGCCGGAGATGACGGCGAGATCGTTGGCCGCGGCATCGACCTTCTTGCCGTCCTGGGTGCCCTCGCCGACCCCCATGTTGATGACGATCTTGTCGATCTTCGGCACCTGCATGGCGTTGACGTAGCCGAACTCCTTCATCAAGGCCGGCTTCACCACTTTCTCGTAATGCTCCTGGAGACGCGTCTGCATGGCACCCTCACGCGTCGAGGACTTCGCCGGAGCGCTTGGCAAAGCGCACCTTGCGGCCGTCCCCGAGGATCTTGTAGCCGACCCGTGTCGGCTTGCTGGATTTCGGATCGATATGGGCGACGTTGGAGACGTGGATTGCCGCCTCCTTCTCGACGATGCCGCCGGCCTGGCCGGCACCGGGCTTGGTGTGGCGCTTCACCATGTTGACGCCCTGAACAAGCACGCGGCTTTGCGCGCGCAGCACGCGCAGCACCTCGCCGCTCTTGCCCTTGTCGCGGCCGGTGATGACCACGACCTTGTCGCCTTTCTTGATCTTGAGCTTCATCTCAGAGCACCTCGGGCGCCAGAGAGACGATCTTCATGAACTTGCGGGCGCGCAGCTCGCGCGTGACCGGCCCGAAGATGCGCGTGCCGATCGGCTCGCCCTGCTTGGTGATGAGCACCGCGGCATTGCGGTCGAAGCGGATGGCGCTGCCGTCCGGCCGGCGGATCTCCTTGGCGGTGCGCACGATCACCGCCTGGTGCACGTCGCCCTTCTTGACGCGGCCGCGCGGGATCGCCTCCTTGACCGAGACGACGATCACGTCGCCGACCGTCGCGGTCTTGCGCTTGGAGCCACCCAGCACCTTGATGCACTGGACGCGGCGCGCGCCGGAATTGTCGGCCACGTCGAGATTGGTCTGCATCTGGATCATGGCTGATCACCCCTCGGCGCCGGCTGCGGCCTCGGCGGCCTTCTTGCGCGGCGCGCGCGGCTTCGCCGGCTTCTTCGCCGCGGGCTTGGCCGCCATCGTCGCGGCACCGGCCTCCGCCGCCGCGGTGCCGTCGCCCAGCACCACCCAGCGCTTGCGCTTGGAGATCGGCGCGCTCTCCTCGATGCGCACGGTCTGGCCGCCCTTGACCAGATTGCGCTCGTCATGCGCGGCGTATTTCTTCGAGCGCATGATGAACTTCTTGTAGACGGGGTGCATGACGCGCCGCTCGACGCGCACGATCACGGTCTTGTCCCGTGCATCCCGCATCGCCACGCCTTGTAGGATTCGTTTCGGCATCGCTGTTCTCTTTCCCTATGCGCGCGCGCGCTCGGCCAGGACGGTCTTGATGCGCGCCATGTCGCGCCGCACCTGGCGCACGCGCGCGGTGTTCTCGAGCTGGCCGCTCGCCTTCTGGAAGCGCAGGTTGAAGCGCTCCTTGGCCAGCTGCTCGAGCTCGCCCTTGAGCTCGTCGTCGGTCTTGGCGCGGACGTCTGCGGCCTTCATATCGCCTCCTCGCCCAGGCGGGTCACGACGCGGGTCGATATCGGCAGCTTCGCCGAGGCGAGGTCGAAGGCCTCGCGCGCGATCGGGCCCGGCACGCCGTCGAGCTCGAACATGATGCGTCCCGGCTTGACGCGGCAGACCCAGAACTCGGGCGTGCCCTTGCCGCTGCCCATGCGCACCTCGGCCGGCTTCACCGACACCGGCACGTCCGGGAAGATCCGGATCCAGACGCGGCCGACGCGCTTGATGTGGCGCGTGATGGCGCGCCGCGCCGCCTCGATCTGGCGCGCGGTGACGCGGCCGGGCTCGATGGCCTTGAGCCCGTAATTGCCGAAATTGAGCGCGGTGCCGCCCTTGGCCTCGCCATGGATGCGGCCCTTATGTGCCTTGCGGTACTTGGTGCGCTTCGGTGACAGCATGATCCTGCGATCCCCTCGTCCTCAGACGCGCGCCTGGTTCTGCTCGGCGGCGCGCTTGTCCTGCGCCATCGGGTCGTGCGTCAGCACCTCGCCCTTGAACACCCAGACCTTGACGCCGCAAGTGCCATAGGTGGTCTTGGCCGTGCCGTAGCCGAAATCGACGTCGGCGCGCAGCGTGTGCAGCGGCACGCGGCCCTCGCGATACCACTCCATGCGCGCGATCTCGGCGCCGCCCAGCCGCCCGGAGCAGTTGATGCGGATGCCGAGCGCTCCCAGCCGCATGGCCGACTGCACGGCGCGCTTCATGGCGCGGCGGAAGGCGACGCGGCGCTCGAGCTGCTGCGCGATGCCGTCGGCGATGAGCTTGGCGTCGATTTCGGGCTTGCGGATCTCGACGATGTTGAGGCTGACCTCGCTGTTGGTCATCTTGGCGATGTCGAGGCGCAGCTTCTCGATGTCGGCGCCCTTCTTGCCGATGACCACGCCCGGCCGCGCCGAATGGATGGTGATGCGCGTCTTCTTGGCGGCGCGCTCGATGACGATGCGCGAGACGCCCGCCTGCTGCAGTCGCTCGGTCAGGAATTTGCGCAGCCGCAAATCCTCGTGCAGCAAGGTGCCGTACTCCTTGCGCGCGAACCAGCGCGAGTCCCAGGTGCGGTTGATGCCGAGCCGGAGCCCGATCGGATTGACCTTCTGGCCCATTAAGCGTGCTCCTCCT
The DNA here is from genome assembly GCA_052143095.1 of Allostellaceae bacterium. Lineage (GTDB taxonomy): Bacteria > Pseudomonadota > Alphaproteobacteria > ATCC43930 > CGMCC-115725 > DAHUYF01. The sequence goes on from JBKQTR010000221.1 coordinate 42,613, forward strand.
GCCGTTCCTCGCGCTCGCGCACGACCACGGTGAGATTGCTGAAATACTTGTCGATGCCGGCGGCGCGGCCGCGGCCGCGCGCGTGAAATCGCCGCATGGCGAAGGCGCGCCCGACAGAGGCCTCCTTGACGTAGAGCTTGTCGACGTCGAGCTGGTGGTTGTTCTCGGCGTTGGCAATCGCCGCCTGCAGCACCTTCTTGACGTCGCGAGCGATGCGGCGCGGCGAGAAGGTGAGCTCGTTGAGCGCGACGGCGGCGTTCTTGCCGCGGATGCTCTGGGCCACGAGGTTGAGCTTGCGCGCGCTCACCTTGAGGGCGCGGGCGTAAGCCGAGGCCTCGGTCTCGGCGAGCCGGCGGGGCGCCGATTTCTTGCTCACGGCGCCGACACCTTGGTCCTGACCGCCTTCTTGTCGGCGGAATGGCCGTGGAAGGTGCGGGTCGGCGCGAACTCGCCGAGCTTGTGGCCGATCATGTGCTCGGTCACCAGCACCGGGATGAATTTGTGGCCGTTGTAGACGCCGAAAGTGAGGCCGACGAATTGCGGGAAGATGGTCGAGCGGCGCGACCAGGTCTTGATGATCTCGTTGCGACCCGACGCCCGCGACTTCTCCGCCTTCTACAGGAGATAGCCGTCGACGAACGGACCCTTCCAGGTTGAGCGTGCCACTTGGCCCTCCGTTACTTCTGCCGGCGACGACGCACGATATAGCGGTCGGTCGCCTTGTTCTTGCGCGTCTTGGTGCCCTTGGTGCCCTTGCCCCAGGGGGTCACGGGATGGCGCCCGCCCGAGGTGCGGCCTTCGCCGCCGCCATGGGGATGGTCGATCGGGTTCATCGCCACGCCGCGCACCGAGGGACGCCGGCCGAGCCAGCGGCTGCGCCCGGCCTTGCCGATGCTGATGTTCTGCTTGTCGGGGTTCGACACCGCGCCGATCGTCGCCATGCATTCGGCGCGCACCATGCGCACCTCGCCCGAGGAGAGCCGCAGCAGCGCATAGCCGGCGTCGCGGCCGACGAGCTGCGCGTAGGTGCCGGCGGCGCGGGCGAGCTGGCCGCCCTTGCCCGGCTTCATCTCGACATTGTGGACGATGGTGCCGACCGGGATGTTGCGCATCGGCATGGCGTTGCCGGGCTTCACGTCGACGCGCTCGCCCGAGACGACGCGGTCGCCTTCCTTGATGCGCTGCGGCGCCAGGATGTAGGCGAGCTCGCCGTCCTCATAGCGGATGAGGGCGATGAAGGCGCTGCGGTTCGGGTCGTATTCGAGCCGCTGCACCTCGGCCGGCATCCCGTGCTTGGTGCGCTTGAAATCGACGATGCGGTAGCGCTGCTTGTGGCCGCCGCCGCGCCAGCGCACGGTGGTGCGGCCGTGGTTGTTGCGCCCGCCCTTCTCGCGCTTGCCCTCGGTGAGCGCCTTGACCGGGCGGCCTTTCCACAGCTCGCCGCGGTCGACGATGATCAGCTGGCGCTGGCCCGGCGTCGTCGGCTTGAAGGTTTTGAGTGCCATCGCCTCAGACTCCCGTCGTCACGTCGATCTTCTGGCCCTCGGCGAGGGTGACGATCGCTTTTTTGTAGTCGGAGCGCCGGCCGAGCTCGCCCTTGAAGCGCTTGGTCTTGCCCTTGACGCGGATGGTGTTGACCGCGGTGACCTTGACCTTGAACAGCCCCTCGATCGCCGCCTTGACCTCGCGCTTGTTGGCGGCGAGCGGCACGCGGAAGGTGACCTGGTTGTGCTCGGAGCCCATGGTCGACTTCTCGGTGATCACCGGCGAGCGCACGATGTCGTACATCTGGTCGCGCGTGAGCTTCGCCTCCTCGCGCGGAATGAAGCGGAACCTGCTCATTTGAGGCGGGCCTCCAGATGTTGGACGGCGTCCCGGGTCAGCACCAGCGTGTCGCGGCGCAGGATGTCGTAGACATTGGCGCCTTGCTGCGGCAGCACGTCGACCTTCGGCAGGTTGCGCGCGGCGCGGGCGAAGTTCTCGTCCAGCACCGGCCCGCCGATGATCAGCACCGAGCCCCAGCCGAGCTTCTCGAAGCGCTCCGCGAGCTGCCTGGTCTTGGGGTCCTTGAGCGTAGCGTCGTCGAGCACGACGAGCTTGCCTTCCGCCTGCTTGGCCGAGAGCGCGGTCTTGAGCGCCAGCCGGCGTACCTTCTTCTGCAGGCCGAAGGCGTGGCTGCGCACCACCGGGCCGAAGATGACGGCGCCGCCGCGGAACTGCGGCGAGCGCAGGCTGCCCTGGCGGGCGCGGCCGGTGCCCTTCTGCCGCCAGGGCTTCTTGGTCGTGCCCTGGATGTCGCTGATGCCCTTGGTCTTGTGCGTCCCGGCGCGGCGCTTGGCGAGCTGCCATTGCACCATGCGGGCGAGAATGTCCTTGCGCACGGGGATGCCGAAGACCTCGTCGGCGAGCTCGATGTCGCCGGCGCTGCCGTTGTCGAGGGTCTTGACCGCGAGCTTCATGACGGCGCTCCCTCGGCCGGGGCTTCGGCGGCAGACGCCGCGCGCAGCGCCGCCGGGAACGGCAGGCCCTTGGGCGGCTTGCGCTTGGCGGCGTCCTTGATCAGGACATAGCCGCCATCGGCACCGGGCACCGCGCCCTCGACCATGATCAGCCCGCGCTCGGCGTCGGTGGCGACGACGCGCAGGTTCTGCGTCGTCACGCGCGCGTCGCCATAGTGGCCGGCCATCTTCTTGTTCTTGAAGACCTTGCCGGGATCCTGACGCTGGCCGGTCGAGCCGTGGCTGCGATGCGAGACCGAGACGCCGTGCGTGGCGCGCAGGCCGCCGAAATTGTGCCGGCGCATGACGCCGGAGAAGCCGCGGCCCTTGGTGGTGCCGGTGACGTCGACGAACTGGCCGACGAGGAAATGCTCGACCGAGAGTTCGGCGCCGACCTCGATCAGCCCGTCCTTCGGCACGCGGAACTCGACCAGCTTGCGCTTGGGCTCGAGCTTCGCCTTGGCGTAGTGGCCGCGCATCGGCTGCGTGACGTTCTTCACCTTGGCCTTGCCGACGCCGAGCTGGACCGCGGTATAGCCGTCCTTCTCCGCCGTGCGTACGGCGACGACCTGGCAATTGTCGACCTTCAGCACCGTCACCGGGACGTGGCTCCCCTCGTCGGTGAAGATGCGGGTCATGCCCAGCTTCTGGGCGATGAGACCGGTACGCATGACATGTCCCTCAGAGCTTGATCTCGACATCGACGCCGGCGGCGAGATCGAGCTTCATCAGCGCGTCCACCGTCTGCGGCGTCGGATCGACGATGTCGATCACGCGCTTGTGCGTGCGGATCTCGAACTGCTCGCGCGACTTCTTGTCGATGTGCGGCGAGCGCAGCACGGTGAACTTCTCGATCTTGGTCGGCAGCGGGATCGGGCCGCGCACGCGCGCACCGGTCCGCTTGGCGGTGTTGACGATCTCGCTTGTCGACTGATCGAGGACGCGATGGTCGTACGCCCTCAGCCGGATGCGGATGTTCTGATTGTCTATCGCCATTGTCCACCTCTGTTTCCCGCCGCGCCGAGCCGCCCCTTCGACAGGCCCAGGACCAACCCTCGCCGCTGCGGTAATGCCATCGTTACTTCAATATCTTGGCGACGACGCCGGCGCCGACGGTGCGGCCGCCCTCGCGGATGGCGAAGCGCAGGCCCTCGTCCATGGCGATGGGCGCGATCAGCTCCACCTCCATCTGCACGTTGTCGCCCGGCATCACCATCTCCGTGCCCTCTTTCAACTTCACCGTCCCCGTCACATCCGTCGTCCGGAAGTAGAATTGCGGCCGGTAGTTGGTGAAGAACGGCGTGTGCCGACCGCCCTCTTCCTTGGTCAGGATGTAGGCCTCGGCCTGGAAGTTGGTGTGCGGCGTGATCGACCCCGGCGCCGCCAGCACCTGGCCCCGCTCGACCTCCTCCCGCTTCGTGCCCCGCAGCAGCGCCCCGATATTGTCCCCGGCCTCGCCGCTGTCCAGCAGCTTGCGGAACATCTCAACCCCGGTCACCACCGTCTTCGTCGTCGCCCGCAGGCCCACGATCTCGATCTCGTCGCCGACCTTGACGATGCCCCGCTCGACCCGGCCCGTCACCACCGTGCCGCGCCCGGAGATCGAGAACACGTCCTCGATCGGCATCAGGAACGGCTTGTCCTTCGCCCGAACCGGCTGCGGGATGTACTCGTCGATCGCCGCCATCAGCTTCAGGACGGAATCGTGGCCCAGCTCCTTGTTCTTGCCCTCCAGCGCCATCAGTGCCGAGCCGCGGATGATCGGGATCTTGTCACCGGGAAACTGGTAGCTCGACAACAGCTCGCGCACCTCCAGCTCCACCAGGTCCAGAAGCTCGGGATCGTCCACCATGTCCACCTTGTTCAGATAGACCACGATCGCCGGAACCCCCACCTGCCGCGCCAGCAGGATGTGCTCGCGCGTCTGCGGCATCGGGCCGTCCGCCGCCGACACCACCAGGATCGCGCCGTCCATCTGCGCCGCACCGGTGATCATGTTCTTGATGTAATCCGCGTGGCCGGGACAGTCGACATGCGCGTAGTGACGCTGCTTCGTCTCGTACTCCACATGCGCCGTCGAGATCGTGATCCCGCGCGCGCGCTCCTCGGGAGCCTTGTCGATCTGGTCGTAGGCCGTGTACGTCGCACCGCCCGTCTCCGCCAGAACCTTCGTGATCGCGGCCGTCAGCGACGTCTTCCCGTGGTCGACGTGCCCGATCGTCCCGACATTGCAGTGCGGCTTGTTCCGCTCAAATTTCGCCTTCGCCATGGCTATGATCTCCGCTCTAACCTTCTCTCCTCGTGAGGCGCTTTCGGCCCGATGAACTCTGCCCCGATAGGGCGCCGCGCATCAGGCCATCTTGGCGCGGACCTCGTCCGCCACCGCTTGCGGCACCTGCTCGTAATGATCGAAATGCATGGTGTACTGGGCTCGGCCCTGGCTCATCGAGCGCAGGTTGTTGACATAGCCGAACATGTTGGCGAGCGGCACCATGGCGTTGATCACCTCGGCATTGCCGCGCTGATCCTGGCCGGTGATGCGCCCGCGCCGGCTGTTCAGGTCGCCGATGACGTCGCCCATGTAGTCGCGCGGCGTCACCACCTCGACCCGCATGATCGGCTCGAGCAGCTTGGGCCCCGCCTTGGCGAGGCCCTCCTTCATCGCCGCCCGCGCCGCGATCTCGAAGGCGAGCGCGCTCGAATCGACCTCGTGATAGGCGCCGTCGGTCAACGTCACCTTGAGATCGATGACCGGGAAGCCCGCGAGCACGCCATTGTCGAGCGAGCCTTTGACGCCCTTCTCGACGCCCGGCACGTATTCCTTGGGCACGGTGCCGCCGACCACGTCGTTCTCGAACTCGAAGCCGGAGCCCGACGGCAGCGGCGCGAAATGCATCTTGACGCGCGCATACTGGCCGGAGCCGCCGGTCTGCTTCTTGTGCGTGTAGTCGACATCCGCCTGCCGGCTGATGGTCTCGCGATAGGCCACCTGCGGCGCGCCGATATTGGCCTCGACCTTGAACTCGCGCTTCATGCGGTCGACGATGATCTCGAGATGGAGCTCGCCCATCCCCTTGATGATGGTCTGACCGCTCTCGTGATCGACCGAGACGCGGAAGGACGGATCCTCGGTGGCGAGCCGCGCCAGCGCCTGGCCCATCTTCTCCTGGTCGCCCTTGGTCTTGGGCTCGACCGCGATCTCGATGACGGGATCGGGGAACTCCATGCGCTCCAGGATAACGGCGTGGGCGGAATCGCACAGCGTGTCGCCGGTCGTGGTGTTCTTGAGGCCGGCGAGTGCCACGATGTCGCCGGCGCGCGCCTCCTTGATGTCCTCGCGGTGGTTGGCGTGCATCTGCAGCATGCGGCCGATGCGCTCGCGGTTGTCCTTGACCGAGTTCAGCACCGCGGTGCCGCTCTGCAGCACGCCGGAATAGATCCGCACGAAGGTGAGCGAGCCGACGAACGGGTCGGTCATGATCTTGAAGGCGAGACCGGCGAAAGGCTCGTCGTCCGAGGCATGGCGCACGATCGGCTCGTCGCTGCCGAGCTTGACGCCCTTGATGGCGGGAACGTCGGTCGGCGCCGGCAGATAGTCGACCACGGCATCGAGCAGCGGCTGCACGCCCTTGTTCTTGAAGGCGGAGCCGCACAGCACCGGCACGAAGGCATAGGCGGTCGTGCCCTTGCGGATGCAACGCCGCAGCGTGTCGGCGTCGGGCTCCTCGCCGGCGAGATACTTCTCGAGCACATGGTCGTCCTGCTCGACCGCGAGCTCGACCAGCTTGGAGCGGTAGTCGGCCGCCTCGGCGGCGAGCTCGTCCGGGATCGCGCCGACGTCGAACTTGGCGCCGAGCGTCTCGTCTTGCCACTTGATCGCCTGCATCGTCACGAGGTCGACGATGCCGACGAAGTCGCTCTCGACGCCGATCGGCAGCTGCGTCACCAGCGGCACGGCGCCGAGGCGATCCTTGATCATCTCGACGCAGCGCATGTAATTGGCGCCGATGCGGTCCATCTTGTTGACGAAGCAGATGCGCGGCACGCCGTATTTGTCGGCCTGGCGCCACACCGTCTCGGATTGCGGTTCAACGCCTGCCACGGAATCGAACACCGTTACTGCACCGTCGAGCACACGTAGCGAGCGCTCAACCTCGATGGTGAAATCGACATGGCCCGGTGTATCGATGATGTTGACGCGGTGATCGCGCCAGAAACAGGTGGTCGC
>JBKQTR010000222.1:0-13696 GCA_052143095.1 Allostellaceae bacterium
CTGGTGTCGGCATTGTAGGTGCGCACGAGGTCGAGATGGATGGGATCGGGCGAGGTCAGCCCCTTGACCATGCCGATGGTCACCGGGAAGAAGCAGAGATAGGCCGAGATGATCGCCTTGGGCACCAGCCCGACAAAGCCCATCGAGCCCAGCACGACGATGATCATCGGCGCGATCGCCAGGATGCACGGTCTGCGAGGCGATGATCCAGGGCAGCAGCGAGCGCTCGAGCGTGCGCAGATGGACGATGCCGGCGGCGAGCACGATGCCGAGCACGGCGCCGAAGGCGAAGCCCAGCAGCGCCGAGGAAAGCGTCACCCAGCCGTGATAGACCAGGCTGCGGCGCGAGGTCGGTTGGACCTCGAGCACGGTCTTGTCGAGCTCGGCCAGAATCTGATGCGGCGCCGGCAGCACCGGCCGCTCCATCGCCATGGTGTCGGCGACGAGCTCGCGGACGCCCCAGGCGGTGTTGCCCTCGCGCTCGTAGCGGTCGATGACGATGGGCGCGTTGAGCCAGACCGTGCCGACATACCAGAGGACGATGAGCGCCAGCAGGACCGCGAGCATCGGCGGCGCGCTGCCGGCGGCGAGGCGCTGGCGCCAGGAGCGCGGCTTTGCCGCCGCCTCACTCATCGTCATAGCTGTGCCCGGCCTTGAGCCCGGCGCGGACGCGATGGGCGATGGCGGTAAACGCCGCGGATTCCCGCATGTCGAGCGTGCGCTCGGGCGGCAGGTCGCTGTCGATGACGTCGATGATCCGCCCCGGCCGCGGGCTCATGACGACGATGCGCGTCGACAGGAACACCGCCTCGGGGATCGAGTGGGTGACGAAGATCACCGTCTTGCCGGTGCGCTGCCACAGCCGCAGCAGCTGCTCGTTGAGATGATCGCGGATGATCTCGTCGAGCGCACCGAACGGCTCGTCCATCAGCAGCAGCTCGGGATCGAAGGAGAGCGCGCGGGCGATCGAGACACGCTGCTGCATGCCGCCCGAGAGCTGCCAGGGGAATTTGCGCTCGAAGCCGGTGAGGTTGACCAGCGAGAGCACGCGGCGCGCCCGCTCCTGCCGCTCGGCGCTCGACAGCCCCATGATCTCCAGCGGCAAGGTGACGTTGCGCTGCACCGAGCGCCAGGCATAGAGCGCCGGCGCCTGGAAGACATAGCCATAGGCGCGGGCGAGCCGCGCCGCCTCGGGCGAGACGCCGTTGACCCGCACCGTGCCGCTGCTGGCGCGCTCGAGATCGGCCATGACGCGCAGCAAGGTGGTCTTGCCGCAGCCGGAGGGGCCGATCAGCGAGACGAAATCGCCGCGCGCGACGGTGAGGTCGACATCGGCGAGCGCCGTCACCGCGGCATCACCGGTGTCGAAGACGAGGTTGAGACCGCTTATCTCGACGGCGGGCGGCGCGCCGGGCGCGCGGGCCTCGGCCATGCTCAGCGCCTTGCCGTCGATGAGGTCGACCATCGCCGCTGCCTCCGCCCGGTCATCCCGCGGCATGCTCGAGCATGGCGCGCAGCAGGACGTTGCAGCCGGCGGCCAGATCCTCGGCCGTCGCGCTCTCGACCTCGTTGTGGCTGATGCCGTCGGCACAGGGGATGAACACCATGGCCACCGGCGCGACGCGGCTGATATAGCCGGCGTCGTGCCCGGCGCCGGAGACGATGTCGCGATGAGGGTAGCCGAGATCGTCGGCGGCGCGCCGCACGGCGGCGATGCAGCCCTCGTGGTAATGCACCGCCGGCGAATGCCAGATCTCCTTGCACTCCGCCTCGAGTCCGAGCGCGCCGCAGATTTCGCCCACCGCCGCCTCGAGATCGTCGCGCATCTGCGCCAACGTCGCATCCTGCGGATGGCGCAGATCGACCGAGAAGAAGACGCTGCCGGGGATGGTGTTGCGCGAATTGGGCCGCACCTGCATCAGCCCGACGGTGGAGACGCCGGGCGCGTGGTCGATGCCGATGCGGTTGATGCGGTCGACGAGGCGGGCGGCGCCGAGCAGCGCGTCCTTGCGGCGGTTCATCGGCGTCGTGCCGGCATGGCTCTCGCTGCCGGTCAGCGTCACCTCGAACCAGCGGATGCCCTGGATGCCCTGCACAACGCCGATGGTCTTGCGCTCGGCCTCGAGGATGGGCCCCTGCTCGATATGCGCCTCGAAGAACGCCTTGAACGGCCGGCCGCCGACCGGCGCCTCGCCGGCATAGCCGATGCGCCCGAGTTCCTCGCCGATGGTCTTGCCGTCGAGATCGGCGCGGCTCAGCCCATATTCCTCGCTGAAGACGCCGGCGAAGACGCCCGAGGCGACCATCGCCGGGGCGAAGCGCGAGCCTTCCTCGTTGGTCCAGACGCTGACCTCGATCGGCGCGTCGGTCTCATAGCCGAGATCGTTCAAGGTGCGGATCACCTCGAGCCCGGCGAGCACGCCATAGACGCCGTCGAACTTGCCGCCGGTCGGCTGGGTGTCGAGATGGCTGCCGGTGACCACCGGCGGCAGATCGTCGCGCTTGCCGGGGCGGCGGGCGAAGATGTTGCCCATGCGGTCGATGGTGACGCTGCAGCCGGCCTCCTTGCACCAGCGCACGAAGAGGTCGCGGCCCGCCCTGTCGAGATCGGTGAGCGCCAGGCGCTTGGAGCCGCCTTTCTCGGTGGCGCCGATCTTGGCCATCTCCATCAGGCTCTGCCACAGGCGCTGCTGGTCGATCTGGAGGTTCTGTGCGCCGCGCACCACGCCCGCTCCTATTCCGCCGCCTTGCGCAGGGGATTGTTGGGATGCTGCGTCCAGTCGAGATGCCCCTGCCCGCTGTCGGTGCGCACCATGGTAATGCAATCCTCGACCGGACACACATAAAGGCAGAGGTTGCAGCCGACGCATTCCTTGTCGACGACCTCGTAGTGCCGCTCGCCGCCGCTGCGGCCGGCGGCGATCGCCTGATGCGCGGTGTCCTCGCAGGCGATGTGGCAGAGGCCGCATTTGATGCAGAGATCCTGATCGATGCGCGCGACGATCTGGTAGTTGAGGTTGAGGAACTGCCAGTCGGTGACGTTGGGCACCGCCTTGCCGCGGAAGCCGTCGAGGCGCGCATGGCCCTTGGCGTCCATCCAGCGGCCGAGCCCGTCGATCATGTCATCGACGATGCGGAAGCCGTAATGCATCGCCGCGGTGCAGACCTGCACCGCGCCGGCGCCGAGCGCCATGAACTCGGCCGCGTCGCGCCAGCTCTCGATGCCGCCGATGCCGGCGATGGGGATGTTGCGGCACTCGGGATCGCGGGCGATCTCGGCCACCATGTGCAGCGCTATCGGCTTCACCGCCGGGCCGCAATAGCCGCCATGGGTCCCCTTGCCGTCGACCACCGGCGTCGGCGCCATCTGGTCGAGATCGACGGCGATGATCGAGTTCAGCGTATTGATCAGGCTTACCGCATCGGCGCCGCCGCGCACCGCCGCCCGCGCCGGGCCGAGGATGGTGGTGACGTTGGGCGTGAGCTTGACGATCACCGGCATGCGCGTGTGCTGCTTGCACCAGCGCGTCACCATCTCGACGTAATCCGGCACCTGGCCGACGGCGGCGCCCATGCCGCGCTCGGACATGCCGTGCGGGCAGCCGAAATTGAGCTCGACGCCGTCGGCGCCGGTCTCCTCGACGAGGGCCAGCACGCGCTTCCAGCTCTCCTCCTCGCACGGCACCATCAGCGAGACGATGAGCGCGCGGTCGGGCCAGTCGCGCTTCACCTGCTTGATCTCGCGCAGATTGACCGCGAGCGGCCGGTCGGTGATGAGCTCGATGTTGGTGAAGCCGGCGACGCGGTTGCCCTTGTAGGAGAGGGCGCCGTAGCGCGACGCGGTGTTGACGATCGGCGGATCCTCGCCCAGCGTCTTCCAGACGACGCCGCCCCAGCCGGCTTTGAAGGCGCGCACGACGTTATATTCCTTGTCGGTCGGCGGCGCCGAGGCGAGCCAGAACGGGTTGGGCGATTTGATGCCGGCGATGCGCGTGGCGAGATCGGCCATGATGCCCTCCTTCAGCGGCGCAAGGCGCGGTCGATCGACAGCGCCGCGAGCTTGCCGTCCTGCACCGCGCGCACCGTCAGATCCTCGCCGCGCCCGGTGCAGTCGCCGCCGGCCCAGACACCGTTCAACGAGGTTCGGCCCTCGCCGTCGATGGCGATCCGGCCGCGCTCGAGCTCGAGCAGCTCCTTGCCGCCGTCCCGCAGGGGATCGGCGACGAAGACCTGGCCGATCGCCTTGAACACCATGTCGGCCGGCAGCGCGAAGCTCTCGCCGGTGCCGGTGAGCCGGCCCTCCGCCAGCGTGGTGTATTCGAACACCGCCTCGGCGACATGCCCGCCGCTTCCGGCGAGGCGCAGCGGCCTTGCCCAATGTTTGATCTTAACGCCGTTGATTTGCGCAAACTCCTGCTCATGGGCAGTGGCGCCCATCGCCTCGGGCCCGCGGCGATAGACCAGGGTCACGTCCTCGGCGCCGAGCCGCTTGGTCTGCACCGCGATGTCGATGGCGGTGTTGCCGCCGCCGATAACGACGACGCGCCTGCCCACCGGCAAGGCAGCGAAGCTCGCCGCCTGGCGCAGGTCCGCGATGTAGTCGACGGCATTCATCACCCCGGCCAGCGCCTCTCCTTCCAGGCCCAGCGCGTTCACCCCTGCAAGTCCCATGCCCAGGAAGACCGCATCGAAGCCGCGGCGCAGCTCCGCGAGCGCGAGGTCGCGGCCGAGCGCCTGGCCGGCGCGCAGCTCGATGCCCCCGATGCCGAGGATGAAATCGACCTCGGTGCGGGCGAAATGACCAGCCACCTTGTACTCGGCGACGCCGTATTCGTTGAGCCCGCCCAGCCGCTCGCGCGCCTCGAAGAGGGTGATGTCATGGCCAAGCATGGCGAGGCGATGGGCGCAGGACAGGCCGGCCGGGCCGCCGCCGACTACCGCGACGCGTTTGCCGGTGCGCGGCGCGCGGGCGAAGGGATGGCGCCCCTCCTCGAGCAGCGGGTCGGTAGCGTAGCGCTGCAGCCTGCCGATGGCGATGGGCTTGCCTTCCTGCGCCAGGCGCACGCAGGCCGCCTCGCACAGCACCTCGGTCGGGCAGACCCGGGCGCAGGCGCCGCCGAAGATGTTGGCGGCGAGGATGGTGCGGCCGGAGCCGGCGATGTTGTCGGTGGCGATCTGGCGGATGAATTGCGGAATGTCGATGCCGGTGGGGCAGGCCTCGATGCAGGGCGCATCGTGGCAGAAATAGCAGCGATTGGCCTCGACCAGCGCCGCCTCGCGTGGCAGCGGCGGGTGGACATCGCCGAAACCGGCGCGATAGGCCTCGGGCTGAAGCCGCCCGGCCGCGATGTCCGGCTGCCCGCCGGCGGTCTCTTTCGCCATCCCTCTTGCCACCCTGGTCATGCCCGCCAGTGGGGCGGCGGGTCTTTCCCAACTCTATTCAGAACCTGACCGGTTGATCAAGCTTTGAACGAGCGGTCAGGAAATTTCCTTTTGACGGCACCCGCGCGGCACGGATAAAGAAGCCGGGTCGGGGAAAGGGAGCGCCATGGCGAGAACAGAGCTCGAAAGCCTGCGCCGCATGCGGGACATGCCCGGGGAGCTGCGCCGGGCGCGCGGGCGCAAGCCACGGCGGAAGATGAACGGCACGCCGGTCAACGGCCGCGGCGCCATCCGCGAGCGCAACGAGGCGCGCATTTTGAAGGCGGCGGAGGCGGTCTTCGCCAAGAAGGGCTTCAACGGCGCCAGCACCGCCGAGATCGCGCGCAAGGCCGGCGTGCCCAAGCCCAACCTGCATTACTACTTCCGCACCAAGCAGGTGCTTTATGCCGGCGTGCTCGACAACATCCTCGAGATCTGGCTCGACGCCATGGACGAGATCCGGCCGGGCGCCGAGCCCGCCGACGCGCTGGGGCGCTATATCGCGAGGAAGCTCGACAGCTCGCGGGTGCTGCCGGAGCCGTCGCGGCTCTGGGCGATGGAGCTGATCTCCGGCGCGCGCCATGTCGAGCCCTTCCTCAAAAAGCGGCTGCGGCGCCTGGTGCAGCAGAAGAGCGCGATCATCCGCGGCTGGGCGGCCTCGGGCAAGATCGACCCGGTCGAGCCCGAGCATCTGCTGTTCATGATCTGGGCGATGACCCAGACCTATGCCGATTTCGCGGCGCAAATCGCCGCCGTCCTCGGCAAGGACAAGCTCGACGAGGCGGTGTTCGCCGCGGCTTCGAAGACCATGGTGTCGCTGGTGCTGAAGGGGCTGGGGGTGAGGTAGGCGCGGCGCGACGCGCAGCGTCGTCGCCAGCGGGCGGCAGCGGTTGCTCTTGCAACCGCGAGAGCCCGCACCCACGCGGGCGATGATGCCGCGGCAAACACAATCCCGCGATTACTATCGGTGTGTCGCTTTATGAAATTTTCTCAGCTCCGTCCATGGATCGGCGTGAGGTTTCAAGGCTTGTCCCGTGATGAAGCAGACATATCCCGCGAACAGATAATCCAAAGCCGACTCTCGGTACGCTTCGCACTTCAAAAGTGCAAATTTCTCGGATGCCTGACTTACCGTCGAGGACTTCTTCACTTCGACCATCAGCAGGTTGATATGCTCGAGGTCGCGTCCCCGCTGGTGAACGATGATGTCGGGCCTAACGTGCTGGTCGCGCTTTCGGAGCTGCGACTGAGAGCCTTTTGGCCAGTTGATTTGCAGGGCTTTTCGCAGGTATCCGCTGCCGCTGTTGTACTCGCAATCAACCGAAAAGTCCTCGAGCGGGAGAGTGCTGTCTTTGAGTAAGCCTTCTTCGAGGTAATGGGCGAGGCGATGAATGATCGCCTCCTCCCGCAGATCGTTTTCCAGGAGATATGCGTCCTTTATACCCACCATTCGGGCTGCGCTCTCCAGCGCGCCAAACACCCTGTCCCGCTCTTTTTCTAGTCTGTGACGAAGGACAGCTGTCATGTCAGCCACTCCTGTGCCGCGCGCAGTTGAACACTGCCCACGCACGCTCCGCGAGTGATACTCTAAGGCAAAACCCGCTCGATGTCATTGAGGCCGGGCCCCGGCACCGGCGGTCGCGTAACCGGTAGAGGCGCTGGTGTGGCGAAAGGGCTTGTTGGCTGGCGCGGCCATGGGGGCCATGGACGCCGCCGCTGCCACGTGATAGCGAGGTCGGGCCGACGGTCGCGGCGCGGAGGCGGAGAGGGTCCGGTGGTCCCCAAGGTGCGGTTGGCGTCCGGTCTCGTGATGCTGACCTATGTGATCAGCCATTTCGTCAATCACGCCTTGGGCCTGGTCTCGCTCCGGGTGATGGACGACACGCTGTGGTACATCTTTCGCTTCTGGACCAAGCCGCTGGCGAGTTGGGCGCTCTATGGCGCCTTCGCCCTGCATTACGGCCTCGCGCTCTTGGCGCTGTGGCAGCGGCGGTCGCTGCGCATGCCGCCTGCCGAGGCGGCGCAGCTCGTACTGGGATTCTGCATTCCCTTCCTGCTCGCCGAGCATGTCATCTCGACGCGCGTCGGCGACACTTTCTTCGGCGGCGACTACGGCTATTACTCGACGGTGCTGCTGACCTTGTTCAGCAACCCGCCGCGCGGCGCGCTGCAGTTCGCCGTGCTGATCATCGCCTGGCTCCATGCCATGATCGGACTGCGCTTCTGGCTCCGCCTGAAGCCCTGGTACCCGCGCTGGCAGTGGGCGCTCTTCGCTTTCGCGCTGCTGCTGCCGACGCTGGCGGCGCTGGGATATGTCGAGGCGGGGCGCCAGGTCCTGGCGCTGGCGCAGGACCCGGCTTGGCCGGCGCAGCTGCAGCAGGAGCATCCGCGCGCCGCTCCCGCCGATCTGGCCGTGCTCGACCAGATGGTGATCTGGGCGCGCGGCTTCTTTGCGGCGACGCTGCTGGCGGTTCTCGCGGCCCGTGCGCTGCGCTGGCGCTGGCGGCGCCGGCGCGGCGTGGTGCGGCTGGCCTACCCCAGCGGTCGCGTGGTCGAGATCGTGCCGGGCCTCTCGGTGCTCGAGGCGAGCCGGCTCGCCGGCATTCCCCACGCCTCCGTCTGCGGCGGGCGCGGCCGCTGCTCGACCTGCCGCGTGCGCGTCGAGGGCGATGCCGCGGCACTACCGGCCGCCGCCGCGGAGGAGTTGCGCGTGTTGGAGCGCGTCGGCGCCGCCCCCGATGTGCGGCTTGCCTGCCAGCTCCGGCCGCGCGGCGATATCCGCGTCGCGCCGCTGCTGCCGGCGACGGCGCAGGCGCGCGACGGCTTCGCCCGACCCGGCTATCTCCACGGCAGCGAGCGCGAGATCGCCATCCTCTTCGCCGATCTCCGCGCCTTCACCAGGCTCTCCGAGGGCAAGCTGCCCTACGACCTCGTCTTCCTCCTCAACCGCTATTTCGCCGAGATGGGGCATGCGGTGGAGGAGGCGGGCGGCCATATCGACAAGTTCATCGGCGACGGCATCATGGCGCTCTTCGGCCTCGATCGCGGCGTCGAGGCGGGCTGCCGCGAGGCGCTCGCCGCGGCGCGCGCGATGAGTGGGCGGCTCGCGTCGCTCAACCAGGCGCTCGCGCACGACCTGCCGGAGCCGTTGCGGATCGGCATCGGCGTCCATATGGGGCCGGCCATCGTCGGCGAGATGGGCTATGGCCACGCCGTGTCGCTGACCGCGGTCGGCGATGCCGTCAACACCGCGAGCCGCGTCGAGGGGCTGGCGCGCGACTACGGCGCCGAGCTCGTCGTCTCCGAGACGGTGTTGCAGCGCGCCGGCATCGCGCTCGGCGACACGCCCATCCACGAGATCGAGATCCGCGGCCGGGTCGAACGGCTCACGGTGCGCGTCTTCGCCTCGGCGGCGGACTTGCCCGATCTGCGCCTCCGATCCGCCGCGTCCGCGAGGTGATGCGCGACGCAAAGCGTCGTCGCCGGCGGGCGGCAGCGGTTGCTCTTGCAACCGCGAGAGCCCGCACCGTGCGGGCGAGCGGCTCTCGCGATTGCTGCGCAATCGCTGCCGCCGCCGCGGACGAACTCGCTTCGCGAGTTCGCCTAGGTCTCTTTCAGCACCCCGGCGAGCTTGGCGAAGATCTCATCGACGGTCGCCCGGGTGATGGTGAGCGGCGGCGACAGCGCGATGATGTCGCCGGTGGTGCGCACCAGCAACCCCTGCTCGTAGGCGCGCAGGAAGGCATCGAAGGCGCGCTTGGCCGGCTGGTCGGCGATGGGCTCGAGCTCGATTGCGGCGACGAGGCCGAGATTGCGGATGTCGATGACATGCGGCAGGCCCTTCAGCGCATGCACCGCATCCGCCCAATAGGGCGCGAGCTCCCGCACCTTGGCGAAGAGCCCTTCCTCGGCATAGACGTCGAGCGCGGCGAGGCTGGCGGCGCAGGCCAGCGGATGGCCCGAATAGGTGTAGCCGTGGAAGAGCTCGATGACATGCTCGGGCCCGGTCATGAAGGCGTCATAGATGCCCTTGCGCGCGATCACTGCGCCCATCGGCACCGCGCCCGAGGTCAGCCCCTTGGCGGTGGTGATGAGATCGGGCTGAACGTCGAAATACTCGGCGGCGAAGCCGGTGCCGAGCCGGCCGAAGCCGGTGATGACCTCGTCGAAGATCAGCAGGATGCCGTATTTGCTGCAGATCTCGCGCAGGCGCTTCAAATAGCCCTTGGGCGGGATCAGCACGCCGGCGGAACACGCCACCGGCTCGACGATGACCGCGGCGATGGTCGAGGCGTCGTGCAATGCCACGATGCGCTCGAGCTCCTCGGCAAGATGCGCGCCCCAGTCGGGCTCGCCGCGCGAGAAGGCCTGCTTCTCGCGGTTATAGGTCTGCGGCAGGTGGTCGACGCCGCCGAGCAGCGGCCCGAAGGTCTTGCGGTTGTTGGCGATGCCGCCCACCGACATGCCGCCGAATCCGACGCCGTGATATCCCCGCTCGCGGCCGATGAGGCGGATGCGCCCGGCCTCGCCGCGGGCGCGGTGATAGGCGAGCGCGATCTTGAGCGCGGTGTCGACTGCCTCGGAGCCGGAATTGGTGAAGAAGACGTGGTCGAGATCGCCCGGCGCCAGCGCCGCCACCCGCGATGCGAGCTCGAAGGCCTTGGGATGGCCCATCTGGAAGGCCGGGGCATAGTCCATCTCCGCCGCCTGCGCCTGGATGGCGCCGACGATCTTGGGATGGCCGTGGCCGGCATTGCAGCACCAGAGGCCGGCGGTGCCATCGAGCACCTGGCGGCCG
The DNA here is from genome assembly GCA_052143095.1 of Allostellaceae bacterium. GTDB lineage: Bacteria > Pseudomonadota > Alphaproteobacteria > ATCC43930 > CGMCC-115725 > DAHUYF01. The sequence continues at coordinate 10,220 of JBKQTR010000222.1, forward strand.
TCGACGGTGGTGTAGTGCAGGCCCTTCGCCCCCGTCAGCAGGCGCGGGCGCGCCTTGAACTGACGGTTGGCGGTGAACGGCATCCAATAGGGCTCGAGATCGTTGGGAACGCGCTGGGTTGCCCCGCGCGCCGTCGTCGCAGTCACGGCCATCACCTTTTCTCCCTTGGCATCGGTCGCCCCATCTTCGGCCTTACTTGATCAAATGGTCAAGTCTGGCGTACCCTCTTCCAATTAGCATCAAGGAGACTGCGATGGCGATCCTGATCCGTGGCGGTACGGTGGTGAACGCCGATGCGAGCCAGCGCGCCGATGTGCTGGTCGACGGCGGCAGCATCAAGGCGGTGGGCGCCGATCTCGCGGCGCCGACCGGCGCGGAGATCGTCGATGCCGGCGGCGCGCTGGTCATGCCCGGCGGCATCGACCCGCACACGCATATGGAGCTGCCCTTCATGGGCACGGTCGCCTCGGAGGATTTCTTCTCCGGCACCTCGGCGGCGGCGGCCGGCGGCACGACGATGATCATCGACTTCGTCATCCCGAGCCCCAAGGAGAATCTGCTCGAGGCCTATCGCAAATGGCGCGGCTGGGCGGAGAAGGCGGCGACCGATTACAGCTTCCACGTCGCCGTCACCTGGTGGGACGACAGCGTGCCCAAGGATATGGGGACGCTGGTGGAGAAGCACGGGGTCAACAGCTTCAAGCATTTCATGGCGTACAAGAACGCCATCATGGCCGATGACGAGATCCTGGTGAAAAGCTTCCTCCGGGCGCGCGAGCTGGGGGCGCTCTGCACCGTCCATGCCGAGAACGGCGAGCTGGTCTTCCATTTGCAGCAGGCGCTGCTCAAGGCCGGCATCACCGGGCCCGAAGGCCATCCGCTGTCGCGCCCGCCGGCGGTCGAGGGCGAGGCCGCGAACCGCGCCATTCGCCTGGCGCAGGTGCTGGGCGTGCCGCTCTACATCGTGCACAATTCCTGCCGCGAGGCGGTCGAGGCGATCGAGCGCGCCCGCGGCGAGGGCCAGCGCGTCTTCGGCGAGGTGCTGGCCGGGCATCTTTTGGTCGATGACAGCGTCTATCGCCACCCGGATTTCACCACCGCGGCGGCTTACGTCATGAGCCCGCCTTTCCGCGCCAAGGAGCATCAGGCGGCGCTGTGGCGGGCGCTGCAGGCCGGCAGCCTGCAGACCACCGCCACCGATCATTGCTGCTTCTGCGCGCCGCAAAAGGCGATGGGGCGCGACGATTTCACGCGGATCCCCAACGGCACCGGCGGCGTCGAGGACCGCATGCAGGTGCTGTGGCATCACGGCGTCAACAGCGGCCGGCTCACCCCCAACGAGTTCGTCGCCGCGACCTCGGCCAATGCCGCGAAGATCTTCAACCTCTATCCGCGCAAGGGTGTGGTGGCGCCGGGCGCCGATGCCGACCTCGTCGTCTGGGATACGCAGAAGACGCGGCGCATCTCGGCCAAGACGCACCATCAGAACATCGATTTCAACATCTTCGAGGGCATGGAGGTGAAGGGCGTCAACACCCTCACCCTGTCGCAAGGCAAGATCGTCTGGCGCGACGGCGATCTCCGCACCGAAAAAGGCGCCGGGCGCTATGTCGACCGACCGCCCTTCCCGGCCTATTACACGGCGCTGCTGCGCAAAGCGGCATCGGAGCGTCCGGCGCCGGTGCTGCGCGACGCGGCGGAATAGAGGAGGCGGGGCCCATGACCATGGTGAGAGGCGGGCTCATCCAGATGAGCCTCAAGGGCGATACCACGATGTCGCCGGAGCAGATCCGCCAGCGCATGATCGAGGCGCATCTGCCGCTGATCGAGGCGGCGGGCAAGGCCAAGGTGCAGGTGCTGTGCCTGCAGGAAGTGTTCACTCAGCCCTATTTCTGCCCAAGCCAGGACGCCAAATGGTACGCCGCGGTGGAGAAGATCCCGGACGGCCCGACCACCAGGCTGATGCAGGAGCTGGCGAAGAAGCACGCCATGGTGATCGTCGTGCCGATCTATGAGGAGGACATCACCGGCATCTATTACAACACCGCAGCGGTGATCGACGCCGACGGCAAATATCTCGGCAAGTACCGCAAGACGCATATCCCGCAGGTCGCCGGCTTCTACGAGAAGTTCTTCTTCAAGCCCGGCAATAGCGGCTATCCCGTATTCCACACCGGCTATTGCAAGCTCGGCGTCTATATCTGCTATGACCGGCACTTCCCCGAGGGCTGGCGTGCGCTGGCGCTCAACGGCGCCGAATACATCGTCAACCCCTCGGCGACCGTGGCCGGGCTCAGCCAGTATCTCTGGGAGCTGGAGCAGCCGGCGGCGGCGGTGGCGAATGGCTGCTATATCGGCGCGGTCAACCGGGTCGGCAGCGAGCAGCCCTGGAACATCGGCCGCTTCTACGGCTCCGCTTATATCGTCAATCCCCGCGGCAAGATCATCGCCAAGGCGAGCGAGGACAAGGACGAGCTGCTCACCGCCGATATGGACTGGGACATGGTGCGCGAGGTGCGCAACCTCTGGCAGTTCTTCAGGGACCGCCGGCCGGAGACTTACGGACCGCTGACCCAGAGCTGAGCCGCGCCGGGCATTCTGCCCGAAAGCGAGGTCCTGCCCGGGCAAAATGCCCGGGCGCGCGGCGCCACGCCGACGCCGACCCATCGGAATCCGCCGTTCTTCCCTGGCATGGAAGTTGAATAGGGATGGAATGAGCGCGGGCTCCTCGACCCCAGGTGCCCGACGCTGTCGAGACGCTCGGCCTCGCCGCGTTAAGCGGGGCGGCGAGGCGGAGGGGAGCGGCGGGCTCTTGGCGGGCCCGCCGCCTTCCCGCTTGCGCGTCGGGCTGGCGCAGGGGGCTGGCGCCGGGCGCCGCGCTTGCCGATACTCGCCGACAAGAAAGATGCGGGGAGACGCGTCCATGGCCGGGACGGGCTTTGACTACATCATTATCGGTTCCGGCTCGGCAGGCTCGGTGCTGGCCCATCGGCTGTCGGCCGATCCGGCGGCGCGGGTGTTGCTGCTCGAAGCCGGCGGCTCCGACAAATCGCTGCTGGTGCGCATGCCGGCGGGGATCGGCCGGCTCGGCACGCCGCAATTCAACTGGCAGTACGACACCGCGCCGCAGCCGGCGCTGAAGGGACGGCGGCTCTACTGGCCGCGCGGCAAGACGCTGGGCGGCTCGAGCTCGATCAACGCCATGGTCTATATCCGCGGCCAGGCGGCGGATTACGACCGCTGGCGCCAGCTCGGCAATGCCGGCTGGAGCTATGCCGATGTGCTGCCCTTCTTCATAAAGGCCGAGCACAACGAGCGCCTGCACGACGACTTCCACGGCAGCGGCGGGCCGCTCAACGTCGCCGAGCGCCCCTACACCAACCCGCTGAGCCACGCCTTCGTCGCCGCCGCGCAGCAGGTGGGGATTCCGCTGAACCCGGATTTCAACGGCGCGGCACAGCATGGCTGCGGCCTCTA
>JBKQTR010000223.1:0-4386 GCA_052143095.1 Allostellaceae bacterium
CCGTCATCGGCCGCCTCCATCTCCATCGTCGCCTTGTCGGTCTCGATCTCGGCCAGGATGTCGCCGGCCTTGACCGCGTCGCCGGGCTTCTTGTGCCACTTGGCGATCTTGCCCTCGGTCATGGTCGGCGACAGCGCCGGCATCAGCACCTCGATCGGCATGGCGTCACGCGTCGCCGTAGACGTCGGTCCACAGCTCCGCGGGATCAGGCTCCGGGCTCTGCTGCGCGAAATCGGCGGCGGCGGTGATGATGTCCTTGATCTCCTTGTCGATCTCCTTGAGCCGCGCCTCGTCCGCCATGCCGCCGTCGATCAGGCGCTTTTTCACCTGGTCGATCGGGTCGTGCTCCTGGCGCATGCGGCTCACCTCGTCCTTGCTGCGGTATTTCGCCGGGTCGGACATGGAGTGGCCGCGATAGCGATAGGTCAGCATCTCCAGGATGTAGGGGCCTTTGCCCGAGCGCGCATGCTCCATCGCCTCGGCCGCCGCCTCGCGCACCGCGACGACGTTCATGCCGTCGACGGAATGGCCGGGGATCTCGAAGGGCGCGCCGCGGCTGACGAGGTCGTGCGAGGCCGAGCTGCGGGTGATCGAGGTGCCCATGCCGTATTTGTTGTTCTCGATGACATAGACCACCGGCAGCTTCCACAGCGCCGCCATGTTGAAGCTCTCATAGACCTGGCCCTGATTCATCGCGCCGTCGCCGAGGAAGGTGATGCTGACCTTGCCGTTGTCGCGATATTTGTGCGCGAAGCCGAGGCCGGTGCCGATCGGCACCTGGGCGCCGACGATGCCATGCCCGCCGAAGAAATTCTTCTCGCGCGAGAACATGTGCATCGCGCCGCCTTTGCCCTTGGAATAGCCGCCGCGGCGGCCGGTGAGCTCGGCCATGACGCCCTTGGGGTCCATGCCGGTCGCCAGCATATGGCCGTGGTCCCTATAGGAGGTGATGATGCTGTCGCCCTCCTCGGCGGCGGCGAGCACGCCGACCACCACCGCTTCCTCGCCGATATAGAGGTGGCAGAAGCCGCCGACGAGGCCCATGCCGTACATCTGCCCCGCCTTCTCCTCGAAGCGGCGGATGAGCAGCATGTCGCGGTAGAGGCTGAGCAGCTCCGCCGCCGATACCTCGGGCTCCTCAAGCTTCGCCGGTCTCGGCTTGCGCTTCGCCATAACCATGGGGCCATCCCTTGTCGGCTGGAGCCCCATCCATGCAACCGGCGGCGGGGCGATGAGCGTTGCCGGTAAGATGCCCCCGGTCCCGCTCAAAAGCAAGCCGATTGCCGGTAAATTATTGTTTTGCAATGCGAAATGAAACTTAACTGAATTTCGGTTAATGGAGTTGATATGGTGGATCAACAGAGTGCCGGCACGACCCGGCGGGGTCAATCGGACGGCGCGCCGACCGGCGGCGGCGGCATGCGCGCCGCGGGCGCGGTCGCGGGGTGACGAAAATTTAAATTGCGCCGCGCCGGATTTGCGACGGATGCTAGGCGCGCCTGCTCAAATTGCGCGCCTGCCATGCAATGAGCGCAAAAGAGCAGCGACAACAAGAAACCGTGAGGCTGATCGCCCACGACGCGTCGCGGGCGCTCTCGAACATTTTTTTCGCGAGACCAATCAGGGTCCAGGAGGACACCGGCAAGGGAGGAGAAGGCAAATGACGATTTCCGTGACAGCAGCCGATCAGCTGCCCTGGTGGAAAGAGCCCACCAGGGATCAATGGTTGGCCTGGGTGGCGGCCTGGCTGGGCTGGACCCTCGACGCCTTCGACTTCACGATCTTCCTGCTGATCATGGTGCCGATCGCCCAATCCTTCGGGGTTCCCCTGGTCGCCGTGACCGCGGTCTTCGCCATCACCCTCTGGCTGCGCCTCCTGGGCGCCGTCGGCTCCGGCTGGCTTGCCGACCGCATCGGCCGCAAGAAGCCGCTGATGATCTCGATCCTCTGGTATTCGATCTGCAACTTCGCCGCCGGCCTCGCGCCGAGCTTCCTGCTCCTCTTTTTCTTCCGCGCGCTGCTCGGCATCGGCATGGGGGCGGAATGGCCGGCCGGCGCGGCGCTCGCCATGGAATCCTGGCCGGCCCGCTCGCGCGGCCTCATGAGCGGCGTGCTGCAGGGCTCCTGGAGCATCGGCTTCCTGCTCTCGAGCGCGGCCTACGGCCTGCTCTACGACCATATCGGCTGGCGCGGGCTGTTGATGCTCGGCATCCTGCCGGCCTTGGCCGTGGTCTGGATCCGCATCTACGTCAAGGAGCCCGCGGTCTGGATCGAGAACCGCCGCTTGCAGCGCGAGCAGAAGAAGGAGTTCCGCGCGCCGCTGCTCGACATCTTCCGCCGGCGGCTGCTGCCCAACACGCTCACCGCCTGTCTTTGGATGGCCAGCGGCTTCGTCGTCTATTACTCGGTCTATGGCATGTTCGCGACGCACCTGCAGAAGGATCTGCATCTCGATGCCGCGATGATCGCCATGCCGATCGCACTCGCCAATCTCGTGGCGTTCATCGCCAGCGGCTTCTGGGGCTGGGTCGCGGACCGGCTCGGCCGGCGCTGGGCGATGATCATTCCGGCGGCGATCGGCCTCTTCATCACGCCGTTCTATCTCTTCACCGCCTCCTACGCGGTCATCTGCAGCGCCTTCATCCTGCAGGGCGCCTTCCTCGGCGCGATCTACGGCCAGAACCCGAGCTACCTTTCGGAGCGTTTCCCGACCGAGGTGCGCGCCACGGCATCGGGCTTCTGCTATCACCAGGGCGCGATCTGGGCCGGGTTTACCGGACCGGTGCTGGCGCTGCTGGCCGCCGGCCAGCCGCTGGGCTTCGCCGTGCCGATGCTGATCGCGACCTCGGGCGCGGCGCTGGTCTTCGTCGTGGCCCTGCTGATCGGACCCGAGACGAAGGGCAAGGTGCTGGTGTCGCAGCTGACCCTGGTCTCGGAGTTCTGACGCGACGGGGGCGGCGCGGCCGGCGGCGCCGCCTCCCCCTACTGCCCCGCCGGCGTGTTGAAGATGACGATCTCGTGCGGGCCGACGAGGTTGAGCTGGCTGCGCGCGCGCTCGTCGAGCATGTCGCGGTCGAGATGGTCGGGGCGCAGCAGGTCGACCCGCCGCTCGAGCGTTGATCGCTCGGCCTCCACAGCGGCAAGGGTCGTCTTGGCCTCTCGGACCTGCTGATTGAGGCGCATCCACGCGAGCAACCCGCGATCGCCCTGTACCAGGTGATACGCGAAATAGCACACAAGGCTGATCCCCAGGATGGGCCCGATGACCAGTCGCGCTCGCCGGCGTATCTCGAGGACAATCGACACGGGAGGCAGAGAATCACGATCGAGTCGCGCCGTCAATGACGCCGAGTCGCGCCGTGCCTGACCCGAGTCACTTTGTCGCAGTTGCGGGCGCGGCCGGGCAGCCGCGGCGGCACCAGCCGCCACAGCAGCAGCACATAGAGGCAGACCGCGACATAGAGCACGGCGAAGACCCAGAGCGGCAGCGGCCAGAAGATCAGCCGCTGCACCACCCGGGCGACGAGCGGCGCGTCGGACGCCGCCTGCCCCGCCTCGCGCAGCAGCGCGCCTTGCCACAGGGTGAGGAAGCAGACCTGCTGCAGCAGCGCCTGAAGCGCCACCAGCGCCAGGATCGCCACATGCAGCGCGCGCCACCAGAAGACGCGCACGAAGCCCCAGCCGCGCCAGCCGCCCAAGGGGATGGCGACGAGGCCGAAGACATTGAAGAGGATGATGGCGACGTGGACCGCGAGGACGGTCTCGGCGAGGAGACGGTATTGGTCGGCGGTCATGCACCCTCGGTTCGCAGCGCTGGATCAGCTAGGTGCGTCCTTCGACAGGCGCGCTTCGCGCGCCAGCTCAGGATGAGGTGATTTTCTTTGTGCCATCAACAATTTCACCTCATCCTGAGCTGCCGCCCGAAGGGCGGCTGTCGAAGGACGCTCGATATTTATGCCCGCTCCTTCCTCCATCCCCAGGCCAATGCTGGCAACGCGCCCCAATCGCCGCAGATCAGTGCTTCCTTCTTCTCTCGTCGCCAGCCTTTGATCTGCCGCTCCGCAGCAATCGCATCAGTGATGCGCTGGAACTCCTGCGCGAACACCAGGATCACGGGCCGGCGACGCGCGGTGTAACCGTCGAATGTCCCAGCGTCGTGATGCGCCATGCGCTCATCGAGCGAGGCGCGGGTGCTGCCAACATAGTAAGAACCGTCGGCGCAGCGCAGGATATAGACGAAAGCGCTCACAACTGTGGCAAGTTGCAGGTAGGCTGTGCGTCCTTCGACATGCCGCTTCGCCGTAGCGACGCGGCATGCTCAGGATGAGGCGATTTTCTTGATGCCATCAACAAATCCACCTCATCCTGGCCAACCCGGCCGACCGC
>JBKQTR010000224.1:0-12248 GCA_052143095.1 Allostellaceae bacterium
AAGTCCCGGCACCGCAAAACGCTCCTCTTGTCCGGAATTGACAAGAACAATTCCTACCAAGATGCGCAAAACAGCACCGCTTCAACGCCGCCGCCTGCGCATCCCTTCCTCTGATTCACACTGTCAAAGAGCTGATCGGATCCCGCGACGGGCCGTGCTCGCGCTTGGCTCCCCCGAAGGAGCCGCGCTTATAGGCCCCACCCCCTGTCCAAGTCAACAACGATTCGCCCGGCTATCCACAGAAATCGGGCACGGCGCGGCAGCGCTACCACAGCTCGCAGGCGCCCACGGGCGACGCCCGACACGCGCCGCGAGGCTACCGCCATGCCCTTCAATTCGCCTGTGAAACCGCGGCGGCGCGGGTCAGCTTTGGGTTGACAGGAACGCCAGGGTCTGCGATTCCTGCCCCCGGTTGGTTATGGTTAACGCTTTCCTTCCATGCGCCGGGGGGATCATGGACGGTATTGTTCGGCGCGCGCCCGCGTGAGGACGCCGCATCCTATCTTCGCTGCGCTTGCCCTCGGGCTTGTCGTCTGGCTTGTCGCGCCGACCGCCGAAGCGCCCGAGGCGCGCGCCGAGATCGCCCCGCCTGCGCCGGTCTTCGCCACCCCGCCCGCTCCCGTCCTCGCCGCGCCGCCGACGACGCGCCTGCTGCGCCTGGCCGCGGGCGATACGCTCAACGGCGTACTGGCCGCCGCCGGCGTCGGCGCCAGCGACACGCAGGCCGCGATCTCGGCGCTCGCCCCGGTCTTCCCGCCGCGCGCGCTCAAGCCCGGTCAGGAGATGGCGCTCGACTTCGTCGGCGTCGAGCTCAGCGAGCTGCGCCTCACCACCGGCATCGACCGCGACATCGTCGTCACCCGCGCCGGCGATGGCAGCTTCACCGCGCGCCAGCGCGCCCGGACGCTGACGCGCGTGCCGGAGCTGGCGGCCGGCGTCATCCGCACCAGCCTGTTCGAGGCGGCGAGCGACGCCGGCGTGCCGATGCCGGTGCTGAGCGAGATGATCCACGCCTTCAGCTATGACGTCGATTTCCAGCGCGACCTGCAGCCCGAGGACAGCTTCGAAGTGCTCTACGAGCGTCTCTATGACGAGCGCGGCAAGGCGGTGGGCACGGGCGAGATCGCCTATGCGGCGATGACGGTCTCCGGCAAAACGCTGAAGCTCTATCGCTATCTGCCGGCCGGCGCCAGGACGGCCGAGTTCTTCACCGCTTCGGGCGAGAGCGTGAAAAAGGCGCTGCTCAGGACGCCGGTCGACGGCGCCCGGCTCAGCTCCGGCTTCGGCATGCGGCTCCATCCCATCCTCGGCTACACCAAGATGCATCGCGGCGTCGATTTCGCCGCGCCACCGGGCTCGCCGATCATGGCGGCCGGCGACGGCATCGTCGAAGGCGCCGGCGCCGCCGGCGCCTATGGCAATCTCGTCCTGCTGAAGCATGACGGCGCCTATGAGACCGCCTATGCGCATATGAGCCGTATCGCGCGCGGGTTGCGGCCGGGCATCCGGGTGCGCCAGGGCCAAGTGATCGGCTATATCGGCGCCACCGGCCACGCCACCGGCCCGCATCTGCATTTCGAGGTGCGGCTCCGGGGCGAGCCGATGAACCCGATGTCGGTCAAGACCGGGCCGGGCCAGCCGCTCGCCGGCGCCGATATCGTCCGCTTTGCCACCGTAGCGCAAGCGACAGACCGCGAGCTCCTGGCGCTGCGCCAGACAACCATCGTCGCCGACGTGCCGGGAACGCGGTCGCCCCAGTAGCTAACCGCGCGCGATATCCGCGCCGCCGACGAAGAAGCGGTTCCAGGTCGGGCTGATCAGGATCTCGTTGACGCAGACGCGCGGCGGCATCTCCGCCACGAAGCGGATGGTGCGGCCGAGATCCTCGGGCTGCAGCATGCGCGCGATCTCTTCAGGCGAGGGCGGCTTGGGCCGGTTCCTGAGGATCGGCGTCGCCACCTCGCCGGGATAGATGACGCAGGCGCGGACACCGTTGACGCATTCCTCGTCGTTGAGCGAGTGGGTGAGCGCGGCCATGGCGTGCTTGCTGGCGTTGTAGGCGGGGCCGGTCATGTAGGTCTCGAAGCGACCCGCCCAGGACGAGACGTTGATGACCAGCCCGTCCTTGTGCGCGCGCATCGCGGGCAGCACCGCGTGGATGCAATAGAGCGCGCCGTTGAGATTGATGCCGACGATCTGAGCAAAGCTCTCCGGCGTCAGCGTCTTCCAGAAGCGGGTCGGCAGGTTGATGCCGGCGCTGTTGACCAGGATGTCGACGCGGCCGTGGCGCTCGAGAATACCGGCGGCGACGCGCGCGACTGCGTCCTTGTCGGCGACGTCGAGCGGTGCCGCTTCGGCCTTGCCGCCGGCGGCGGCGATCTCGGCGACCGCCTCGTCGAGCTGGCCCGAGCGGCGCCCGCTCAGCACGACGCTCGCCCCGGCCTGCGCCAGCTCGCTGGCGCCGGCGCGGCCGATGCCGGTGCCCGCGCCGGTGATCCAGGCCACTTTGCCGTGCAGCATGCGCACTCTCCCTATCCGTCCCGGCGCGGCATCATGGCCGCGCCGCCGCCGACTGGCAACCGCACCTTGCCGGTGTGTCTGGACGAGCACCGAGCTGCCATCGACGGCACCCGCGGGCTTTAACCGCCATGGAATCAACGGCTTGTTCATGAATGGATGCTCTATTGGCCGGCGGTTGCGTCGCCTGCGGGAGCGTCGCGCGGCCGGGAGAATAGGTCGATGATCGCCAGGATAATCACCCCTATCCGGGATGCCTCCGTCACCGCCAAATTCATCTTGGGCTGCCTCGGCACGCTCTGCATCATCGGCTTCATCGCCTATGTCAGCCTGTCGACCTTCAGCGAGAGCGCCAAAGGCCTGCGCGACGTCCGGCGCATCGACAGCCTCGCGCTGCTCGCCGAGGACGCGCTGCTCGACGAGTGCATGATGGAAGCCGCCACCCGGACCGCGCTCGCGGCCGAGGACATCGCCTCGGCCAAGCAGGCCGAGGAGCGGATCAAGGAGCGCAGCGCCGCCGGCATGTCGATGCTCGAGCAGATCGGCGCCGCAACGATCATGGAAGACCGCAAGGCGCGGCTGCGCGGGCTGCTGGCGGAATGGCCCAAGGTCACCGCGCTCGGCATCGCGGTCTCGGAGAGCCGCATCCGTTATCTCGAGCTGCGCGCGACAGGCGTCTTCGGCATCGAGCCGATGGTCGCCGAGAAGCTGCAAGCGCTGGAGAAGACGGCGGCAAACGACCACAAGGACGATCTCGACACCGTGCGGCACGCCATCTTCTGGTACAGCGATCTGCGCGGCGCGGCGCTGCGCAGCCAATCCGACATCGACCCGCAGCTTCGGCCCCGCGCCAGAACCTCGGCGGAGGTCGCGCTCGGCGATTTCGAGACGCTGCTGGCCAAGGCCCAGGACCCGGCCTATCGCACCGCCATCGATGAGGCGCGGCAGGCCGTCACCGCCTATGCCAAGGCCGCCGACGAGACCTTCGCGCTGCTGGCGACGCTGCGCGAGCAACAGCTGCCGGCCTTTCTCGCGGCGCGCGACGCGCACGAGGCCGGCATCGCCAAGGAGGTCGACAACCTCAAGACCACCTCCGATCACTACGGCACCACGGCGATCGCGCTCAACGAGCGCAACGAGACGCTGCTGTGGGTGGTGCTGGGCGTTGCCGTCATCGTGCTGCTGCCCGGCGTCTGGCTCAATCTGCGTCTCATCACCGGCCCGCTGAAGGCGATCGCCGCCGCGGTCGAAGCGCTGGCCAGCGGCGATCTCGCCACCGTCGTGCCGCACGCAACGCAGAAAGACGAGATCGGCCGCGTCGCGCGCGCGGTCGAGGTGTTCCGCACCAGCCTCACGGAGGCCGAGGGGCTGCGCCGCAACCAGGAAGCGGAGCGCGCCAGGCTCGGCGAGGAGCGCAAGCAGTCGATGGCGCGGCTCGCCGATGCCTTCGAGACCGGCACGGGACGGATCATCGAGGCGGTGGCGCAAGCGGCGAAATCGCTGTCGGCGCTGTCGCAGGAACTCGGCGCGGCATCCGCCGGCGCCGGCGACAGCGCCGCCTCGGCCGCGTCCTCGGCCGAGCGCGCCAAGGCCAGCGTCGAGACCGTTGCCGCGGCGGCGGAGGAGCTGTCGAGCTCGATCGCCGAGATCGGGCGGCAGGCGACGGACTCCGCGCGCGAGGCGCGCACCGCCGCCGACAAGGCCGAGACTTCGCGCCAGGAAGTGGGCGCGCTCGAGGATGCGGCGCGGCGCATCAGCGATGTGGTCGCGCTCATTCAGCAGATCGCTTCGCAAACCAATCTGCTGGCGCTCAACGCCACCATCGAGGCGGCGCGCGCGGGCGAGGCCGGCAAGGGCTTCGCCGTGGTCGCTGGTGAGGTCAAGAGTCTCGCCGGCCAGACCGCCAAGGCGACCGAGGAGATCTCGGCGCATATCGCCGCCGTCCAGCGCACCACCCAGGCCACGGCAGCCTCGATCGGCACCATCACCGGCGCGGTCGAAAACCTGACCGCGACCTCCTCCTCGATCGCCGCGGCGGTCGAGCAGCAGGGCGCGGCCACGGCGGAGATCGCGCGCAGCTCGCAAGACGCCGCCGGCGCCGCCAGCGGCGCCACCACGGCGATCTCCGGCGTGTCGCAAGCTTCGGCGCGTGCCGGCGAGCTGGTCGCGGAAGTGCGCAACGCGGCCGACAAGCTCACCACAGAGGCCGAGGCGCTGCGACGCGCCTCGTCGGATTTCCTCGCCGGCGTCCGCGCCGCCTGAGCGCGTCAGTACTGCTTGTAGGACAGGAACTTGCCGCTCATGCTGAGCCGCACGCGGTCGCCCTTCTGATCGGGTTGGCGCTCGATCGCCGTGTCGAAATCGATCGCGCTCATGATGCCGTCGCCGAACTCCTCCTCGATGAGCGCCTTCCAGGTGGTGCCGTAGACCTGCACCAGCTCGTAGAAGCGGTAGATCAGCGGATCCGTCGGCACCGCGGTCGGCAGCGAGCCGCGATAGGGCACCTCCTGCAGCAGCGCCACGTCGTCCTCGTCGAGGCCGAGCAGCTTGCCTGCCGCCTCCGCCTCGGCTTTGCCGAGCTTCATCTGCCCGTGCAGCGCCGCGGTGTAGTAGACCGGCGAGCCCGGCCCGATCTTGGCGGCGATCTCCTTCCAGGAGAGCCGACGCTTGCGCTTGATGACGGCGATCTTCTCGGTGAGCTCGGCGCGTGTCATTGCTGCCTCCCTGACGCGGGGGATTTGCCCGCCGGAGGCGAGCTTATCCGCCCGCGCAGCCCCTGCAACGGCCATGCCAGGGGTCAGGCGCGCGCGCGGCCGACAGAGCGCGAAGCGCTGCTCAATCGCGCGTCCCGCTTGCCCGCCGATTGAGCAGCAAAAGGCGCGCGGCTCGCGCCGCGCCCGCTTGCCGGAAAGCCGGCCTACTCCGCCGCCCTGGCGACGCGGCCGGCGATGGCGAGGCCGCCCTCGCCGGCGGTGACGTCGATCGTCTCGCCATCGGCAACGCGGCCGGCGAGAATGAGCTCGGCCAAGGGGTTCTGCAGCGAGCGTTGGATCACCCGTTTCAGCGGCCGCGCGCCATAGACCGGGTCGTAGCCCGCCTCGGCGAGCCAGGCGCGCGCCTTGTCGTCGACCGCGAGCGTGATCTTGCGGTCGACCAGCAGCTTCTGCAGCCGCTCGAGCTGGATGTCGACGATCCCCGTCATGTCGGCGCGCGAGAGCCGGCGGAAGATGAGGATCTCGTCGAGCCGGTTCAGGAACTCCGGCCGGAAGGCGCCGCGCACGATCTCCATCACCTCGCTGCGCACGCTCGCGACGTCGACGCCCTCGGGCAAACTGGCCAGGATCTCGCTGCCGAGATTGGAGGTGAGGACGATGAGCGTGTTACGGAAATCGACGGTACGGCCCTGCCCGTCGGTCAGGCGCCCGTCATCGAGCACCTGCAGCAGCACGTTGAAGACGTCGGGATGCGCCTTCTCGACCTCGTCGAAGAGGATGACCTGATAGGGGCGCCGGCGGACCGCCTCGGTGAGCGCGCCGCCCTCGTCATAGCCGACATAGCCCGGCGGCGCGCCGATCAGGCGGGCGACCGAATGCTTCTCCATGTACTCCGACATGTCGATGCGGATCATCGCGCTCTCATCGTCGAACAGGTATTCGGCGAGCGCCTTGGTGAGTTCGGTCTTGCCGACGCCGGTGGGGCCGAGGAAAAGGAACGAGCCGATCGGCCGATGCGGATCCTGCAAGCCCGCGCGCGCCCGGCGGATCGCGTTCGACACGGCGATCACCGCCTCGTCCTGGCCGATGACGCGGCGACGCAGATTGTCCTCCATCGCCAGCAGCTTCTCGCGCTCGCCCTCGAGCATCCGGTCGACGGGAATGCCGGTCCAGCGCGACACCACCGCGGCGATGTGCTCGGGCGTGACCGCCTCGTCGATCATGCGGTCGCTCTCGGCCGCCTCGGCCGCTTTGAGCTTGCGCTCAAGCTCGGGGATGACGCCATAGGTGAGCTCGCCGGCGCGCGCCCAGTCGTTTTTGCGTTGCGCCTGCTCGAGCTCCATGCGCGCCTGGTCGAGTTGCTCCTTGAGCTTCTTGGCGCCGGCGAGCTTGTCCTTCTCGGCGCGCCATTGCGCGGTGAGCTCGGCCGAGCGCTGCTCAGCCTCGGCAAGCTCCGCCCGCAGCTTCTCGAGCCGGTCGCGCGAGGCCTGGTCGCTCTCCTTCTTGAGCGCCTCGCGCTCGATCTTGAGCTGGATGATGCGCCGATCGAGCTCGTCGATCACCTCGGGCTTCGACTCCGCCGCCATGCGCAGCCGCGCCGCCGCCTCGTCCATCAGATCGATCGCCTTGTCCGGCAGGAAGCGGTCGGTGATGTAGCGGTTGGACAAGGTCGCAGCGGCGACGATGGCGCCGTCGGTGATGCGCACGCCGTGATGGACCTCGTATTTCTCCTTGATGCCGCGCAGGATCGAGATGGTGTCCTCGACCGTCGGCTCGCTGACGAAGACCGGCTGGAAGCGCCGCGCCAGCGCCGCGTCCTTCTCGATGTGCTTCCTGTACTCGTCGAGCGTGGTGGCGCCGACGCAATGCAGCTCGCCGCGCGCCAGCGCCGGCTTCAGCATGTTCGAGGCATCCATCGCCCCTTCCGCCTTGCCGGCCCCAACCAGCGTGTGCAGCTCGTCGATGAAGACGATGATCTCGCCCTGGGCGGCGGTGATCTCCGCCAACACCGCCTTGAGGCGCTCCTCGAACTCGCCGCGGAACTTGGCGCCGGCGATCAGCGCGCCGAGATCGAGCGCCAGGAGGCGCTTCTCCTTCAGGCTGTCGGGTACGTCGCCATGCGCGATGCGCAAGGCAAGGCCCTCGACGATCGCCGTCTTGCCGACGCCGGGCTCGCCGATCAGCACGGGATTGTTCTTGGTGCGCCGCGACAGCACCTGCACCGTGCGGCGGATCTCCTCGTCGCGGCCGATCACGGGATCGAGCTTGCCCTCGCGCGCCGCCGCGGTCAGGTCACGCGCGTATTTCTTGAGCGCGTCATAACCCTCCTCGGCACTGGCGCTGTCGGCGTGGCGCCCCTTGCGCACCTCCTCGATGGCGCGATTGAGGCTCTGCGCGCTGACGCCGGCATCGGCCAGCGCCTTGGCGGCGGCGGTGCCTTTCATCAAGGTCAGCGCCAACAGCAGCCGCTCGACCGTGACAAAGCTGTCCCCGGCCTTCTCGGCGACCTTCTCCGCCTCGGCGAAGAGCCGCGCCGTCTCCGGTGCCAGAAACACCTGGCCGGCGCCGCTGCCCTCGACGCGCGGCAGCTTGTCGAGCGCCGCCGCCACTGCGGCACGGGCGCGATTGGGATCGCCGCCAGCGGCGGCGATCAGATTCGATGCCAAGCCTTCCTTGTCGTCGAGCAGAATCTGCAGGAGATGCTCGGGCGTGATCTGCTGGTGACCGCGCCGCTGCGCCAGGGTCTGTGCCGCTTGCACGAATCCCTTGGAGCGCTCGGTATATTTCTCGAAGTCCATGATGGGACCCCCCATTGCGAACCGACCTGCTGGTCCCTCTTCGAGGCAACCGAGCAGGCCTTCCATTCAGCAATATGGGGTGCGACGGGGGCGCCACCAAGGCCCGACCACGCCGGCGCGCCCGCTCGCGGCACGGGCAGACAAACTCGCCGCACCCGCCAAGGGTGCGGAAGCGCTGCGACCGCGCCTCAGGCGGTCGGCGGTATCTCGGGGTCGCCCGGCGGCGGCGCCGGTTGCGGCGCCGATTGGCTTTCGCCCTCGCCGTCGCCGTCAGGCCCCATCATCTCCGTATCCGCAGGGGTCATCGGCCGCGGCGGAGCGATGGAGTTGTTCGGTCCCTGACCGTCGGCGTTCATGATGCGGAAATAGTGCTCCGCATGCTGATAGAGGTTCTCGGCGGCGATACGATCGCCGGCCGAGGCCGCTTCGCGCGCCAGCGCCACGTAGCGCTCGAACACCTGATACGCATTGCCGCGAATCTTGACGTTCGGACCGTTGCTGTCGAACGTCTGCATGCGGTGCGGCGGGCGCGGGCCGCGGTTGTTAGGGTTGTTGGGGTTGCCGCCATTGTTGTTGCGGCCTCTATGCCGCTTGTTCTGGCCTGGTCTCATGACACCTTTGAAATCGCGATACGACATCATGCACGACATTTGTGATTGCTGCAGATGCTCCTCCGGCGCCCGGCCGCCGCAGCGGTCAGCACCATTACCGGTAGGGGAGCAATACCGGCGCCCACAGGCGCAGGAGCCCTTGGCTCCTTCATCTTCGCGTTTCCACCCTAGACGGGAAGACCGCGTATTCCAACAAGTTTTTTTAGATACCTCGCTCGCTCTATCCTGGCGTGACGACCAGCACCCGCTCGATGCCGGCGAGGTCGCGCCCCACCTGAAGGACGGCCAGCCCGGCGGCGCCCATCAAGGCCGCCACCGCCGCCGCCTGCCCTTGGCCCAGCTCGACCAGGCCGAGCCCGCCGGGGCGCAGCAACCGGGCGATATCGCCACCCAGCCGCCGGTAGGCGCATAGCCCGTCGCCGCCACCGTCGAGCGCGATACGCGGCTCATAGCGAGCAACCTCCGGGGCAAGGCTGGCGATATCCGCTGATCTTATATAGGGAGGATTGGCCAGAATAACATCCGCCGCGCCGCCAAGCGCCTCACCCCAATCGCCAACAGCGAACGCCGCACGCTGGCCGAGCCCTGCCGCTGCGGCATTACGCCGCGCGATCGCCGCCGCGCCGGGCAGAATGTCGATGCCGATCCCGCGGGCGTTGGGCAGCTCCGACAGCAGCGCCAGCAGCAGGCAGCCGCTGCCGGTGCCGAGATCGACGATGCGCAAGGCGGCGGCACGATCGGGCAGCAGCGCCAGCGCCGCCTCGATCAGCGTCTCGCTGTCGGGGCGCGGGTCGAGCGTCGCCGGCGACAGCGCGATATCGAGGCTCCAGAACGCACGCCGCCCGGCCAGCCGCGCATAAGGCTCGCGCGCCGCGCGCCGCGCCGCGAACTCGCTGAGGCGGGCTTGCGCCGCGCTGTCGAGGACGCGCTCGGGCCAGCCCAGCGTTACCGCGGGCTCGACCGCCATCGCCAAGGCGACGACGAGCCGCGCCTCGCGCCGCGTCTCGGCGATGCCGGCGGCGGCCAGCCGCAGGGCCAGCGCGTCGACGGCCCCGCCGATGGTCGTGCGCTCCGCCGCGTCGCTGCCCTCGCCTGGCGGCGGGGAGGGCGTGCCGCGCGCCGGCGCGCTCACTCCACCTCCGCCAGCCGCGCCGCCTGGTCTTCCGCGAGCAGCGCGTCGATGAACTCGTCGAGCGCCTCGCCGCTCAGCACCTTGTCGATTTTGTAGAGCGTCAGGTTGATGCGGTGATCGGTGACGCGGCCTTGCGGAAAATTGTAGGTGCGGATGCGCTCGGAGCGGTCGCCACTGCCAACCTGGCTCTTGCGCGAGGCGGCGCGCTCGGCGGCGAGCGCCTGGCGCTCGCGCTCATAGAGCCGGGCGCGCAGCACCTTGAGCGCCTTGGCCTTGTTCTTGTGCTGCGATTTCTCGTCCTGCTGCGACACGACGAGGCCGGTCGGCAGATGGGTGATGCGCACGGCGCTGTCGGTGGTGTTGACGGATTGCCCTCCCGGGCCGCTGGAGCGGAAGACGTCGATGCGCAAATCCTTCTCGTCGATGTGGATATCGACCTCTTCCGCCTCGGGCAGCAC
Source organism: Allostellaceae bacterium (assembly GCA_052143095.1). Classification (GTDB taxonomy): domain Bacteria; phylum Pseudomonadota; class Alphaproteobacteria; order ATCC43930; family CGMCC-115725; genus DAHUYF01. The sequence continues at coordinate 10,231 of JBKQTR010000224.1, forward strand.
CGCCACGGTCGCGGCGGAGGTGTGGATGCGGCCGCTACCCTCGGTCTCAGGCACGCGCTGCACGCGATGCACGCCTGATTCGAATTTGAGGCGCTGAAACACGTCGCGGCCGGTGATCGAGGCGAAGGCCTCCTTGAACCCGCCGAGCCCGGTCTCCGACACGTCCATCACCTCGAAGCGCCAGCCATGCTGCGCGGCGTAGCGCTGGTACATGCGGAAGAGCACGGCGGCGAACAGCGCCGCCTCCTCGCCGCCGGTGCCGGCGCGCAGCTCGAGGATGACATTGCGCTCGTCCGCCTCGTCCTTGGGCAGCAGCATCAGCTTCACCGATTGCTCGAGCGCCGGCAGCCGCGCCTTCACCGCCTGCAGCTCGGCCTGCGCCAGCGCGCGCATCTCGGGATCGCCGCCATCCTCGGCGAGCGGCGCAAGCTCGGCCAGCTCGGCCTGCGCCCGGCGCAGCGCGGCAATGCTCTCCACCACCGGCGTCAGGTCGCTGTATTCCTTCGACAGGGTCGCCACCTCGCTGCCGGGCAGCGCGGGATTGCCGAGCGCGTCGCTGAGCTCGGCATGACGCCGCACCACCTTGTCGAGCTTCGCATCCAATGAGCTTTGCGCCGTCACTCGATCCTCTCCTCGCCTTCCTCCAGCCGGAACAACCGGCGCAGCAACGCCTCCATCGCTTCGGCCTCGCCCGGCATCGCCGCCATCCGCTCGCGCAGCACTTCCGACGGCGCGTGCAGCAGGCGGCTGACAAGCAGCCGCGTCGCCGCCTCCGCATCGCCGCCGGCCTCGGCAAGCGCCTGGCGGCGCAGCGCCTCGACATGCGCGCGCAAGGCGACCACGGCGGGCGCGGCCCGGCGCTCGGCACGGCGCTGAGCAAAGCCGGCGAGCTCCGCCTCGAGGATGCGCCAGGCCTCGGCCGAAGCCGCCTCGCGCGTCGCGCGGCCGGCCAGCGCCGCCCGCTCGCGATCGCCGAGATCATAAAGGAAGACGCCGTCGAGATCAGTCACCGCCGGCTCGGCATCGGCGGGGATCGCCACGTCGATGACGAAGATGGGCCGCGTCGGCCGCCGCCGCAAGGCTGCGGCAAGGCGCGGCTTGGTGAGGATGGCGCGGCCGGCACCGAGCGCGGCAATGACGATGTCGGCGCCGGCCAGCGCCTCCTCGAGCGGCTCGAGCGGCACGACATTGGCCCGCAGGCGCTGCGCCGCGCGCTCGGCGCGCGCCGGCGGGCCGCAGACGACGAGATGGCCAAGGCCGGCGCGCTGGAGCTGCTCGGCCATCAGCTCGCCCATCTCGCCCGGCCCCAGCAGCAACGCGCGGCAGCGGGCGATGTCGCCATGGATGTCGCGCGCGAGCTGCAGCGCCGCAGCGGCGATCGACACCGGCCGCTCGGCGATGCGGGTTTCGCGCCGCACGCGCCGCGCCGCGGCCGCGGCGGCGGCGAAAGCCGCCTCGAGCTCGGCACCGACGAGGCCCGCCTCGGCGGCGAGGCGATGCGCGGCCTTCACCTGTCCCAGCACCTGCGGCTCGCCGATGACGAGGCTGTCGAGCGCGCTCGCCACGGCGAAGAGATGCCTGAGCGCCGCCGCGCCGTCATGGCGGTAGAGCGCGGCCGCGGCGTCGCCGCCGCCGCGGCGTGCCAGCAGCGCCGCGAGCGCGGCGCGGGCGCGCGCGGCATCGCCGGCGGTGGTGACGAGGTCGACGCGGTCGCAGGTGGCGATGAGCACCGCGTCGCCGAGGCCGGCCGCGCGCAACTCCTCGAGCGCAGCGGCGAGATCGGCCTCGATCAGCGCGAAGCAGTCGCGCAGTCGCTGCGGTGCGGTCTTGTGGTTGGTGCCGATGACGAGCAGCTCGATACCCGTCCCGGCCTCGCTGGCGCCGGGCATGGCGGGTCGCTAGGAGCCTGTCTGGGAAATCGGACGGGTCTGCGTTGCACGAGGATGGGGCGATGTTAGGAGCGCGGCCGCAGGCGATGCCGTGCGCATCGTCAAGGCCGCGCGACGCGGCAGCGCCCC
>JBKQTR010000225.1:0-6710 GCA_052143095.1 Allostellaceae bacterium
CGACCGCCCTTCGGCCAGGGCGGCGCTTGCCGCCATCACGCTGCGCTACGAGCAGCTGCCCGCCGCTGTCGGCATGGACGAGGCGAGGAGCACGGACGCGCCGCTGGTCTTTCCCGGTTTCCGCAAGAGCCCGGCGAATACCGCTGAAGGTCCGCTGCTGCCCGCCCGGTGGAAGCGCAACCTGCGGGGGCCGTCCAACGCCTTGTCCGACCGGCCGCGCAAAGCCCGGCAGATGCTGCAATCGGCGCGCGCCGCCGGCGACCCGCTGCTCGTCGAGGGCACGTGGCGGACCGACGCCCAGTGCCATACGACGTTCGAGCCGCATGCCGCGGTCGCACGCTTCGACGGCGAGGCGCTCACCGTGCATGCCTCGACCCAGGCGGTCGCACAGCTTGCGACAGCGATCGCCGACCGGTTTTCCCTGCCGCCCGGAAGCGTGCGGGTCATCGCCAACCATGTCGGCGGCGGCTTCGGCGCCAAGGTCGGGCTGCGAGCGGAAACCATCGCCGCGGTCGAGCTCGCGCGCGCCGCGAGGGCGCCGGTCCGGGTCGTCCTCGACCGGCATGAGGAGCTGACCATCACCGGCTATCGCCCCGCCTGCGAGCTGCAGGTGGCGCTGCTGCCGGAACGCGACGGCACGCTCAAGGCCCTGTCGATCAAGGCCTATGCCGATACCGGTGCCGGGGTAAACTCGACCGTCGCCGGCCTGGCGCGGCTGATCTACCAGGCCGAGGCGAAGGAGCTCGTCGACTACGACGTCGTCAGCAACCTGCCGCCGGGGGCACCGTTCCGCGGTCCCGGAGGCCCGGTGCTGTGCTTCGCGCTGGAACAGGCGATCGACGAGGCGGCCGCGCGGATCGCCATGGATCCGATCGAGCTACGCCGGCGCTGCGATGCCGATGTCCACCGGCAACGCCTCTATGGCTGGGCGGCGGACCTCGATACCTGGCGCAAGCGGCCGGCGAACGGCGCGGAACGCGGACGCTTCCGCCGCGGCGTCGGCGTGGCGGCGGCGAACTGGCTCTATTTCTGGCAGCCGGGCTGCGAGGTCGAGCTGCAGGTCAAAGACGGACGCCTGATCGCCAGCACCGCGACGCAGGATATGGGCAACGGCAGCCGCAGCGTGCTCGCCGACACCGTGGCTCGCGCCTTCGATCTCGCGCCGCACGACGTCGACATCCGCATCGGCGATTCGTCTCTCCCCCGAGGCCCGATGTCCGGCGGCAGCCGGACGACAGCGACCGTGGTGCCGGCGGCGATGGTCGCCGCCGATCAGTTGAAAGCGGCGTTGCGGCGCCAATCGAACCGCGACATCGGCGAGCGGCCGGAGTGGCGCCAAGTGATTGCCTCGGCACCGGATACCAAAGTCCGGGGCCGCCGCCTACCGGACAGCGGCAAGGTCGCGCCGGGGGTGCAGTCGCCGCTCGACCAGATCGGCATGATGGGGGCGGTGTTCAAATGGATCCTGCGGCGCTTCGCCCATGTCGAGACCGGATTTGGCGCGACCGGCTCGGTGCAAGTCGCGGAGGTGGAGGTCGATACGCTGCTCGGCCGCGTGCGGGTGCTGCGGGTCCATAGCGGCCTCGCCGTCGGCCGCATCGCGACGCCGGACCTTGCCCGCAGCCAAGCCGAGGGGTCGATCATCCAAGGTGTCGGCTACGCGCTCTACGAGACCCGCCAGATCGACCGCGCCTCCGGGCAGGTGCTCACGGCGGGCCTCGAGGACTATCGCATCCCGGGCATCGCCGATACTCCCGAGATGGATATCCACTTCGATGCCGTGGGGTTCGAGCATGTGCTCGGCGGCGGCGTCGGGCTGGGCGAAGTGGCGACGCTCCCGGTGGCCGCGGCGATCGCCAACGCCGTCCACAACGCCACCGGCGTGCGGCCCTACGAGATCCCGTTGCGGCCGGATCGCCTGCTGGCATCGCTGCACCAGGGGAGGCGGTCATGAGCGCGCCGAGAGCGAACGAGATCCGAGCCGGCGGCACGGATCTCTCCGAGCGGCGCCGCTCGGGCGTCTCGCGCGGCGAGATCATCGATCTCGACCCGAGCGGGGACATGACCAGGATCGGCTGGGACAATAACGGCGGCGCCTGCATCGGCGCGATGGTCACGATCGAGGCACTCGCCGCCGACGCGCGCCTGCGCCAGGCCTATCCGGGCCTCGCCGCCGCCGCCGCCGGGCTCGCCACCCCGCAGATCCGCGCCATCGCCACCGTCGGCGGCAACCTGTCGCAACGCTCGCGATGCTGGTACTACCGCAATCCGCATTTGAGCTGCCTCAAGAAGGGCGCCGGCGGGTGCCCGGCGCGTGCCGGCAACCACCTTTATGGCGTCGCCTTCGACCTCGGCCCGTGCGTGGCACCGCATCCGTCGACGCTCGGCGCGGCGTTCTTTGCCTATGGGGCCGTCATCGCGACCGACCGACGAGGTGCCCTCGGCATTGCCGATCTGTTCGGCGACGGGTCGAACGGCGCCGCGGACAACACGCTGGGCGACGGCGAGCGCATCCTGTCGATCGACATGGGCGCGCCGCTACCGGGCGAGCGGGCCGCCTATCGCCGCGCCATCAGCCGCGCCCGCGCCGAGTGGCCGCTGGTCGAGGTCGTGGTGCGGGCCGTGATCGGGCAGGGACGCTTCCGGTTTATACGGGTCGCGGCCGGCGGCGTTGCGCCGGTGCCGCTGCGATTGAAGCGCGTCGAGGAGGCTCTCCAATCCGCACCGGTCGATCCCGGAGCGATCCGGCACGCCGCGGCGGCGGCGATCACCGGCGCCAATCCCCTGCCGCAGACGGGCTACAAGCTGCCGCTGTTGCGCGAGCAACTCATCGACGTTCTGGAAGCGGTCGCGGGCTGACCGGCGGCAGCCGGCGTCGCGCCGGAAGCGGCTGGTCAGCGGCGCGGTGCTGCCGGTGCTCAACCGCCCGCTAGAACCGGAACAGCTCCATGAGGTCGCCGATGGCGGGGCGGTTGCGCGGCACGTAGGGATCGGCGGCGGACATCACGGGGTTCGGCAGATTGTCGCGGCTCTGCGGCGACAGCGGCTTCAGGCGCCAATTGCGCTCGATGAATTTCAAGATCGAGACATGGTCGTAATAGGTGTGCTCGACATGGCGCTTCCTGGCGAAGGGCGAGACCGCGATCATGGCGATGCGCGTGCCGTCGCCGAAGAAATCGAGGAGCTGGATATAGCCGCTGTCGTAATAGCCGCCGCCTTCATCGGTGGTGACCAGGATCGCCGTCTTCGACCAGAGCGCGCGATCGCCCTCGACCTTGGCGATGAGCTCGCGCAGGAAGCTCTCATAGCGCGGCACGGTCGAATAGGCGGGATGGCCGGAGTCGATGTTGGGCGGCACGATGAAGGAGACCGCGGGCAAGGTGCCGCCGGCGAGGTCGCGATCGAGCTCGGAAAGGCCGACGAGATTGCGCCGCAGCGGTCCGGTCATCACCGCGGTCGAATGCGTCAGCGCGTCGCAGATGTCGCAATACTGGCTGCGGTCGATGCCGTCATCGGTGCGGCCGCCGCTATACCATTTCCACGACACGCCCTGCTCCGACAGCGCCTCGGCGATGGTCTTCTGCTGCTGCGGCGGCAGGGTGAACTCGCGCGGGCCGAGCGGCTTTGCCGTGCCGTCCGGCGCGTAGCCCGGCCGGTAGTTGTTGACGAGGTAATACCGGTCCGGCAGGCAATTGCCGGCGTTGAAGGGCTTGTAGGGCAGCGCGGCGAGATGGTCGCGGATCGCCTTCACCCCCGGCTGGCGCGGGTCGGCGCAATCGACGTAGGAGCCGCTGAAATAGCCGGACTGCGTGTACCAATTTGCGATACCGGGACGCGGCTCGGGATTCTCGATCTGGTTGGCGGGCGGCGTCGCCGGCTTGCCGTCGACGAGATAGGCGCCGGCATAGCCGGTGGCGAGCGCGAAGTAATTGGCGCCGGTGCCGCCCATGATCGGCTGATGGTAGTTGTCGGCGAGCGCGTAGTGCTCGGCGAGCTCGCGCAGATAAGGCGCGTCGCCGGCGGCCATGTTGTAGAAGCCCATGGCGACGCTGCCCTGGTTGGTGCTCAGGCTCGGATCCTCTTGGTGCTTGGCGCCCTCGCCCGAGGTGAGATCGACCCAGACGAAGAGATCGTGGCGGCCGCCATCGACCTGCTGCCACATCTGGAAGAAGCGATGTACGGGGTCGCCGATAAAGGCGATGTAATCGGCATAGCGTGTGATCTGGAAGGGCGCGTTCGGCATCGCCGCCGGGAAGCGTTGGTCGAGGGCGTTCTGCGGCAGGCCCCGGGCATAGGTGGTGCCGGGCTGCGGCAGGGCGGCGAAGCTGGCGATGGTGGGCGGCGTCACCTCGTAGCGCTGGCGCGGCGCGGCGATGCGCTGGACGGCAAGCGCCGCCCGGGGGCCGGGACTGCCATCCTCGTTGACGATGCCCTTGGCCAGCAGGTTCGCCACCTGTTGCCCCGGCGGCGGCCGGAAGGTGGCGAAGAGATGGTCGAAGGTAAGATTCTCGCCGACAACGACGATGAGATGCTCGATCGGTGTCGTCGGTTTCGGCTCCGGCGGCGCCTGGCCGAAGACCGGACCGGCGGCGCCGAGCAGCGCCGCGGCAAAGGCAAGCTTACCCCATCCGCGCATCGCGTGCTCCCCCAGGAGCGCCCATCATAGCGAAGCCGGCGGCGGTTCCCAGCCTCGCCGCCCCCTTCCTTTGACCAGGACAAGCTGCTAGTAAGCGGCACCGACCGCAATCCTGTCTCAACCGAAGCGCCAACGAGGGCGAGCGCCATGAAGATCAGTGCCATCGATATCAAGCCGGGCAATGTCCTGGAGCATCAGGGCAAGCTGTGGCTGGTGGTGCGCCGCGAGCTGGTGCAGCCGGGCAAGGGCGGCGCCTTCGCCCAGGTCGAGATGCGCGATCTGCGCGGCGGGTCGAAGCTCAACGAGCGCTTCCGCACCCAGGAGACGGTCGAGCGCGTGCGCCTCGACGAGAAGGAGATGCAGTTCCTCTATCTCGACGGCGAGCTCGCGACGTTCATGGATAATGAAAATTACGAGCAGCTCACCGTCAACAAGGAGATGATCGGCGAGTCGGCGGATTTCCTGCAGGAGGGCATGCTCTGCACCATCCAGCTCTATGAAGGCTCGCCGCTCGCCGTCACGCTGCCGCAGAGCGTGGTGGTGACAGTGGTCGAGGCCGATCCCGTGGTGAAGGGGCAGACCGCCTCCTCCTCGTACAAGGCCGGCAAGCTCGAGAACGGCAGGCGGGTGATGATCCCGCCGCACATCGCCGCCGGCACCAAGATCGTCGTCAACACCGCCGACGGCACCTATCTCGAGCGGGCGAAGGACTGAGGCTTGGCGCCGCGCTCGGCCACCATCAATGTCATGGCGAACGCCGCCTTGAAGGCGGCGCGCGGCCTGATCCGCGATTTCGGCGAGGTCGAGCAGCTCCAGGTCTCGGTCAAGGGGCCCGGCGATTTCGTCAGCGCCGCCGATCTCAAGGCCGAGAAGGTGCTGCGCGCCGAGCTCGGCAAGGCGCGGCCGGGCTATGGCTTCCTGATGGAGGAGAGCGGCAGCGAGGCGGGCAGCGATACGCATCACCGCTGGATCGTCGATCCGCTCGACGGCACCACCAATTTCCTGCACGGCATCCCGCATTTCTCGATCTCGATCGGGCTCGAGCGCGACGGCGAGATGATCGCCGGGGTGATCTATGAGCCGGTACGCGACGAGATGTTCTGGGCGGAGAAGGGCGCTGGCGCTTTCCACAATGACCGCAGGCTGCGAGTCTCGGCGCGCCGCCACCTCGCCGAGGCGCTGATCGGCACCGGCATCCCCTTCATCGGCCGCAGCGACCATGCGCGCTATCTCGCCACGCTCGGCGCGGCGATGGCGGCGACGAGCGGCGTGCGGCGGCTGGGCGTCGCCTCGCTGGACCTCGCCTTTGTCGCGGCGGGGCGCTTCGACGGCTTCTGGGAATTCGCCCTCAAGCCCTGGGATCTCGCCGCCGGCATCCTCATCGTCCGCGAGGCCGGCGGCTATATCAGCGACCTCGCCGGCGGCCCCGGGATGCTGGCGAGCGGCGATGTCGTCGCCGCCAATAGCAATTTGCATCAGCCGCTGCTGCAACTCCTTAATAAAGCGCTTACGGAACCGGCGGCAAACTGACTGTGGCGGCGACCGGCCCGCTTGCGGTATTTTACGCGCATGACGCGGCAAATGGCGCGCCCGACGAAGCATTGATGGACCGTGGCGGCATGGCCAGCTCATACCCTCGCCTTCGCGTGATGCGGACGTTCCCTGGTGCCGCAGCCTTGGTTCTTCTTGCCGTCGCCGCGACGCCGGCCGCCGCGCAGACCATCGTCGGCGGCATCCAGCCGCCTGAGGTGACGGTCGATCTCAGCGTGCTGGACGCGCTCGGCCCGGCGCCGACCTTGCCCGACCTGCTGCGCGGCCAGACGCCGCAACGGCGCGGCACGGCCGCGACCCACCCGGCGCCCGGCAAGAGCACCGGTCTCCACCAGCCCAAGAAGAAGAAGGCGGCGGCCAAAGCGGCGCACAAGCCCGAGACCGTCGCCGCCCGGCCGGCGGCGCCGATCGCGCCGGTCGCGGCAACCGGAGGGGCCGTGCCGCGCGAGAGCGTCACGGCAACGCCGCTCGCCGAGGCCGCGCCCAGCCCGCCGGCGCCCGCGGCCACACCGCCCGCCGAGGC
>JBKQTR010000226.1:0-16791 GCA_052143095.1 Allostellaceae bacterium
CCGGGCATTTATCTCAAATGCCCGGCGATTGCGCGCGCCCCGGCAGCCTTTTGCTAACCTGCTGCATCTAGTCTCGGCTGATCCGCGGCAGCCGATGGTGACGTGTCATGAAGCGCCCTTTGCCGGCAGCATTATCGATCCTCCTCCTTGCCGCCGGGTTGAGCGCGTGCGGCGGCGCCTATACGTCGCCGTCGCGCGCCATCGATGCCGATATAGACGCGTCGCGCGCCGGCAGCTCCGCCTCGCTCCTGCGCAGCGGCACGGTTAATTTCCGCGATGCGGATTTTGCGCGTTGACGACGCGTTGTCCTGGAGCGGCCGGAAGATAAGCATCTCCCAGCGCGATACGATGCCATAGCCCGACGGCAATTCCGCCCGGAGCAGCCAGCGGCAGCGGCCGGGAAGGCTGTCCATCTCTTCCTGCGCCTGCCGCAGCTCGCGAAAAAATTCCGGCAGCAGCTCTTCCTCATACTCCTTCAGCATCGTCACCGGTGATTCTCCGGGCGCCGGATCGAACATGAATGATCGGGCGACCCGACGATCCTAAAAAATTGTTCATGGTGCGCGATGGTGGTTCTCCCCTATCATGAAATCCTTATCTTGAGGATGGGAGCGGCGACACTGTCGGTCGGCGACAACGACCGCAAGCGATGAACTCGCGGCTTCACCGGGAGGCAGCGCGGTGGCCAGAACAGGCTCTGCCGAGGTGATCCATGCGCACCAGCATTTCCGGCTTCGACGAAACGCCCGCCCTCGAGGCAAAGCCCTTCTCGGTCGATGACGTCGAGGCCGGTGCCGCGCCCAAACCGGCGCGGGCGCCGCGCAGCGGCGAGAATCGCGGTGCCGGCGCGAGCGCGCGCACCGTGGTGGCGATCCGCCACGTCGCCTATCAGGATCTCGGCGCCTTCGAGGAAATGCTGCGCGCGCGGGGCTTCCGCGTCCGCTATTTCGACATCGGCAGCGGCGATCTCGCCGCGGCGGAACTCGGCGAGGCTGAGCTGCTGGTGGTACTCAGCGGCCCGTTGCACGCCGGCGATGTCGACAAGTATCCCTTCCTCAAGAAGGAGATCGCGCTGCTCGAGACGAGGCTGGCGGCGGAGCGTCCCTGCCTCGGCGTCGGCCTCGGCGCGCAGCTCATGGCGCGCGCCCTCGGTGCGCGCGTCGCGCCCGGCACCTCCCACCGGATCGGCTGGACGCCGCTGACGCTCGCGCCGGCGGGCATGGCGAGCCCGTTGCGCCATCTGGTCGGGCCGGTGCTGCATTGGCATTACGACATGTTGGAGCTGCCGAGCGGCGCCGAGCGTCTGGCAGCGAGCGAGGCCGGCGCCGATGAAGCCTTCGCCTATGGCCGCAACGCGCTCGCGCTGCAATTCCACGTCGAAAGCCTGGCCAAGAAATTCGAGCGCTGGCTGATCGGTGGCGCAGCGGAGATCGCCGCGGCGGGCGTCTCGGTCACGCGGCTGCGCGCGGATACCGCCCGCTTCGCCCGAATCGCCGCGGCGCAGGGGCAGCGATGCCTTGCCGAATGGCTGGATCAGCTCCAGCCCCGGCGCTGAGCATCGGCCCCTGAGCGCGCGGCGACCGTCTTAGAACGGGTAGTAGCGGAACGAGGTCATGGCAATGGCCTCGTTGGTGCTGGGCGCGCCGCCCACGCCGCTGAAGGCGTCGCGCTCGATGTAGGAGCCCTGGACGCCGAAGACGAAGCGGCCGAATTTGCCCTTGTAGATGTCCTGCCAGGTGCCGAGGGCGACTTGCTTGAGGTTCTCGGTCTCGGCCTGGCAGGTTCCGCCGAAGGTATTGCAGCCGGTATTGACCAGGGTGCCCGAGCCGTAGCCGGCGGTGGCGACCGGGCTGCCGGCGCGGTCGGCATGCTCCCAGCCACCATAGAGATAGAGATCGTTGCCCGCCCAGGGATGGGTGATGATGCCGACCAGGCCCTGCACCTCGGGGATCGCGATCAGCGAGTTGGTCCGGGTGAAGGCGACGTCGGGGAGCTGGCCCGAGCCGTAGCGGCCGATGCCGTAGCCGGCGAGCCCGCTGATCTGCAGGTCGACAAAATGCGGCACGATCGGCATGCTTGCGGCACCGCCGACGCCATAGCCCCACACCTTGTTGGTCGAGCCGGCGACGTCATCGGTGAAGACGCGCGCGATGCTCTTCAGCTCGTAATGGCCAAAGCCGGGATCGACCGCGACCTTGGCGATGATGTCGGGAATGATATCGTTGGTATAGGTCGTCGTGTTGTTCAGGAGCCCGCCGGAATCGCCGGCGTTGTTGGCGTTAACGCCGGTCGGCACGGCGCCCGGACTGGGCGGCAGCACGCCTTGCGGGCTTTCCAGCGACAGCCCCGCCCATAAGTGCCCCCAATTCTTGACCACGCGGATCTGCGGGTTGCGGGTCCAGTTGAAGCCCTCGACGTACTGTGCGTCGATGGTCAACGGGATCTGCTCCTGGCGCGGAATGATGCCGTTGGTGTTGGTGGTCAGCAGGCTCCATTCCTGGCCGCCGAGGAAGTGGAAGCCCCAATCGTCCTGGTCGAGCGTCATGTAGGCGTGGCGAAGGCGCAGCGAGTAGCTGTTGCTCTCGCGCGAGTTCGAGGTGGCCGCGGCGGAGAGAAAGTCGGTCTCGACATAGGCGGCGAGATGGGTGTCGTCGTTGACATCGCCGGAGACCAGGCCGGAGATGCGGCTCTGGCGCGCGGATTCGCGGAATTCCGTCTCATGCGCCAGCGCCGAGTTATTGAACGGGATGCCGGTGTTGTAGTCCGAGCCGACATCGGCGACCTCGTTGCGCGAGCGGAAGATCGTCGCGGCTTCGATGAAGCCCCCGAACTGCATGCGGACGCCGCCAAGCTGGAAGGCGCCGGGCGACAGCGACGCCGCCGCCGTCGGAGCGAGCGGCGCCGGGCCAGGCAGAGCGCCGGGCGCGGTCCCGGGCTGGGCTGTCGCGGCTGGATTCTGCATCGATTGCATCTGCTGGCGCAGCTGCTGCACCTCCTGCCGGAGCATCTCGACCTCGGTGTCGAGCGAGCCGCTGATCTGCGCCATGGCCGGAACAGGCGCCAACAACGCGGCACCGAGCAAGGCGCCGAGCGCGCCGCCCTGACAAAGCGAATGCTTGTGCGACATGGATGTCCTCATTGTCATCGAAACGCGGGCGTGCTCGCCCCCTCACGCGAAGCCGTCGTGACTTCGCGCCCGCGCCGATCGTAAGAGATCAAGATGACACAAAGACTACATTGCGTTTTTCAGTTTTATTATTGTGGACGATCAATGACCGCTTTGGTTGGGCAACGCGATTATGAAATTGACGTCATACTTCTCTTGATAACAATTGCGTTATGAGGGAAAAATCATTGTGCCTTTACACCCTGGGCGGTATTATCCCATGTCTTGCCTTCGGGCAGGCAGGTTCTGTGGTCGACATCGAGCCCGCGCGTTCCGCGCGGGCTCCTTTTTTTTGTGCGGGCGAGCGGGAGTTTCATTCAAGAAGAGATAAAATATACTTCATGATGAACTCGAGTTCATTGTCTGCGCGTTAAAATAACGGTTTGGTTTCGGCGTGATCTGCGACGTTCATGGTATCATCGAGTAAATTGACGGACAGGATTGGCTACGTCCGGTGCTGCCGTGATCCGGTGGGACGCGCGCGTGATCGGCGACCGGGCGCGTAGCGAGGAAAGAAAGATGTCCAGCAGGTTGAGCGGCACGCTTCTCCCGATCCTGGCGCTGGTCGCGCTCGCGGCCGCAAGCGCTCCGGCGCGCGCGGCGGATGACGGGCTTTACGGCCAGGGCCAGTACACCGCCTTCGGCGCGCAAATGGACTCGCCCTCGCGCAAGGCGGCGGCGCCGCGCATCTACGTTCCGCTCCATCCGGCGCGGGCGCAGGAGGTCGGCGAGCAATTTGCGCCGATCCACGCCACCGCCTTCGGCGGCGCGCGCTCCGGCGCGCCGAGCAGCATGGCCGCCGGCAAGCCGCCAGCGGCGCGCGACCTCGGCCTTCATGCCGGCAATAGCAGCGGCGCCAGCATCCCATCGGTGAAAGTGCCGAACGGCGGCTAGAAGGTTGTCCGCACCGTGAGCACCACGTTGTTCCGGTAAGCCGGCGTCTGCGGAGACACCGCGACCTGGTAGCCCGCGCCGCCGGAAATGTTCCGCCAACGATGTAAAGTGAAGTTTAGCCGGGGCGACGTAAATACGCCGAAAGACCGGCGATTTTCCCTGGTATCGACGGTCGCGCTCCCTATCCTGATACGTGCTGCTCTGACGCAGGATGAGGTGATAGAGGATGAGCCCGAGCCCGCTCGTCGAGAGGCCGCGCGCGCGGCGCCGCGCCCGGTCACCGGCGCGCTAGCCCCGGCCGCCGCCCATGTCGATTGTCGCCTTCGTCCTCAAGCGGCCTTACACCGTGGTCGCGGCGCTGATGCTGATCTGTCTCCTCGGCGCGGGCGCGGCCTTGCGCATGCCGGTCGACATCTTCCCCGAGATCAACATTCCCGTGGTCAGCGTCGTCTGGACCTATGCCGGCATGAGCGCCGAGGATATTCAGAACCGCATCCTGACGCTGCATGAGCGCCAGCTCGCCTCGCTGGTCGACGACATCTCGCGCATCGAATCGACCAGCTATGAGGGCGTGGGCGTCGAGAAGGTCTATCTCCATGAGGGCGCCGATGTGACCCGCGCGGTGGCGCAGCTCGCCAGCAGCGCGCTGGTGGTGCTGAAATACATGCCGCCCAACATCACGCCGCCGCTGGTGCTGCGCTACGGCGCCACCGACGTGCCGATCATTGAGCTCAGCCTGTCCAGCGACCATCTGACCGACACCAAGCTCAACGATCTCGGCCAGAACATCATCCGCCCGGACCTTGCCGTGGTGCACGGCGCCGAGGTGCCTTACCCCTATGGCGGCAAGCCGCGTGTCATCATGGTCGATCTCGACCAGCAGGCGCTGCAATCGCGCGGCCTGTCGCCGGCGGATGTCAGCGACGCGCTGCAGCATCAGAATGTGATCCTGCCGTCGGGCGACGTGAAGATCGGCGGCAAGGACTACACGCTGGCGATGAACAACAGCCCCGACATCATCGCCGCGATCAATGATTTTCCCGTCCGCCAGGTCAACGGCAAGACGGTGTTCATGCACGACGTGGCGCATGTGCATGACGGCTATCAGGTGCAAACGAACTCGGTCGCGGTCGACGGCCGCCCCGGCGCGCTGATGATGATCCGCAAGACCGGCGGCGTGTCGACGCTGGCGGTGATCGACGGCGTCAAGCAGGCGCTGCCCGAGATCGAGAAGGTATTGCCCAAGGGCGTCTCGGTAAAGGCGATCTTCGACCAGTCCGTCTTCGTCAAGGCGGCGCTCGACAGCGTGGTGATGGGCGGGCTCATGGCGGCCGGGCTCACCGCGCTGATGATCCTGCTGTTCCTCGGCAATGCGCGGCTGACGCTCATCATCCTCGCCTCGATCCCGCTGTCGATCATCACCGCCGTGCTGGTGATGTATGTCGGCGGAGAGACGCTCAACACCATGACGCTCGGCGGCTTCGCGCTCGCGGTCGGCATTCTCGTCGACAACGCCACGGTGGTGATCGAGAACATCGAGCGCCATGTCGGCCTGGGGGAGCCGCTGACGCGAGCGATCGTCGCCGGCGCCGGCGAGGTCGGCGTGCCGACCGTGCTCTCGACGCTCTGCATCTGCATCGTCTTCGTGCCCATCTTCTTGCTGCAAGGAACCGCCAAATACCTGTTCTCGCCGTTGTCGCTGTCGGTCTGCGTGTCGCTCGCCGCCAGCCTCGCCCTCTCCTTCACGCTGGTGCCGGTGCTGTTCAAATACCTCATGCGCTCCGCGGTCGCGGCGCACGGGGCGGCGCCGGCGCGGCCGGCGCGCGGCTGGAGCCCGTTCACACGGATCCATCGCGGCTTCGAGCACGGCTTCGATCGCTTCCGCGAAGGCTATCGCCACAGCGTCGCCTGGGCGCTGTCGCAGCCGGTGGCCGTGATTGCGTTCTTCCTGGTGCTGATGGCGTGCTCGCTGGCGCTGTTCCCCGCGCTCGGCAGGGATTTCTTTCCGCAGGTCGATGCCGGGCAGATGCGGCTGCATGTGCGGGCGCCGCCGGGCACGCGGATCGAGCAGACGCAGCGCTACTTCGCCGAGGTCGAGGCGGCGATCCGCGGGATCGTCGGCCAAGACCAGATCGACACCGTGCTCGACAATATCGGCCTGCCTTATAGCGGCATCAACATCGCGCTCAGCGACAGCGCGACCGTCGGGCCGATGGACGGCGAGATCCTGATCTCGCTCAAGCCCAAGCACACGCCGACCGCCGCGCATGTCGCCGCTCTCCGCCGCGAGCTGCCCAAGCTCTTCCCCGACCTGCAATTCTTCTTTCAGCCCGCCGACATCGTCGATCAGGTGCTGAATTTCGGCCAGCCCGCGCCGATCGACGTGCGCGTTTCCGGACCGGACAATGCCGAAACCTATGCGCTCGCCGCCAAGATCGCGCGCGATCTCAACCGGGTGCCGGGCGTGGTCGATTCGCACGTCTTCCAGGTGCCCGACGCGCCGGCGCTTACCGTCGATGTCGACCGCACGATGGCGCAGCAGGTCGGGCTCAACCAGCAGCAGACCGCGAACAATGTGCTGGTCACCACCAATTCGAGCCAGCAGACCGCGCCGAATTTCTGGGTCGATCCCAGGAACGACGTCAGCTACCCGCTGGTGGTGCAGCTTCCCACCTATCGCATCACCTCGGCCGAGGATCTCTGGCGCCTGCCGGTGACCGCCGACGGCGGCGACAAGCAGGGGCAGCTGCTGATGAACCTGTCGAAATTCGGCCGCGGCAAGGTGCCGCTGGTCGTCTCCCAGCTCAACATCCGGCCGGTGTTCGACGTCAATGCCGATGTGCAGGGACGCGATCTCTATTCGACCTCGCGCGATATCGACAAGCTGCTTGCGGCCGACCGGCCCGACCCGTCCAAGGCGATCACCGTGACGCTGAGCGGCCAGGTCGAGACCATGCGCGACAGCTATAACGGACTGTTCTCGGGCATGGCGCTGGCGGTGGCGCTCGTCTATCTCTTCCTGGTCATCAACTTCCAAAGCTGGATCGACCCGGTGATCGTGCTGGCGGCGATGCCCTTCGCGCTGGGCGGCGTCATCTGGATGCTGTTCCTGACCGGCACGCCTCTCAGCGTTCCCGCGCTGATGGGCACCTTGATGTGCATCGGCCTCACCACCGCCAACAGCATCCTGGTGGTGACCTTCGCCAATCACCGCATGGCGGCCGGCGACAGCCCGCGCACCGCCGCGCTGACCGCGGGCTACACCAGGCTGCGCCCGGTGCTGATGACCGCAGGCGCGATGATCCTCGGCATGATCCCGATGGCGCTGGGCGTCGGCGAGGGCGGCGAGCAGAACGCGCCGCTGGCGCGCGCGGTGATCGGCGGCTTGCTCTTCGCGACGGTCGCGACGCTCGTCTTCGTCCCGTCGATGTATCGATTGTTGCGCCGCCGGCCGCCGCTGGCGAGCGCCGTTGCCACGGAAAGGGATCCCCTTGCCACCGCTTGATCACCCCGCGATGGCGCGCCGCGCCGAAGTCAATGGCGGCGGCCCGACCGCCGCCGCCACCCGTGCCGGCCGAAGCCTGAAGCTCCTCGCCGGCGCGATCGCGCTGGTCCTGCTGGTCGCTTTCATCGTCGTGCGCCACGCCGACCAGACCGCCGAACGCACGCTGGCACAAGCAACCGCAAAGCGCGCCGCAACGCCGCCGGCCGTCGTCGTGGTCGCGGCGGGCAAGGCGCCGGCGATCGAGCGCCTGGCGCTGCCCGGCGAGACCGGCGCCTGGCACGAGAGCACGATCTATGCGCGGGTCAACGGCTATGTCGGCAAGTGGTTCGTCGATATCGGCGACCACGTCCGCAAGGGGCAGGTGCTGGCGACCATCGAGACGCCCGATCTCGATTCCGAGCTGGCCGCCGCGCAGGCGAAACTCAAGGCGGCCGAGGCCGACGTCAAGGTGAGAGAGGCCGAAGCCGCCTTCGCCAAGACCACCTACGAGCGCTGGCGCGATTCGCCCAAAGGCGTCGTCTCCGAGCAGGAGCGCGAGTCCAAGAAGGCCGATTACGACAGCGCCGCCGCGCGGGTCAATGCGGCCGACGCGCAGGTTGCGCTCAATCACGCGGATGTCGACCGCCTTACCACGCTGACGCAGTTCAAGCAGGTCACGGCGCCTTATGACGGCGTCGTCACCGAGCGCCGCATCGACATCGGCAACCTCGTCACCGCGGGCAGCACCGCTGCGACCACGCCGCTCTATCGCGTGTCGCAGGACGATCCCATGCGCGTTTTCGTCGACGTGCCGCAGAGCGCCGCCGCCGAGATGAGTGTGGGCCGGCCGACGGAGATCACCGCCAACAGCCTGCCCGGCCAGACCTTCCGCGGCACCATCACCCGCACCGCGCAGGCGATCGACCCGCGCGCCCGCACCTTGCGCGTCGAGGTCGACATTCCCAACCCGCGTGATACGCTGGTCCCCGGCATGTATGTCAATGTCGCGTTCGATCTCGAATCGCGCGGCCTGGTCCAAATTCCTGCCGGGGCGCTGGTGTTCCGCGCCCGGGGGCCGCAGGTTGCCGTGGTCGACGCCGACGGCGCCGTCGGCTTCCACGACGTGACCATCGCGCGCGACGACGGCAATGTCGTCGAGATCGGCTCGGGGCTGTCGCCGGGCGAGCAAATCGTGCTCAACATCAGCAGCGAGATCGCCGACGGCGACAAAGTGACGATCGCCAAGGGCAACGAGGAGATCGCCAGCGTCAGCAAAGAGACGCCGTGACCGGCAGGAGGCTGGCCGCGAGGCTGGGTCGGTGGGCGGCGATCGCCGCGACCGGCGCGGCGCTTGCCGGCTGTACCGTCGGCCCCGACTATCATGTGCCCGTCCTATCGATGCCGGCGCAGTTCGCCGCGGCTGCGGCGACGCCTGCCGCGCGATCGGTCAAGACCGGCGAACCCCCCGCGATCAGTCTCGCGACGTGGTGGCGCGCGCTCGGTGATCCCGAGCTCGATACGCTCGTCGACCGCGCGATCGCATCGAACCTCGACATCGAGATCGCCCTCACCCGCCTGCAGGAGGCGCGCACGCAAGAGGCCGTGGTCATGGGCGAGGCGCTGCCGGAGATGGCGGCCAGCGGCGGCGGCGGCGTCGGCACCGGCTCGGACCTCACGCGCGGCCGCACCACGCCGGCGCTCCACTCGGCCGACAACGTTTCCGGGATGAGGCGCATCGGCTCGGTGGTGGGCTTCGATGCCGGCTGGGAGCTCGATATCTTCGGCCTGTACCGGCGCGAGATAGAGGCCGCCAGGTACGATACGCAAGCCGCCGCCGCGGCGCGCAACGCCGTGCTCATCAGCGTGGTCGCCGACGTCGCCCGCGCCTATGTCGATCTGCGCGGGCTGCAGACGCAGCTCGCCGTGCTGAACCGCGACATCGACACGACGCGCCGCACCCTCGACGTGGTGCAGACGCGCTTCGACCGCGGGCTCACCAACGAGCTCGACGTCACCCTCTCGCAGCGCGAGCTGGCGACGCTCGAGGCCGAGGTCGCGCCGCTCAACGCCGAGATCAACGCCGCCCAGGACACCATTGCCGTGCTGATCGGCCGGTTCCCCGAGGATCTCGCGCAGGAATTGGCGCGGCCCGCCATGATCCCGCCGCTGCCGTCGGCGATCGAGCCAGGCCTGCCGCTCGACCTGCTGCGCCGCCGCCCGGATGTCAGCGAGGCGGAGCGGCAGCTCGCCGGCGCCACCGCGCGCATCGGCGTGGCGACGGCCAACCTCTTTCCGCATCTCGCCATCACCGGCGCGGTCGGCTACCAGGGGCAAAGCCTCGGAAAGCTCCCTGCTGCCGGCATCTGGTCCGCGGGGCCGGCGGCCTATTGGTCGCTGCTCGATTTCGGCACGCTCGACGCGCTGGTGGATATCGCGGATCTCCAGACCCACGAGCGCCTCGTCCAGTACAAGCAAAGCATCCTCGTCGCGGTGCAGCAGGTGGACACCGCCATCGCTGGCTACGCCGCGCAGCAGGTGCGCCTCACCCATCTCGCCGCGGCGCTGACGGCAAGCCAACGCGCGGTCACGCTCGCCTCTGAGCGCTATGAGCGCGGCCTGACCGACTTCCTCAACGTGCTCGATGCCGAGCGTCAGGAATACGATCTCGAGACCCAATACGCCGTGGCCCGGCAGACCGCGGCGGAGGATTTCATTGCGCTCTACAAGGGCTTGGGCGGCGGCTGGGAGAACCACCAGTCGATCCCGCCGATCCGCACGCCGCAGCCGGCGGTCATCGCCGCGTTCCACCGGCTGCTGGCGCCCGAGGATCCCGCGAAGTAGGGCGCATCACCCCGCGGCGGCACGCAAGGCCAGGAGATCACGCATGGACATCGCCAACAACGCCACGATGCTGCGCATCTTCGTCGGCGAGGACAAGCGGCACGGCGACCGGCCGCTCTACGAGGCCATCGCGCTCAAGGCGCGCGAGCAGCGCCTGGCCGGCGCCACGGTGCTCTCCGGCAGGCTGGGGTTCGGTCATTCGACGCGGCTTCACACCGCGCGGGTGACGTTCTCCGCGGACCTGCCGGTGATGATCGAGATCGTCGACAGCGAAGAGCGGATCAACCGCTTCGTCGCCTTGCTCGAGGGGATCCCGGAGATCGCGCTGATGACCGTCGAGACGGTGAAGGTGGTGTCGCGGCCGCAGCGCGACGCCAGAGTGTGAGGCGAAGGCCGCGGCGGCCCTGACGCCGACCTATCCGGCCTGCGTATTGAAGGGATGCAAGTGATAGGGATCCGGCGGCTGCGGCATCTGGTAGGCCGGCGATGTCTTGCCGGCCCCGTCGGCGGGGTCGGCGAAGGAGGTCGGCTCATGCTGGCAGCCGCTGGCCGCGCCGGCGGCGAGGAAGGTCGCCGCGAGCACCAGTCTCGACCGCCCGCCGCCCCGTCGGTCGCACGGCGTCACGAGGCCGCTTCCTTCATGAGCAAGGCTCCACGGCGGGCGGGCGGGCGACGGGCTTTCTTCGCCGCGCCGCCCGCCGCCCGACCTGGCTACGGGGTGCCGCCGAAATTGTTCTTGCCGCCGAAATCCTCGGCCGAGGTGCCGAGCGGGAACATCTGCTTCGCCATAGCGTCCTGCGCGCCGCCGTCGCCGAGGAGGTCGCGCTTGCCGTTGACCATCGGCACGGTCGCCGCGACGTGGGCCGCGTAGTTCTGCTGCGCGACAATCGCATCGTCCGAATGGGCCGCGCCGAAGGCGTCGTTCTGGCCGACGTTGAAGTCCTTGTCGAGCGTGCTCTTCTGCTCAGCGGTGAGCGGCGCCGCCGGCGGCTGGGCGGCGGCGCGCAGCGTTGCGTCGTCCTGCGCGGCGCCGAAGGCGTCGTTCTGGCCGATATGATATATCGCGTCTAGCGCTTGGCGATTGGGGTCAGTCGGACCTGACGAACAGGCCGCGAGCGCCAGGCCCGAGGCGGCAAGCACGACAAGAACGCTGGGGGACGAGATGAAACGCGTGCGCATGATGCTCTCCTCGAGATGTGTGGCAGGGCTGGTCGCTGCCACGTCGGTTGCGTGCAAGGGGCGGCGGGAAACGCGCGCCCGGAACAAGCGGTGCGGCACTGCGAGCCAAAAGAGAGTTTGCCGGCTGCAAGCCACGCGCTCGACTACTGGCGATAAGATATGACGGGGCGCGGCGGCGATTAAGTAGAAACCGAGTGGTGAAGGGGTTTTTACTTGGTGATTTATAAATCGATATTTACTGTTGCTTGGTGTTATCGACGGAATCATAAATCGCGCGTTAGATTGGCGGCGAGGACGTACCCCCGATGGCACGCTAGGGAGCGTACAAATCTCACAGCAGCGCACCCCTCAACGATCGCCTTACCCGCGAAGGCGGGCATCCAGGGGCCTCAAATGCAGTGCGCTTCCCCTGTCCCCGCTTTCGCGCAGTCGAACCATAAACTGAACGTCAAACAGCGGCGGGTAAATTCGGAGTCACCGGACGCTTTACGACTTCTCAGCGTCGCCGGTTCCGATTTAGCTGACAACAGCGGCGGATTCCTGCCGCAAGTCGATCTCGGCATCGCGTTCGACTGGGCCAAGCGCGTGACCAATGCAGCCTACGCCGCCGCCGGCTACGGCGAGTTCGGCTACGAGAACCGCATCGAGACGATGGCAGCGTTCAAATTCCGCCGCTCTTCGCCAATGAGCCCAGGAGGTGCAGTGACATGACAGAGGCGATGTCGACGAAGGATTTCTGCCGGATGATCCTGCAGAAGCGAGGCCGGCGGGGCATGCGCGCGGTGGCGAAGGAGATCGGCATCAGCTTCGCTACGCTGTCGCGCCTGGAGCGTGGGCGCCCTCCGCGCGTCGACACGCTGAAAAAGGTTTGCACCTGGCTGCGGATCGATCCCGGTCGGTATCTCGGCACGACCGGCCCGTCGCCGGCGGCGGCGCGTCCGCGCGTGCAGCTCGCCGTCAGGAAGGGGCGGGTGCTGGAGCCGAAGACGACGCGAGAGCTCGGCCGGCTCATCACCGCCGCCTATCGCGAATTTGCCGCCTCGGTCGCGGCGCAGGGGCATCAATAGTGTTGCGCCGTGGGTTCAAGTCGCAGTGCGAGCGGCGCGCCATCGAGTTGCGGCGCCAGCTGTGCCTGGCGGATGTTGCGCCGCTCCCGGCGCTGGCCTTGGCGAAGGCGTACGATATCGAGGTCTGGCCGCTGGAGCGTGTCGCGGGCGCTACGGAGCGGGGCACCGTCGATCCGCGCGAGTTCGGCCGCGACGACTGGCTTCTGTTCACGCTGCGGCTGGGCCGTCGCGACCTCATTGTCGTCAACACGAGGCAGTCGCCGCTGCAGCAGAACAGCATCGTCGTGCACGAGCTGGCCCATATCATCCTGGGCCATGAGCTGGCGTCGACGGTCGGCACCGCCGCGGGGCTCCTCTCGGTCGGCAGCTACGATCAGGATCAAGAGGACGAGGCCGCGTGGTTCGGCAGCGCGCTGCTGCTGCCGCGACCGGCGCTGGCCTGGATGCGGCGACGGCGCCTGTCGCAGGCGGCGGCATCGGCCCATTTCGGCATCACCCCGGACCTGTTGGTCTGGCGGCTGCAGGCGGCGGGCGTCGAGACCAAGCCGAGACCGGTCTTGCGCTCGGCCGCATAGCGGCGTTCTGGGACCGCGTCCTCGCCTTCGAGGGCGGAGAGGACCGCATCTGCATCGCCTTCGATGTCGTGCCGGTCCCCGCGGCGGCCGGAGAGACGCAAGAGCACCGCCGCTGACCGCGCCCGGCGAGCGGCATGCCCCGCCCGCACCGCCGGCGGGAACATTAAAAATTTCACACTTGCGACGGGCGCAGGAATGCCAACTCTGAATCGCGACATGCACCCCTCGCTCCGCATCATGGCGCCAGCCGCTTTCCGCCCTCGACCGCCGCCCCGACATCGCGTCGGGCCGGCCCGTGGCTGAGCCGTGCGGCGCCTGCTGCGCACCAACGCGCTGCGCCTGGCCGCGGTCTATGTCGCGCTTTTTGGCGCATCGGTGCTGGCGCTGCTGGCCTTCATCTATTTCTCGATCGCCGGTTTCGTCGAGCGGCAGACCGAGGCGATCATCCGCGCGGAGATCAGAGGGCTTTCCGATCAGTATGCGCGGGGCGGCCTCGACGGGCTGGTCGACACCATCCACGCCCGCATCGCCGGCCAGCAGGTCCATGCGACGCTTTATCTCGTCACCAACGAGCGGCTCGAGCCGCTCGCCGGCAATCTCACCGGCTGGCCCAGCGACAGCCCGCTGCGCCCGGGCTGGATCAAATTTCCGGTCGAGGTCCGCGACGGCGGGATGTCCGAAACCGACACCGTGCTCGCTTCGGTCTTTCTCCTGTCCGGCGGCTACCGCCTGCTCGTCGGCCGCGACCTCAACGATTCCGAGGCGTTCCGCGCGCGCATGAACCAGACGCTGGTCTGGGCGGGCTGGCTGACCTTTGCCCTGGGGATCGCCGGCGCCGTCTTCATGACGCGCAACATGCTGCGCCGGGTCGAGCTGGTGAACCGCACCAGCGAGCGCATCATCCGCGGCGACCTCAGCCAGCGCGTGCCGCTGAACGGCAGCGGCGACGAGTTCGACCAGCTCGCCGCCAATCTCAATGCCATGCTCGACCGCATCGAGCAGTTGCTGACCGGCATGCGCCATGTCACCAACAATATCGCGCATGATCTGCGCACGCCCTTGGCACGGATGCGCGCCCGGCTGGAAGTGGCGC
This sequence comes from Allostellaceae bacterium, assembly GCA_052143095.1. GTDB lineage: Bacteria > Pseudomonadota > Alphaproteobacteria > ATCC43930 > CGMCC-115725 > DAHUYF01. The sequence goes on from JBKQTR010000226.1 coordinate 14,300, forward strand.
TGCTGCAGCCCCCGACCCCGACGCGCTACGTCAGCACGCTGCGCGACACGATCGGCGACACGGATCACCTGCTCGCCACGTTCAATGCGCTCCTCAGCATCGCCACGGCCGAGGCCGGGTCGCGGCGCGATCTGCTGGTGGGCGTCGACCTCGCCAAGATCGCCCGCATCATGGCCGAGCTCTACGAACCGGTCGCCGAGGAGAAGGGCTTGACGCTGACGGTGTCGAGCGATCCCGCCGTGCCGGTCAAAGGCAATCTGCACCTGCTGTCGCAGGCGATCGCGAACCTGCTCGACAATGCGATCAAGTACACGCCTGCCGGCAACGTGGCGCTGAGCATCCGGCGCGACCACGCAACGGCGCGCATCGAGGTCGCCGACAACGGCCCCGGCATTCCGGTCGCTCAACGACAGGCGGTGTTCAACCGCTTCGTGCGCCTCGAGGCCAGCCGAAGCAAGCCGGGCAACGGGCTGGGTCTCAGCCTGGTGCGCGCCGTCGCCAAGCTGCACAGCGGCGATGTCTGGCTCGAGGACAACAATCCCGGGCTCAAAGCGGTGCTCGAACTGCCGGCCGCCGACGAGCGAGCGCTCTCGCGCGAAGTCGCGCCGCCCGAGCGCGCCGCCGGAGCCGCGCGGCGCTTATCCCCAGGAGACAGGCGCGCGCGGCACGGCGCCGGGCGTGACATCGCCGTCACGGCGGCGACGCTGAACCCGCCGGCAAAGACCCAGGGATAAAAAATCGTTTGAGTCGCGATTTCGGCTTACTCGGCCGGTCCGCCTCGCTTACATGATTCTCGTCGACCTCGGGGGCTTACGCACAGGAGGCTTCATGCTGCCCGCCGTAACCGCAGGAGACAGGGGATCGACGCTCCCTTCCGTGTCGCCGGCGTTCGCGCCATGGGCGCTTGTGCTCTATCTGACGGCGGCGCTCCTGGCGGTCGTCCCGCAGACCGGCCGGGCGCAGTCGATCGATGCCGCCGCCGGCGCCAGCAAGCCGCCGGCGCGGATCGACAATCACTACAATCACAAGGCCTATCAGCCGACCACGGGCGAGATTTGCGGCCGCGCGACGTCGGACGGCATCGATTGCCCGTCGCCTGCGGGCAAGGAAGCCGAAAAGACGCTCGATAGCGTGCGCCGGCAACTCGATGAGCTTGCCAAGGAATATCCTGCGGAAGCCCCGACGGCCGGGCGCTGATGGCGGGGAGCTGACAGCCGTGTCATCGACGCCAAGATGATTTTTATTTAACTAACCCCGCGATCACCGACGGCATAAAATTGTTTACTAGGTGTCCGCCGAAGCGATCGGCGGGCGCCTTGTCGCGCCTTTCCCTTGTCGCATTCTCGAGCACGGACATGCGCATTCTGGTTGTCGAAGACGATGCGGAAGCCGCCGCCTACGTCGTCAAAGGCCTGGCGGACAGCGGGCACAGCGTCGATCTCGCCGTCGACGGCTATGACGGCCTCGAGCGCGCCAAGCGCGATCCCTTCGATGTCATGATCATCGACCGCATGCTGCCGGGGCTGGATGGCTTGTCCATCATCCTGACCTTGCGCGACGCCGGAAACAACACGCCGGTTCTGGTGTTGAGCGCGCTCAGCGAGGTCGACGACCGGGTCGAAGGGCTGAGCGTCGGCGGCGACGATTATCTGGTCAAGCCCTTCGCGCTCTCCGAGCTGCTGGCGCGGCTCTCGGCGCTGACCCGGCGCGGCAGCTCCGCCTCGCGCCTCAATGTCGCGGATCTCGAGATGGATCTGCTGTCGCGGACGGTGACGCGCGCGGGACGACCGATCGATCTGCTGCCGCGCGAGTTCCGCTTGCTCGAATACCTCATGCGGCATGCCGGCCAGGTGCTGACGCGGACGATGCTGCTGGAGAAGGTCTGGGACAGCCACGTCGATCCCCAAACCAACGTCATCGACGTGCATGTCGGTCGATTGCGCCAGAAGATCGACCGCGGATTCGCCACGCCCTTACTGCACACCGTCCGGGGTGCGGGCTACTGCCTTCGCGCGGCGTGATCCCAGGCGCGGGCCGGCGACGGTGTGGGCACGAATCTCCCCGACGCGCGCCGCCTGCAGCATCAGCGCCTGTTGCCGCACCGCCTCGATGCTCGCCGCCAAGGCGCGGCTGGCGGCGGCGAAGCTGGCGCGGTCGAGGTCGGTTGGTGCCGGCGCGTCGGCTTCGGCGGCGCCGAGGGGTGTGGCTTGCTGGCGGCGGGCGCGAAACTCGGCGAGAGAGATGATCTGAGCGGACATGGGCGTCTCCGGCTGCGGGGGGTCTTGCCGGCATCCACTCAAATTCCATGCCAGCGGCGGAACCCAGGGTTTCCGGGGATTCGTCGGGCCGTCGGCGGGCGAGGCATAGATCGCCCGGGCAATCTGCCCGGGCGATCCGCCACGACCGGACCCATCGGCAGCCCCTCCCCCTTGAGGGCAGGGCAATCGCATGTGGTCGAGCGCTGGGAAAGTTTGACCACGGAGGCACGGAGA
>JBKQTR010000227.1:0-12870 GCA_052143095.1 Allostellaceae bacterium
GCGCGAATCCGGTTGCCGCCGCCGCTGATGCGGATCCAGCTGACGATGTCCTTCAGTTTTGCCGCCTTCGGCTGCAGCAGCAGCTGCCAGTCATCGGCGTTGCCCTCGAGACGCATCGTGTAGAAGCGGTCGAGCGTCGCCTGATCCCCCGCCAGCGTGGCGCGAATGCCTTCGACGAAGGCGCCGATCTCGGGGTAATCGCGCAAGGACAAGCTGCGCGCGCGATCGTCCGGCCCGCCTTCGATCGTCAACCGGTCGCCGCTGATCGCCAGGCGCTCGCGCCTCGGCAATACGGTGATCTTTTGCACCTGGTCGGGCGCGACGTAGATCAGCGTCCCCGACGCGACCAGGGGCTCGCTCAGCATGTGCAGGGTCTTGCGCTCGACGAACTGACCGGATGCCGCCCTGACCTGTCTGAGGGTGAGCATCAGGCGCTCAAGCCCCCAGGGCGGCGCCGGCGCCGGCGCGGCGGCAACCGCCAAAAGGCCGGCGCAGAGCGCGCCGAGGAGACGGGCGGAGCGATGGATCATGCACATCTCATGCCCAGAAATCGTAGAAATTGAACCAGTTGTAGGGCGCGGCGCGGCAATAATGCTCGATCCGCTCGACATAGCGGCGCATCAAATCCTCGACCTGCTCGTCGCGGCCGCGCGGCGAGAGGCGGGAGGGATCGGGCAGCGACTCGAAGAAAACCTCGTAGCGCCGGCCGCCGCGATAGACGCCGACCATCAGCACGACCGGGCGCTTCATCAGCGCCGCCAGCCGGAACGAGCCGAGCGGGAACGCGGCGGGAGAGCCGAGGAACGGATAGCGGATTTGGCCCTCGCCGCCGACGCTGCGGTCGGCGAGCATGCCGACGAAATGCCCCTGCTCGAGACGCTCGGCGACGGCGATCATCGAGTCCGATCGTCCGAGCCCGATGACCTCCATGGCGAGATCGGGATTGATCGCATTCAGCGCCGCCCGGATCTTGCGCGCATTCTCCTCGTACATCACCAGGCTCACCCGCAGACCGGGCTGCCGGCGCCCGAGCGCCCGCACGACCTCGAAGCTGCCGAAATGCGCTCCGAGCAAAACACAACCGCCGCCGCGCCGCACGATATCCAGCACGGCCTCCTCACCGTGAACCCGGAGATCGAAAAGGTGGATCTGGTCGTTGAGAAAGAACACCCGGTCGAGCACGCACGCCCCGAAATTGTGGAAATGGCGCAAGACATCGAGCATCGTCGGCGCGCGAGCGAGCACCCGGGCCAGGTATTGCCGCGACGCCTTGCGCGCGCTGCCGGAGAAGAGGAGGAAATAGACGCAGATCGGATAGAGGAACAGCCGCGCCACCGGGCGGCCGAGCCGGCGTGCGACCCAGACCATGAGCCTGATCAGCGACGCGGCGCCACGTTCCCTCCGCACGGTCCATTCCTGCGCGGTGCTGCCCGCCGTCACCGCGACGCCGCTCCCTGCTGCACCGTGCCCACCACCGCTAGGCGCTCGGGATCGAGCAGCCGGCATTCGAATTTCGTCTCGCCCCGCGCCTCAAGCTGCCAGCGGATCAGCAGGCCGTCGCCGGGACGCACCGGCTGAAGAAACTTCACCGAGCGGATGACGGACGGGCCGACGCAGCCATCGCCCGCGATCGCCTGCAGCACCTCGTCGAGCAGCACGGCGCCGGGGATGATCGGATTGCCGGGAAAATGGCCCGCGGCAGTCGGGTGATCGATGCTGAAACGGACCTCGAAAGAATGCCACATGTCTAGGCGCCGTTGTCGGACAGCATCCGCAGCACGGCCTCGCGCGGCAACTTTCCCAGCGCGTTGCGCGGCAGCGCGTCGACCAAGACCAGCGGGCGCGGCAGGAAGGCGGCATCGATCCGCTGGCGCAGCGCCCGCAAGATCGTCGCCGGAGCAAGGCCGGGGGCGACGACGAAGGCCACGAGCCGGATGACGCGCTCGTCTGTCTGCTGCGGCATGATGAAGGCGCCGTCCGTCACGCCGGCGATCGACTTGAGCTGATGATCGAGATAGGACAAGGAGGTGCGCTTGCCGGCGATGTTGACGAGATCCGCCATCCGGCCATGCAGCAGGAAGCCGTCGCGACCGGACAACTCGAGGACGTCGTGGAGCAGCGTCGGGGTCTCCACCGCCTCGCCGCTTGCCCAGGTGCCTTGCTCGTCCTGACGCAGGACGACACCGTCGAGGCATCGCCATTCGGCGCCTTCGGCCGTCCGGCGCGTGGCGATCTGGCCGGCCTCCGAGCAGCCGTAGATCTCGAGCAGCGGCGCGCCGAACCGCGCCTCGGCCGCCGCCGCGAGCGGTCGCGACAAGGGCGCGGTGGCCGAGACCAACAGATCGGTCGCCGGCAGCGCGTCGGCCTCGGCGAGCAGCGCGCGGACATGGATCGGCGTGGTGACCAGGATCCGCGGCTGCGGCACGGCCTCCAGGCAGGCGCGGATGTCGCCGGGGTAGAACGGGCGCTCGGCCTGCAGCGCGAGCCCATGCTGGAGCGCCAGCAACACCGTGGATTCCAGGCCATAGCTGTGCTGGTGCGGCACGGTGCCGACGATCGTCGCGTTCGCCAGCGCGCCGATGCCGAGCCGCTCGCCCGCGGCGCGCGCGCTGCGAACGAGTGCGCCCCAGGACTTCGCCTGAGGCTTGGGCCGCCCGGTGGAACCGGAAGTGAACAGCAGCAGCGCGCGCTGCGCCGCGGGAATGAGCGGGACCGCCGGCGATGCCCGCGCGTCACCCAGAGCGTCCGGATATGCCATGCAGGGGATCGACAAGGCCGGCGGCGCAGCGTCGGTGAGGCAGTAGGCATCGGCAAAGTCGGCGGCGAGGTCCTGGAGCACCCCAGGCGTGTCGTTCGGCGGCAACAGGCTGATCTGCTCGCGGCACAGCGCCGCTGCGAGCCCGACGGTGAAGCGGTACCGGTCGGTGCAGAGATTGAGCACATAGCGGCGCGCCGGCAGCACGGCGGAAACCGCGGCAACATCGTGCAGGAAGCGCGCGGCGGCGATCGGCTGGCGCCCGCGGAAGGCCACGACGGCGTCCGGCCGATCGTGCCGAAGCAGCGGATAGGCCGGGACGATCTGTCGCGGCGGCGCCTTCCGATACCTGGCCGCGTCGAGCCGCTCGGCTGGCATCAGCTGAGCCTCGCCCGCTTCCAGATACCGTCCTTGATGTAGCCGATCATGCGCACGACATCGGCCAGCGAGTGGCGCGGCGCGTCGGCCAGGCAAACCAGCCGGCAGGCGTGCTCCGCAACGAACATCAACGCAAACAGCGGCGCATTCAGGACGTTCACGAAAACCGACCAGACGGCAATCGGCGCCCACAGGAAGAGCGCCAGCGACGTCGCGAGCTGCGCCGCGAAGAAGCCGCACCAGGCCCAGGTGACGCCGCGGGTATAAGCGGCCATCGCCGGGGGAATGCTGCCGTACATCTTGCGCGAGAGCGCGGTGACCAGCGCGTCGCGACCGGGCATGAGCGTCGCCCCGAACACCGCCAGCAAAGTCAGATAGATCATCGTGTGTGGAACCGCCGACGCCGTCACCAGGCCGAAATCGACGGCCCGACCGATGCCCGATGCCGGCGCGAGCCGCGCCCCACGCCCGGTGACCATCGCCAGATGGAGCAGCACAGGGCAAAAGCCCAGGGCGATGAAACCGCAGCCGCGCGCCAGTGAGCCAGCGGAGAGGCGCATTCAGCTGCCTCGGTTCTGCTGGATGTAGGAGTTCAGGCTGCGCAGCGAGGTGAAGATTTGGCGATTGTTCTTGTCGTCGGCACGAAGCTTGACGCCAAACTCCTTCGATACCACGAGCGCGATCTCGAGCATGTCGATCGAGTCGAGCCCCAGCCCCTCGCCATAAAGCGGCGCCTCGGGGCTGATCTCCACCGCCGGGATCTCGAGGTTCAGTGTCGTCACGATCAAGCGAGCCAGCGCGGCCTCTTGCGCGCTCTGTCCATTTCGGTCCGTCATAGAGTCCTGTCTCTCAAAGGATTTTGACCTCGCAACGGCGCTACCCGCATAGCTGAAACCGGTCTCGCGCGAAAAACCAAGCGCCTCTTCTCATCCGGCATAATCTTACAGGCTCGAAGACCAATTTTCACCACGCCGAGAGGCCTACACCGGACATCGAGGACAAGAGCCGCGCAGCGGCGGCCAGTCATGCGATATCCCGGCGACCCCCGGTAGAAGGCCCGCCGCGTCACCGATGCCCGTAACTTGCCTCGACGCGATCAGCGAGACCCCTCGCCCGACGGCGCAGCAGACGGTGCTGCCTTCGGGGTGCCCTGGGTCTCGTGGAGCTTCTCGCTCGCCGCCGACGCGCCAGCCTTGACCGCCTCCCAGGCATCGATCGCGCCCTGCTTAATGCCTTCGCCCAGATGCTGGGCGCCATCTCCGATCTGTTTCATTCCGGTCTTGAAGTGCTCGGTCGCACTATCGGACGGCGATCCGGCCTTCTGTGCGGGATTTTGCCCGGACTGCGCCGCGCAGGTCCCGGCCCAGCCGGCCAAAGCGACCAGCGTAACCATGCTGGCTTCGGCGACAAGTCTCACGGCAGCTCTCATCGGTACCTCCCTGGCAGACGAGGCGGCTCAGAAGCCGAGCGTAGGTCTTTAGGACCCAGCCGCCTAGCCTCGTGAATTGCTAAGCGCCTCGCCTCAGCCGCGCTGCGTCCAGCCCGGCACCGGGAAGATGGGCGCCGCCTCGGCATTGGCCTCGGGCAGCACCACGGTCGGCTTGTCGCTGCGGATCTGCAGCGCCGCCATGCCGGTATCGACGTTCTGCCCCTTCTCGTTGAAGCGGATGGGGCCGCCGACCATGACGCGCTTGGCGATGTCGGTGGCGCGCAACGCCTCCACCAGCGCCTGCGGCGCGCTCGATCCCGCCCGCTTATAGGCGTCGGCGGCGATCATCACCGCTTCGAAGGAGAAGCCGATGTTGAGATCGAAGGATTGGTCCGGGAACTCCTTGTAGAAAGCGGTCTCCAGCACCTTGGTCAGCTCCTGCTTCGGATCCATCCAGGCGTTGATGGAGTAATTGTACTCGGCGTACTTGCCGAGCACCTTGATGAACTGCCGCTCGTAGAAGCCCGGCGCGCCGGGGCTGATCACGCCCATCGGCTCGTAGCGCTGCTTCACCATCTCGCGGATCATCAAGATGCCGTCGTTGAGGCGCGAGACGGCCAGATGCAGATCGGCCTTCGCCGCCTTCGCCTGCGCCACCTCGACCGAGAGGTCCTTCGCCTGCGGGTCGTAGCTGACGGTCTCGACGATCTGGAATGGCAGGCCGGATTTGGGCAGCAGCGCGTTCAGCCCCTTGAGGAAGCCCTGGCCGAACGTGTCGTTGATGATCATCAGCACGGCGGTCTTGGGCGCGGTATGCGTCGCGGTGAAGAGATCGCCCATCAGCTTGAGGCTGCCGGAGCCGAGCATGATGCTGGTCGGGAAGTTGCGGAAGACGAATTTATAGCCCTGCTCGGTGATCGCGGGATCGGCGCCGATGTTGATGACGAAGGGCACGCCGTGCTGCTCGCAGACCTGCGCCGCCGCCGCGGTCTGGCCGCTGTCGAAGGCGCCGCAGATGAGCTGGGCGCCGTCGCGGATCAGCCGCTCGGCCTGGGTGCGCGCGACTTCCGGCTTCGATTCCGTGTCGCCGTTGATCAGCTCGACCTCGACCCCCATGTCGCGCACCACCGTGACCGCGACCTCGAAGCCGCGCTGGCAGCCCTGGCCGATCAGCGCCTGGATGCCCGAGCGCGGCAGCAGCACGCCGATCTTGAGCGGCGCCGCCGCGCGTGCGCGGCCACCGTAGCCGGAGACCGCCAGCGCGCCGGCGGCCGCGCCGAGCGTGAAATCGCGCCTGTTGATGAGCCACTCCATGCTTCCCTCTCTCGTTGCGTCAGGCCCTTGCCGTGACCCTCAGCCTACCATGAGATCTCCGGCGGTGGCGCAGACAGCCCGCGCCGAAGCTCATGGCGCAGCACCTTGCCCATGGCGTTCTTGGGCAGCGAAGCGGCAAAGACGATGTCGCGGGGATGCTTGAAGCGCGCGATCCGGTCTTGGAACAGCGCCAGCACCTCGGCCGCGGCGAGGTTTGCTCCGACGCGGCGGACGATGATCGCCACCGGCACCTCGCCCCAGCGCGCATCCGGCCGCGCCACCACCGCCGCCTCGGCGATGCGGGGATCCCCAAGCAGGATGGCCTCGATCTCGGCGGGGTAGATGTTCTCGCCGCCGGAGATGATGACATCGTTCTTGCGCTCGTCGATGTAATAGTCGCCGCGGGCGTCGACATGGCCGATATCGCCGGTATGGAACCAGCCCTCGACCAGCGCGGTGGCGGTCGCGGCCGGGTTGCGCCAATAGCCGGTCATCACATTGGGGCCGCGGATCAGGATCTCGCCGCGCTCGCCGGGCGCCACCTCACGCCCCTCGCCATCGACGATGCGCGCCTCGCAATAGAGCGCCGGCTTGCCGCAGGAGCCGACCGCGGCGAAGGCCTCGCGCCGCGTCTGATGGATGGCGACGGGCGCGGTCTCGGTCGAGCCATAGACCTGGATGACCGGCACGCCGCGCGCGTGGATCGCCTCGATCAGCGGCCGCGGCACGATGGCGGAGCCGGTGGTGATGGCGCGCAGGCTGGAGAGGTCGGTCGCGGGCCAGGCGGGATGCTCGAGCAGCGCCGCGAGCTGCGTCGGCACCAGCACGGTGAGGCTGGGCCGCGCCGCGGCGATCGCCGCCAGGGTCGCCGCGGGATCGAAGCGACGGTGCAAGGTCACGCGCGCCCCGGCATGGAGCGCCGGCAAGGTCTGGATGTTGAGGCCGCCGACATGGAACATCGGCAGCGTCGTCAGCACGTGGTCCTCGCTGGTGAGGTCGTGCATCAGCGTGCTGTTGACCGCGTTCCACGCCACGGCGGCTTGGGTTAGCACCGCGCCTTTGGGCCGTCCGGTCGTGCCGGAGGTGTAGACCACCAGCACCGGCGCATCGGCGGAGAGGGACGCATCGGCCTCGCGCTCCGACGCCGCCGCCAGCGCCGCGGCGAGCGCGCCGAGCGCCTGCGCGCGCGCCGCGCCCAGCAGCGACGCGGCGTCGGCGAACGCGTCCTCGTAGAGCAGCAGCACCGGCTCGGCATCGGCGAGGATGACGCGATGCTCAGGCGCGGCGAGCCGCCAGTTGAGCGGCACCAGCATGGCGCCGAGCCGCGCGCAGGCAAAGAACAGGATGAGGAAGAGCGGGCTGTTGTAGCCCAGATGCGCGACCCGGTCGCCGCGGCGCACACCGAGCTCGGCCAGCGCGCCCGCCATGTGCCGCATCTGGCGGTGGAATGCCGCCCAGGACTGGTCGCTGCCCTCGAAATGGATCGCGACATCCTCCGGTGTGCGGTCGGCGTGGCGCTCGAGCCAGGAGGAGAGGTCCATGGGCGCGGTCCTACGGCTCAGTCGTCCTTCTCGCCGGGTTCGTAGAGCGTCTCGCGGCCGAGCCGGTCGAGGCAGAGCTCCGCCGTCCAGGGCAGCATCAGCGAGCCGCAGCGGCTGTCGCGGTAGAGCCGCTCCAGCGGCAGCGAGCGCAGCATCGCCTGGCCGCCGCAGGTGCGGATGGCGAGCCGGCAAAGCTCGTTGGCGTTCTCCATGATGGTGTATTGCGCGGCATAGGCGCGCAGCCGCTGCTCCTTGTCGGGATCGATCCGCGCCTCGGCGATCACCCGCTCGAACAGCGCGCGCGTCTGTTGCAGCCGCACGAACATCTCGGCCACAGCGATCTGCTTGGTCGGATACATCCGCCGCTTCACCGGCACGCCCGGAACCTCGCCGCGCAGATAGCTCACGGTGAAGTCATACGCCGCCTGGGCGATGCCCATATAGGTCGGCGCCAGTGTCAGGAACATATGCGGCCAGCGCGATGCCGCCTGGAAATAGACGCCGGGCGGCATCAGCTCCGCAGTCTCCGGCACGAACACGTCCTTGAGCAGCAGCGTGCGCGAGACGGTGCCGCGCATGCCCAGCGGGTCCCAGTCGCCCACGATCGAGACGCCCTCGGCCCTGGCGGGCACGCCGAGATAGAGCGTGTCGCGCTGCGACAAGGTCGGCTTCTCCTCGGTGCAGAGCACACCGTAATAGTCCGCAGCGCCGGAGAGCGAGGCAAAGATCTTCTTGCCGTTGAGGAGATAGCCGCCGGCCACGCGCCGCGCCACGGTGCCGAAGGGAGCCTTCCCTGCCGCCGCGGCGCCGCCTTCGGAGAAGGGCTGGGCGTAGATCGCGCCCTCGGCGACGATGCGGCGGTAATGCTCGGCGCGGTGGCGCTCATGCCGCTCGCGCTCGGCCGGGTTCATGTCGAGATCGTCGGCCAGCGCGCCGGTCCACAAGGTCGAGCAGACATGCATGTTGAAGGTGAGCGCGGTCGAGCCGCAATAACGCCCGAGCTCGGCCGACACCAGGCAGTATGTCGCAAAATCGGCGCCGCTGCCGCCATGGCGCTCGGGCACGCAGAGCGCGGTGAGCCCGGCCGCGCGCAGATCTGCATAGTTCTCGAAGGGGAAGCTCGCCTCGCGGTCGTAGCGCTCGGCGCGCGCGGCGAAATGCTCGCGCCCGAGCGTGCCGGCGAGCGCCACCAGCGCCGCTTGCTTCTCGGCAAGCGTCATCGCTTCTGCTCGCGCAGGAAGCCGAGGACGGCGGCGTTGAAGCGCTGCGGCTGCTCGAGATTGGCGAGATGGCCCGCCTCGGGGATGACCGTGAGCCGCGCGCCGGCGATACGCCGCGCCATCGCGCGCGCCAGCTCCGGCGGCGTCAGCGTGTCGTCGGCGCCGACGACGATATGCGTCGGCACGCGGATGCCCTCGAGAGCGGGGGCGCGCTCGTAGAGGAAGGAACCCTCGATGGTCTTGACGTAGCTGTCGGCATGGAGCGCCGCCATGCTGTCGACGAGGCGCTCGAAGGCGCCGGGCACCGCGCTGGGGCTGACCAGCGATTTGGCGATTGCGGGAGCGATCTCGGCCAGCGTCTTGCCGGCGCGCAGCGGCTCCTGGCGCAAGCGGATGAACTCGCGCCGCTTTTCCGCCGGCATCTGCGCCAGCCCCGGTTGGGTGTCGCAGAGCGTGAGCGAGGCGACCCGCTCCGGGTGCCGGTCGTGGAAATCCATGGCAACGCGGCCGCCCATGGAGAGCCCGCAGAGATGCGCGCGCTCGGCCTTGAAATGATCGAGCACGCGCAGGAGATCGCCGCTGAAGTGAGCGAAATCGAGCGGCCCGTCGTAATCGTCGCTGCCGCCATAGCCGCGCGCGTCCCAGGCGATGGCGGTGAAATCGCCGGCAAAGACCGGCAGCTGGTCGCGCCAATTGCTGCGGTTGCCGCCGATGCCGTGCAGGAAGACGAGGAGCGGCCCCTGCCCTGCAACATCGACCGCGATGCGCGGGCGCGGCTCGATCACGATGGTCGCAGGAACCGCCAAGCCGATGCCTCTCTCGTTCGGCGGCAGCATACCGAAAGCTTCGGCAGCGAACAATCGCCACGCCCCCGCCAGCCGCGCCCGGCGCTCGATTGCACCTTCTATCGCTGCCGCACCGCTTCAGGGACCTCGGCGGCTGCGGCCGCATGCGGCTCGATGACCCATCCGATGTCGGCGGCGGGCTTCACATCGCGCAGCGGCAGGTCGAACCGTTCGACGCGCGGCTGCGGTTGCGGATTCAGCATCAGCCGCGTCACGTCGGGCCGGGAATAGTGGCCGACCGGATCCGCCGCGGCCTTCGCCAGGCTGATCATGCCGAGATCGATGTCGGCATAGAGAATTCCCTCCTCCGTCTCGGCGAGCGGCTGGCAGAGCGGCCTGCCGTCGGGACCGAAGATCATGGAAAAGCCGCCGCCCGGGAGCAGCATCGCCTGCCGCTCCGGCGTGTCGCACAGCATCTCCACCATCGGCTTGGACACCGTCGCCGACGCGGCGAGGACGAAACACTGGCCCTCGGCCGCGTACATCTGACTTGCCGCGGTATTGAGCTCGGGACCGAGCGCATAGGCCATGCCGCGATAGAGGCTGAAGCTCGGCCATGACGCGATGTGCACCTGTTCGTGCATGGAGTAGAGGGCATATTTCGTGAGCGGCTGCAGGTGCTCCCAGCAGCACAGCGCGCCCATCCGGCCCAGCCTCGTATCCAAGACCGTGAGAGAGCTGCCGTCGCCCTCGCCGAACATCGTGCGCTCGACATGGGTCGGCTTGAGCTTGCGCCGCCGGGCGATGAGCTCGCCATCGGCGCCGATGATCCATTGCCCCATATAGAGACTGCCGCCATCCCGCTCGGACAGGCCCATCGCGACATGGATGCGGTTGCGCCGCGCGGCGTCGATCAGCCTCTCAGCCGCTGGCGTACCGAAGGTCAGCGAGTTGTCATGGTAACGCTGGACAAACTGCATGCCCCAGGCGGGCGCCGCCAGCCAAATGAACCAGGGATAGCCGGGAATCCAGGTCTCCGGGAACGCCAGGAGTTCGGCGCCGTTACGCGCCGCCTGCTCGATCAGGCCAACCGCCTTGTCCACGGTCTCGTCGAGATCGAGGAAGATTGGCGCGGCCTGGACCACCGCCGCCTTGAATCTCGGATGCTGTACGCCCATGGGAGCCTCCTCTGCCGCGCCTGAAGCAGGTTAGGACGGCCGATGGTGCGCCGCTTGCCCAGGTCGGCCCGTCGACTTGACCCCATTGGACTCCCCAGCTTGACCGGTGATTCGCGCCGTGAGTAAATCGAGCGAGAGGGGAATTGGCGATGACCAAGGTCTGGACGACCGCCGATGTCCATCCGCGCGACCGGCTGGCCTTCTGGGTTGACGCCGTCTGCGACACCTTCGTCAGGCTCGACTGCGCCTCGCCGCCCAATTGTGCGTTCCACGGCGAGATCCGCAGCGACGGCGCCGGCGCGGTGCAGGTGTCGACGGTGGTGTCGACGGCACAGCTCGTCACCCGCTCACCGCGCCAGATTGCCCGCGCGACTGACGACTATTTCCTCGTCAGCCTGCAGCTCTCGGGGCGCGGCCGCGTCAGCCAGGATGCGCGGGAAGCCGAGCTTTCCGTTGGAGATTTCGCGCTTTACGACAGTACCCGACCCTATCGCCTGAGCTTCGACCGACCGTTCGAGCAGCTCGTGCTGCAGATGCCGCGCGCGGCGCTGCTGCGTCGCATCGGTGGCGTCGAGCATCTGACGGCGGTGCGGCTCGATGGCAGCGTCGGCACGGCCGGCATCGTGTCGCCGATGTTGCGCAGCTTTGCGGCGGGCATCGGCTCGCTGCCGACAGCGGCGGGAGAGCGAGTTGCGGAAAACCTGCTCGATCTGCTGGCCACGGCGCTGCTGTCGAGCGATGCGATGAACGGGCGAGCGATGCCGGCGAGCGCCGCCCTGACCCTGAGCCGCATCAAGCTCTATATCGAGCAGCATCTCGCGTCGGCCGATCTTTCCGCCGAGGCGATCGCCCGGGGCTGCGGCCTCTCGGTGCGGCACTTGAACCGACTCTTCGAGCGCGAGGATACGTCCTTGATGCGCCATGTCTGGGACCGGAGACTCGCGCGCTGCCGGCGCGACCTTGCCGACCCCGCGATGCGGCGCCGCCCGGTCGGCGACATCGCTTTCGCGGCGGGGTTCAACGATCTCTCGCATTTCAGCCGAGCCTTCCGCCGGCGCTACGGCAGCGCACCGCGTGACACGCGACCAGCCGATTGACTCGGCGGAGCAAGCCCGCGACAACCGACACGCGACCCGGGGAGACGACGATGCTGCCTGTCCCCATCGAAGCGAAATGGATCCGCTGCTTCCGCCGCGCCTTCACGCTGAGCGGCATCGGCGAGGGCACGCTGGTCGCCATCCTGTCGGAGACGCTGTCGCGCGCGGTCAACGTCAAGCTCGCCGAGCTAGCGCTGCTGGAGATCGGCGCGCGGGCGTTCCACGTCACCATGCCGACGCCGCCGCAATCCGAGCCGGTGCCGGTGCGCTCCACCGGCGCCTCGCAGGCGCTGCAGCGCAACCCCGCAGCGCTGCGCGCCCTCAGTGCGTGCGAGATCGTCATCGACTGCACCGTTGAGGGGCTGCTGCATGCGCCGGAGACGCCGGAGCTGCTCGCCGCCGGCACGCGCATCTTCATGATCAGCAACGAGCATCCGGAGATCCTGGAGCGGCTGATGCCGGACCCGGTGCTGCAGCCGCGCGTCGCCGCCGCGCTGGACCTGCTGCGCAATGCTCGCCAGATGCGGGTGACGTCGGCGGCCGGCACCGATCTGCTGATCGATGTCGCCGGCGCGCCGGTGCGCGGCAATGCCGGCTATCTCGATCCCGCCGCGAAAGTGGCGTATTGGCCGGGCGGCCTCTGCCTCTGCTTTCCCAAGGCGGGCACCGTCAACGGCACGCTGGTGATGGCACCGGGCGACGTCAACCTGACCTTCAAGCGCTATCTCGAGAGCCCGATCCGCATGAGCGTGGTACAGGATTACGTCACCGGCATCGAGGGCGACGGGCTCGATGCCACCCTGATGCGCAGCTATATCGAGGCCTGGGACGAGCGTGACGCCTATGCCGTCTCGCATGTCGGCTGGGGCATGAACCCGCGCGCCCGCTGGGATGCGCTCGCGCTCTACGACAAGGCCGATGTAAACGGCACCGAGCTCCGGGCGTTCGCCGGCAATTTCCTCTATTCCACCGGCGCCAACGAGACCGCAGGGCGCTTCACCCGCGGGCATTTCGACCTGCCGCTGCGCAACTGCACGATCGCGCTCGACAACCGCGTCGTCGTCGAGCGCGGCCGGCTCTTGCCGCCGCTGGCATAGGAGCCTGTCTGAGACATGGCAAGCAAGAGGCTACGCTCGCGCATCACCACCGACGGTCTCGACCGCACGCCGCACC
>JBKQTR010000228.1:0-4108 GCA_052143095.1 Allostellaceae bacterium
GCGCCAAGGAGAAGGTGATTGCGTCGCCGCATGAGCGCTCGATCGACGCGCTGACCAAGGAGAAGGCGGCATGAACCCGCTGAAGCCGCTCGAAGCCTGTGGCCAGTCGCCCGCCGTGACGATGGACTTCCACTACAATGACTGGTTCCCGAAGGAGCCCAATGTCGGATACGAGACGCTGATCTATGACGTGATGATCGGCGACCCCACGCTCTTCATGCGCGCCGACATGGTGGCGGTGCTCGACGCCTGGGCAGCGGAGAAAGCTGATGTTCCCACTTATGACGCCGGCAGCGACGGTCCGAGCGCGGTCGACGAGCTGCTGGCGCGCGACGGGAAGCGGGTCTGGCGGCCGATAGGTCGCCCGTCGGAGCAGGCGCCGTGAGCGGGCCGCGGACGGTCCGCCTGCTGCTGGCGGATGTCGACGGCACGCTGGTCACCGAGGACAAGGTGCTGACCGAGGCGGCGAAGGCGGCGGCGCGCGAGCTGCGCCGCGCCGGCATCGCGCTCGCCATCACCAGCGGCCGGCCGCCGCGCGGCATGAGCATGCTGATCGAGCCTCTCGCTCTGCAAAGCCCTGTCGCCGGTTTCAACGGCGGCGTCTTCGTCGAGCCCGACCTCTCGGTGATCGAGAGCCACACGCTCGATCCCGCGGCGGCCAAGCAGGCGCTGGCGCTGATCCTCGACCGGGGGCTCGACGCGTGGGTCTATACGGCGGCGGCGTGGTTGATCCGCGACAGCAAGGCGCCGCATGTGGCGCGCGAGGCGTGGACGGTGAAGTTCGACCCCACGGTGGTGGCGTCCTTTACGGAGGCCGATTTGGCGCGGACGGTGAAGATCGTCGGCATCTCCGACGATGTCGAGCGCGTCGCCGCCTGCGAGACGGCGGCGCGGGACATTCTGGGCGCGACGGCGAGCGCGGCGCGCTCGCAGCCTTACTATCTCGACGTGACCCACCCGCAAGCCAACAAGGGAACGGTGGTGACGACGCTGTCCAAGCTGCTGAACATCCCGCCGGAACAGATCGCCACCATCGGGGACATGCCGAACGACGTCCTCATGTTCCGCAAGAGCGGGTTTTCCATCGCCATGGGCAACGCCAGCGACGCGGTGAAGGCGCAGGCGAGCGCGGTGACCGACAGCAACGAGAAGGACGGTTTCGCCGGGGCGGTGCGGGAGCTCATTCTGCAATCGGCCGCCGCATGATCCCCGCCGTCGCCATGATCGGGACGCCGCCCAATCCGGCGCGGCCGTGGTGAGCGCCGGGGCGGCCATGCCGGATATCGCGCCGCAGCGGTCGATCATCGTCGCGGCGTCGATCCTGTCGGCGGATTTCGGCCATCTCGCCAAGGAGGTGCGCGCCGTCGATGCGGCGGGAGCGGACTGGATCCATGTCGACGTGATGGACGGCCGCTTCGTGCCGAACATCACGATCGGGCCGGTGGTCGTCGCGGCGGTGCGACGCGCCACGCAGAAGCCGCTCAACGTGCATTTGATGATCGTCGAGCCGGAGCGCTACCTCGCCGACTTCGCGAAGGCCGGCGCCGATCACCTCCTCGTCCAGGCGGAGCCGTCCGCGACGGTCCATCTGCACCGCGTGCTCAGCCAGATCCGCGACCTCGGCAAGAAGGCAGGCGTGGTGCTCGACCCCGCGAGCCCGATCGAGCTGATCGAATACGTCCTCCCGCTCTGCGACATCGTTCTCGTCATGACCGTCAACCCCGGCTTCGGCGGCCAGAAATTCCTGCCGGAGATGCTGCCTAAGATCCGCCGGTTGCGCCAACTCTGCGCAACACGCGGCCTCGATCCCGTCATCGAGGTCGATGGCGGGCAAAATGGTGAAAACGCGGGCCGGGCGATCGAAGCCGGCGCCAATGCCATTGTCGCGGGATCCGCGATCTTCGGCGCGCCTGACTATGCCGCGGCGATTGCCGCCATCCGCAAGGCCCACCCCTGGTCTGCCGGGAGGGCGCGCGCATGACCGGCCCCGCCACGCCCAGGCTGGAAATCCTCGGCGATTCCGAGGCCCTGTCGCGCCGGGTCGCGGATTGGATGCTCGATCTGGCGACGGCGAAGGCCGGGGCTTTTGCCGTGGCACTCTCCGGCGGCTCGACCCCGCGGCAGCTCTATCAACTCCTGGCCGGACCGCCTTATCGCGCTGCCTTCCCCTGGTCGCGAACGCATTGGTTCTGGGGCGATGAGCGGTTCGTGCCGCGCGATGACGCGCAGAGCAATTACCGCATGGTGCGCGAGGCGCTGCTCTCGCGCGCGCCCGTCCCCGCCGTCAACATCCATCCGATTCCTACCGAGGATGTCGGTGCCGAGGCGGCAGCCTCCGCTTACGAGCGCGAGCTCAAATCCTTCTACGGCGCGGCCCGCCTCGACCCGGCCCGACCGCTCTTCGACGTGACCCTTCTGGGGCTGGGGCCGGACGGACATACGGCCTCGTTGTTCCCCGGCACGGCCGTGCTCGCCGAGCGCGAGCGCTGGGTCGCCGCGGTTATCGGCGCCAAGGCCGAGACGCGTATCACGCTGACCTATCCGGCCCTGGAGAGCAGCCGGCACGCCGCCTTTCTGGTCGCGGGGAAAGAGAAGCGCGCGATCCTCGAGCGGTTTCGCCGCGGCGACGACGCCCTGCCGGCGGCGCGTCTGCATCCGGGCGGAACGCTGTGGCTCTTTGCCGACGCGGCGGCGGCCGGAATGGCGATCCCGTGACGGTGTCGTCTTCGTCCGACCAAGAGGGAAGCCGCGACGCCGCCATGACCGGTATCTCGCTCGTCATCTCGGATGTGGACGGAACCCTGGTGACGAGCGACAAGGTCTTGACGGAGCGCAGCCGCGTCGCCGTCTCGCGGCTCGGCGCGGCCGGCATCGGCTTCTCCATTGTCAGCAGCCGGCCGCCTTTCGGTCTACGGATGCTGGTCGAGCCGCTCGATCTGCGGCTGCCGATGGGCGCCTATAATGGCGGCGCGCTGGTGACGCCCGATCTGATCGTCCTCGAGCAACGGCTCTTGCCGCCTTCGGCGGCGCGCGAGGCAATCACGGTGTTGCGCTCTTTTGCGGTCGATATCTGGGCCTTCGTCGGCGACCGCTGGCTGGTGGAAAATCCCCGCGGCGCCTATGTCGAGCGGGAGGAACGGACGATCCATGTCCGACCGACGGTCGTCGAGCGCCTCGATCGTCATCTCGACGCGGTCGGAAAGCTGGTGGGCGTCAGCGACGATTTTGGGCGGCTTGCCGCTTGCGAGACGGTGGCACGCCGGACACTCGGCGCCGGCGCCTCGATCGTGCGCTCGCAGCCCTATTATCTCGACATCACCCCCGCCGGAACCGACAAGGGAATCGCGGTCGCCGGGTTGGCGCGGCGGCTCGACGTACCGGCCGGCGCGATCGTCACGATCGGCGACATGGAGAATGACGTCGCGATGTTCCGCAAGAGCGGGTTCAGCGTTGCCATGGGAAATGCCAGCCCGGAGGTGAAACGCCTTGCCGATGCCGTGACCCTCTCGAACGACGAGGATGGCTTCGCCGCAGCGGTCGAGCAGCTGATCCTGCCGCGCAATCGCCGCGGCACGTAAGCGGGAGTGCAGTGGATGTCGTATAAGGTCCGGGGCCGTCGCCGCCGCGCTTCGGGCGTGCGCCCGAGCATGGACCGCGCCCTTGGGAGAGTGGACTGCATGCGCATCCTCCTTGTCCTGGTGCTTGCCGCCGTTGCCGGTCCGCTGGCTCACGCCGCGGCGCCGCGGCATAAGCTCGAATGCCCGCAATCTCCGCCCGCCGATTGGAACATGCCGACGGCACGGCTCTCCGGCGTCGAGGTGCTGTCGGCGAAGATCGGCGAAACCATCGACGACAACAGCCCGCCATCGCTGATGCCGGACGAGTCGAGCCTGCGTGCCGGCACGCTGCATCAATCGTGGCGCATGGATGGTGATGGATCGGGCTGGGTGCGGTTCGTCGATTGCCACTATCAAGCGACCGACCGCGTGCTGCGTCTCGATGCCAACCACCTCGCGCGATGCGAGCGGATTGTGACGCATTTCAGCGAGACGACGGGCGCGACGACCAAGCTCTCGACCGACCGGATAACCTGCGACTGATCGGCGCG